>NZ_JAJSRO010000059.1:0-1819 GCF_021283425.1 Pseudomonas sp. NMI542_15 | reverse complement strand
GGCAGCGTTGATTTCCAGACCCCGGCGAACGACGTCTACAACAACGGTTCGACTGTCAGCGTCACCATCGAGAACGCCACGGGCGGTAACTTCGAGCAGTTGACCCCGAATCCGACCCCGGCTCAGACCACGATCAACGATTCAGTAGACACCACCACCGCAACGCTGACGGCGAACCCGTCGGTGACCGAAGGCGGTGTCATCACCTACACCGTGACCCTGAGCAACCCTGCCCAGACGCCGGTAACCGTGACCCTGTCCAACGGCCAGACCATCACTGTTGAAGCCGGCAAGACCCAAGGCAGCGTTGATTTCCAGACCCCGGCGAACGACGTCTATAACAACGGTTCGACTGTTAGCGTCACCATCGAAAACGCCACCGGCGGCAACTTCGAGCAGCTGACCCCGAATCCGACTCCAGCCTCGACTGTCATCAATGACAGCGTCGATACTGTCACCGTAAGCATCGTCAGCAATGGCAATGTGACCGAAGACCAGCAACCTTCCTTTACTGTGAAAGTAAGCCAGGCGCTGGATCGTCCGTTGACCGTCACTCTGTCGAACGGAGACACCGTGACGATCGAAGCCGGTAAGACCGAAGTCGAGTACAAGACTCCGGCTCAGGGTGATGACGTCTATCACGACGCTGGCTCCATCACCCTCAGCGTTACCGACGCTACCGTTCCAGGTGCCACTTTCGAGAACCTGGCCTTGGGTGGTCCAGCTACCGTTGAGATCTCGGACACTATCAGTGAAGTTGTGGCTAAGCTGACCGCCACCCCTTCGGTGACCGAAGGCGGCGAGATCACCTACACGATCACGCTGACCAACAAAGACGGCCTGCCGATCAACAACCACGGCGCCCTGACCTTCACGCTGAGCGACGGCAAGACCGTCATCACCGTGCCGGCCAACGGCACCAGCGGTTCGATCACCGTGACTGCTCCGGACAACGTTTACGTTGGCAGCAATACCCCGGTGGTACAGTCGATCGCAACTGTTGCTGGCGCTGATGTCGGCAAGTTCGAACAGCTGACCCTGGACAAGACGCCGGTCAGCACAACCGTTACCGATGAGCCAGGTACTCCGGGCAACCCAGGCGGCAACAACGAAGGTGACTTGGTCAAAGTAACCATCACTGCCGACCAGACTTCGGTGGCCGAGAACGTCAAACCGACGTTCACCGTGCACATCAACCAGCCGCTGGAGCACGACCTGGTCGTGACCCTGAGCAACAATGCCACGGTGACCATCAAGGCCGGCGAAACCAGTGCACCGTACGAGCACGCGGCGCAGGGCGATGACGTTTACCAGGATGCTGGCGAAATCACCCTGGGCATCAAGTCGGCGGTAGACGCTACCGGTGCTGCCTTCGAGAACCTGCAGTTGGGTGGTGATGCTTCGGTCAAAGTGACCGACACCATCGACGAGGTTGTGGCCAAGTTGACCGCAAGCCAGTCGGTGACCGAAGGTGGCGAGATCACCTACACCATCACGCTGACCAACAAAGACGGTCTGCCGATCAATAACCACTCGGAGCTGTATTTCAAGCTGACCGATGGCACCACTGTCATCGTGCCCGCGAACAGCACCACCGGTTCGGCCACTGCGACCGCGCCGGATAACGTCTATGTCGGCGCTAACGAGCCGGTGGTCAACGCCATCGACGCGGTCAGCGGCGCGGACGCGTGGAAGTTCGAAAACCTCAATCTGGACAAGACCCCGGTCAGCACCCAGGTTATCGACGAACCAGGCACCCCAGGCAACGAAGGTGACATCGTCAAAGTCACCATCACCGCTGACCAGGTATCGGTGGCCG
>NZ_JAJSRO010000058.1:0-2236 GCF_021283425.1 Pseudomonas sp. NMI542_15 | reverse complement strand
TCGTTAAAACCATCGCCCTTATGGGTCTGGCTCTTGATGGTCATCCGCGTCTTGTGCTTGGGCAGGTCATACGGCGGCAGCTGATTGCCACAGTAGGTGCGCCCGGTGATCATCGGCTGGTCCGGGTCGGCGTCGACGTACTGGATGATCACGTCCTGGCCAATGCGCGGAATGGCCATCGAACCCCAGCTGCCGCCGGCCCAGCCTTGCGACACGCGTACCCAGCAGGAACTGAACTCGTTGTCCTGGCTTTCCCGGTCCCAGGGGAAGCTGACCTTCACCCGGCCCCATGGGTCGCAGTAGATCTCCTCGCCCTTGGGCCCCACCACCGTTGCCATCTGCGGGCCGTCGATGCGCGGCTTGGGCAACGGCGCCGGGCGCCATTCGGTTCTGCCGGGCACCAGCACAGCCTTCTGGCAGTAGCGGGTACCTTGCCGGGCACCTGCAGCTTCCTCCTGAAGGCTGGTGAACTGGGTGCCTTCGTGGTGCACGCGGCTTACCCGCCAATGCCTGTTCAGGTCTTCGCGCGGGTGCCCGATCAGGGTGAAGCTCAGCCCCGGTTGCAGGCGCACATCGTCGCCTTCCACCTCGGCCATGCGAGCGTCATGGCGCCAGGCTGTGATGCGGGTGGCGGTGAAGGGGGCGCCGACGGCCTCGCGCTTGTAGCGACCGGGGTAGTCGAAGCGCTCGTACGTGGTGGACTGGTGCCTGAGGTCGCTGCCCTCGGCACGCTGCTCCTGGCGGTAGGCCGGGTGGGTGAAGGTGTAGTCGCGCTGCACCTGGCGCGCGGTACGTACCTGCTCGCTGTAACGCAGGCGGCGCAGGCACGGCCTGGCCTGATCGCCGCCGCTGTTGGCGTGGTACAGCACCTGGTTGGGGTCGGTGTCGTCCGGCTCGAAAAAGCCTTCGTCATCGTCATCGGGCTTGATGGCGCCCTGGCTGAGCTGCCCCAGCCCCAGCAGCCGGTCGGTGATGAGCAGCTTGTGCAGTTTTGGCGTGTGCTCGAAGCGGTAGACGAAACCCTCTTCGGCGGCCAGGCGGGCGATGAAGTCGAGGTCGGTTTCACCGGCCTGCACGCAGAACTCGCGCACCTCGTGCTTGTCGATGCTTCTCAGCTCGTAGCCGGTGATACCCTGGCGCTTGAGCATGATCTCGAGAATCTGCGGCACGGTTTTCTGCTGGAAGATGCGCCAGTTCGAGCGCAGCCCGGCGCGGGCCAGCACGGGTTCGACCAGGGCGCGGTAACGGGTGCGATGGAAGCCCGTTTCACCCTGGCTGAAGGTGCTGACCAGGCCGTGCACGTAGCGCAGCGGGCGCTCGCCGTGCCAGATCGTGAACAGCACCGGCTTGTCGAGCAACTGACCGAAGTCGACATCGTCTTCAAAACTGACCAGTTCCAGCTTCAGCTGGAACGGCGTGCTGATGGCTTCGTCCAGCTCGAACGACACCACTTCGAATTCACTCCGGCCCACCAGCGGCTGGAAGGTAAAGCGCAAATCGGATTGGCTAGGCATGTGGCGTCCCCTGCTACTGCTGCAGAATCGCGTCGAGCGATTCCAGGACTTCGGCGGTGAGCAGGTCGAGGCGGTAGCTGTAGTAGCTGTAAGCGCAGACCATGGCGACGGCCGAGATCACCAGCGGGCTCCACCAGGGCCACTCCCAGCGTCGCGGGCGGTGGGGGCAATGAACGACGTTGGTGTAGGGGTCGCACACCTCTTGCGGCATGGGGCCACGCAGTTCGCGGATGACCGTGTGCATGCGCGAGATCAAGGCGTTGATGATGTCTTCGCACTTGGGGGCGAGGGCGTGCTTGCCCCGCAGGCCCAGGCAGAAGCAGTAGTACAGGAACTCCAGGACATCCTGGAATTCCTTGGGCGCCTGCATGACCCGTTCGAGCAGCACGAAGATCTTTTCGCCGCCCTGGGTTTCGTCGTGGAAGATGCTGAGCAGCGGCTCGTGGCTCCAGCACGAATTGTTGCCCCAGGGGCGGCTCATCACGGCCTCGTCCAGATACAGGCACAGGGCATAGGAATAGACTTCCTGGTGCACGATGGGGTAGCCGTGCTGCTGGATTTCTTCGCGGATGTTGCTGACCTGGTTTTGCACGGTCTTGTGCACATAGGCGATGTTGGGCAGGTCATCCAGCGTACGCAGGCGAATGACCAGACCGAACAGCGGGCTCGCCGCGTCGAGCATCAGGTTTTCGAAGCCGCCACGCAGCTGGAACTCCGGGTCG
>NZ_JAJSRO010000057.1:0-2277 GCF_021283425.1 Pseudomonas sp. NMI542_15 | reverse complement strand
GTGTGTTGGCGCTGATGGAAAATTGACCCACCCTGCCGATTGAAATTTGACCCAGGGCGGATTGCTGATTTTGTTACCAGCAACTGTGGATAAGTCTACCAGCGCAGCTGCTGTTGCCCCCACTCCTTCGCTAGCCCAGTTCAGTTGTTTAAGACCTGCCACACGCAGCCATGTAGCAGGCCGTCGTCGCCATGAAATCAGAACGGCTCATCGTCCTCCGGTTCCTGGCCGCCCTTACGCTTTCGCTCCCGTGATTTGATCTTGGCCTGGGCCGCCAAGCTACTGTGTTGCAGGCGATAGGACTCGTTACCGGTTTCGACGATGTGGCAGTGGTGGGTCAGCCGATCCAGCAGGGCGGTGGTCATCTTGGCGTCGCCGAACACGCTCGACCATTCGGCGAAGCTCAGGTTGGTGGTGATCACCACGCTGGTGTGTTCGTACAGCTTGGATAGCAGGTGAAACAGCAACGCACCGCCGGCCTGGCTGAAGGGCAGATAACCCAGTTCGTCGAGGATGACCAGATCCATGCGCAGCAGAGCTTGGGCGATCCGCCCGGCTTTGCCGTCGTGCTTTTCGCGCTCCAGCAGATTGACCAGATCGACCGTGGAGTAGAAGCGCACGCGCTTGCCGTGCCGGGTGATGCCGGACACGGCCAGCGCAGTGGCCAGGTGGGTTTTACCGGTGCCAGGCCCACCGATCAGCACCACGTTCTGCGCGGTGTCGGTAAAGGCCAGACTGGCCAGTTCGCTGATCAAACGAGCGTCTGCGCTGGAGGCGCTGAAGTCGAAGCCGGCCAGATCGCGGTGCATCGGCAGCTTGGCCATGTTCATCTGGTGGCTCACCGAGCGCATGGCGCGATCTGTGTGCTCTTGTTCCAGCAGGTGTTCGAGCAGCCACTTGGACGAGGCTGTGTTCGACTCACCCTGTGCAGTTAACTCCGCCAAGGCCGTGGCCATGCCGTGCAGGCGCAGCTCCTTGAGTTCCGCCATCAAATCACGCATGACCGACCTCCTCGGCCTGGCCACGCAGGCGGTCGTAGCGCGCCGTGTTAGCGACGGGGGCTTCCTTGAGCGACAAGTGGGTTTCGACGCTGGGTGGTGGTTCGGATGCTGTCAGCCGTGCCACGACATTGAGGATGTGTTCGGCGCTCAGGCTGCCGCTCTCCAGTACCAGCTCAACGGCTACCAGCACGGCATCGAGTCCGGCGACCGGTACGGCAGCCAGGACTTGCGCCATGATCCGGTCACCGCCGGCATGACGCCCCAGACCGTGCTTAAGCTGACGCAGCGGCGCCGGCAGATCAGCAAAGGGCGCGCCGTTGCGCAGCGCACCGGGCTTGCGTTCGATCAGCGGGAGGTAGTGCTGCCAGTCATAGCTGACCTGGTCGCGATCCAGCAAGCGGACATGGCTGGCGATCAGCGCGTCGTCAGCCACCACCTCGATTCGCGTCGGATACAAACGGCTGCTGACCCACTTACCCGCGTACTCACACGGCACCGAGTAGCGGTTGCGCCCGACGCTGACCAGGCAGGTGCTGGAGACCCGCGCAGGCCGCTCGACGTAACCGTCGAATGGCGCTGGCACAGGCATCAGTTCAGCGCGCTCCAACTCCAGCACTTCGGCCACACTCAGCCCGCTGTATTGAGGGTGCGTCAGCTCGTTCCAAAGCGCGCGGCAGCGCTGGCCCAGCCAGGCATTGAGTTCCTCGAAGGAGTGAAACTGGCAGTCCTGGGCGTCTAGCCAGATACGCCTGCGGCTGTCTTGCACGTTCTTTTCAACGATGCCCTTTTCCCAACCAGCGGCGACGTTGCAGAAGTCCGGATCGAACAGGTAATGCGCGCACATCACCGCAAAGCGTGCATTCACCGCCCGGCCTTTGCCCTTATTGACCTTGTCGACGGCCGTCTTCATGTTGTCGTAGATGCCCCGGCGCGGCACGCCGCCCAAGGCGCCGAACGAGCGTGTATGGGCGTCAAATAACATCTCATGGCCCTGGCTCGGATACGCCACAAGCCAGAACGCACGGCTGGCACACAGCTTCAGATGTGCCACCTGCATACGCCGGTAAATGCCGCCGACCAGCAAGCCTTCCTCGCTCCAGTCAAACTGAAACGCCTCGCCAAGAGCAAAGGTCAGCGGCACAAAGGCCTGCGACGCCTTGCCCTGTCCCCCTCGCCAGGCACGGATAAACGCGGTGAGCTGGCTGTAGCCACCGTCATAACCTTCGGCTTTGATTTGCGCCAACAGCGCCTTGGCACTGCGCCGCTGTTGCTTGGG
>NZ_JAJSRO010000056.1:0-2697 GCF_021283425.1 Pseudomonas sp. NMI542_15 | reverse complement strand
CTGGCCCGGCTGGCAATACAAACAGCGCCTGTGGTGGTTTGGTCGCCCTCAAGGCCCTGGTATCGGCCGAAGATGTTTATGCGCATGCTCATGGCTTGCCACTTTTTTGAGGATGAAAGCCAGGAAGCTAGCAGCCTCTAGAGGGGTATTTTCGGGTTGGAAAGGGTTTAGGAAGAGTCCTACAAGAGGTAGAGATTTGGACTACACGGGTTTTTGACTGACAGGTTTCGCTACACCTGTCAGGGCGAACACCTGCCAGCCTTGGTGCCTGTCCAAGACATACTACAATTTCAGACTCTTCCTACGCCTCAGGACTGGCAACTCGATCCCCTGCGAAATACCCTACAACCTCTGTCGATACGCGTCTGATTGTTCCTGCAAATCCCGCCCTCTAGGCTTTGCCTGTCGCCGACGGTTCAGCGATCGGGTGTGGAAACCTGTAGTAAGCATTTCAGGGTATGTCGTTCATGGCGGCTGTACCCGGGAGGCCTCGTGCCTACCGAGTTTTCCCTGAATGCACTCGGGTTTCCACCCCGTGTACAGCTGCCACCCTTCCTGTGGAAACGGAAGAGGAGGTCAACGAGCATTCAGGAGAACCCATGACCGACGAAACCAAAACCACCCCAGGCGTAACCTATTTCTACCAAGGCGAAGGCCAAACCCATCCGCTGTTCCGCATAGCCGAAGGCATCCCCTGCCGCAGCGCCCGCGAGCAGGCCTCCGAGTTGATGGGCTATGCACGGGACTTGTCGCTGACCGGTTTGATGGATAGCGACCAGCAAATGATGTGGGCATCGCATTACTTCGCAGCCATGGCCAAGGCGCTGCTGGATGATGCCGAGTTGGGCTTGATGCGCTGACTTTTGCATTGGCTGTACCGGCCCTTTCGCGGGTGAACCCGCTCCCACAGGAATTGTGCATAGATTGAAAGATGCGCTATCACTGTGGGAATCGGTGCCCCGCGGTGATTCCTCAAGCAAGGCAGCTATATCAAAAAGTAGTTGATGGTCAGCCAGGTGAATCCAATGGTGTTTGCCCAGGATGCGATAACCAATTTCGCTCTCAGGTTTCTGGGTAGTTGATCGTAGTCTCGAGCATCCAGTATGCCTCTGCGGATGCTGGACTTAGGGAATGTAATGGTGCCAGTGATCATGAAAATCACCAAAAGTCTCGAGCGTATATTCTCTTCACCCCAGATAACTACGGAATAGGAAAGGCATTTGCTCCGGGAGAGTGATTTGCTCATGCTTGCATATTGGCGAGAGCAGGCGATTTGAATATCTATTGCGAGTGATAGAAGGCCCAGGCAGAATGGTGAGGCCAATAGGAGTAGCCGTAATTTAATGTCCAGGTGATCAATCATCTTGAATGGCCTCAAAAATGACCTCGCCTAAATTTTCGCCACTTCCCTTGCCAGGGCGCGATCCGTGTGGGAGCAGGGTTGTCCGCGAGTTAGCTGTGCGATCAGCTTTGTTCTGAAACCAGATCTGTTTTTGGGTTTGCTCATGGGGTGCTAATTGTATATGTAGTAAGTTATGCTAAACCCAGCTGCGCCTAGATAAAGTGCGTAGTTGCAGGCTAGCAATTGTTTTTTTAGGTGCTTGGGGAAGTTGTCAATGTCTGTTTGATCTAGTTTTTTATTGCGAATATGCAGATTTTTTATTGGCCAGAATAATACCGCTGATATGACTCCTGTGAGCTGTAGTCGTGAGCGAAGGCTTCGTTTGCCCCATATCGAAATATTCAGGCTCAACCAGTAGCTGCTTGGTAACGCGGAAATCATGATATCCAAGGTTTTAGTTTGCGCCAAGCGGATATAGAGTGCCAGTCCTGTCATCATCATGAAACATGATGCTGTCGCCATAAGTATTTTCATGGTTTGTGCTGGAAATTCCATAATGTATTGATCTACTCTGTATATTCATAAATGGCTTCGCCAAACCACTCGCCTCCAGCCATTCCGGCCATGCTTCCAGCAGCAGTACCTGCACCAACTATAATGATGGTGCATACGGCGGCGCTAAAGGGTCCAAAGCTTAAGCAGGCGGCAGCTGCTACAGCACCTGACGCTTTGCCCGCAAGTGTTCCGAACGCTAAACCTCCGGCAAAACTTCCCGACTCTTTAAATGTTACCTTTTTACAGGCTTCGGTTCTTCCTTCTTGGCATGCCTGGTGAATGTTCATTAGGCCGCTTCCTGCGCCCAGTCCTAACCCCACATAACCTCCTTTCTTAAGGTGATTTGACAGGCGTGCTAATTTATCTAGGTGTGTTGAATACCCCGGTATCGCTCCCGGTGCTCCAGCTTTGCTCCAGTGGTGAACAAGACTACGGCTCGAGATACCTAGATCTCTGCGTAAGCTGTCATAACTACCCATATTCAGGTGCTTGTTAAGTAGGCCCATGCTCAAATGCGCATCCAATTGCCTGAATAGCTTTGAACGCTCAGCAAAAAACTCGGGGCTGCGCAGGTGTCCATACTTCGAGAACTGCCGTTGGTGTAACTCTTCAATCCGGCGTAGTGTTGCGCTCAGTTCATCCAGCGCCCGGGAAGTCATGGCTTCGCTCACGCCCATTGCTAGGCTGGCATCGCTAAGCAACCCAGCTATTTCGGGTAAATGACGCATCATGAACTCGGCCTCTTCTGGCGTCAGGCTCGCCAACGCTTCCCGCGCCTGTTTCGCCGCACTCATTGCAGT
>NZ_JAJSRO010000055.1:0-2729 GCF_021283425.1 Pseudomonas sp. NMI542_15 | reverse complement strand
CAGATGCGGCATAACATGAAGTTGCAGCCGACCATCACTCCGCTGCGCTCCGTTCTGGCGGCTGAACTTCGGCGTTAGAGCAAAAATGAACTGCGCACGCTGTGGCCGCCAGAATTTCGTAGATGCACATCGTTGCGCTCACTGCGGCCACCACTTCTTTGACGGTAGTGACGTGGTGAATCTTCTAGACAAGGCTCAGAAGCGCACTTGGTTAAGGCCGCGAAACATCGCCATATTCCTTGCGGCCTGGGCGCTACTGGTGGTGGAGATCGTCACCTACGCGGGTAAAGCGCCAAGTTCTCCTCAGGGCTGGGCGGCGCTCATACTGCTCGGGCCTATTGTGTACGTCGTACTAGCAACCTGTGCAGATACAATTTTTCGAAAGCCATGAATACAGTAAATCGCTCATGCTCTAACCAATGCTTCCAGCCGACGCTACGGCCTTACGGCCTCCGCGCGTCTGAAGCTGGGCGTTAGATGCACTAAGCACATAATTGCTCACAGCCAAACTATCAGGTCAAGTCTGCTTTTATTATTTTTAAGCGTGCATAATAAGCCCTACACAAATTGGGAGATATATCATGAAAGGCTGGCTTTTTCTTGTTATCGCAATAGTTGGCGAAGTAATCGCAACATCCGCATTAAAATCTAGCGAGGGCTTTACTAAGCTTGCCCCTTCCGCCGTTGTCATAATCGGTTATGGCATCGCATTTTATTTTCTTTCTCTGGTTCTGAAATCCATCCCTGTCGGTGTTGCTTATGCAGTCTGGTCGGGACTCGGCGTCGTCATAATTACAGCCATTGCCTGGTTGCTTCATGGGCAAAAGCTTGATGCGTGGGGCTTTGTAGGTATGGGGCTCATAATTGCTGCCTTTTTGCTCGCCCGATCCCCATCGTGGAAGTCGCTGCGGAGGCCGACGCCATGGTGACGGTGTTCGGCATTCTGAATCTCACCGAGGACTCCTTCTTCGATGAGAGCCGGCGGCTAGACCCCGCCGGCGCTGTCACCGCGGCGATCGAAATGCTGCGAGTCGGATCAGACGTCGTGGATGTCGGACCGGCCGCCAGCCATCCGGACGCGAGGCCTGTATCGCCGGCCGATGAGATCAGACGTATTGCGCCGCTCTTAGACGCCCTGTCCGATCAGATGCACCGTGTTTCAATCGACAGCTTCCAACCGGAAACCCAGCGCTATGCGCTCAAGCGCGGCGTGGGCTACCTGAACGATATCCAAGGATTTCCTGACCCTGCGCTCTATCCCGATATTGCTGAGGCGGACTGCAGGCTGGTGGTTATGCACTCAGCGCAGCGGGATGGCATCGCCACCCGCACCGGTCACCTTCGACCCGAAGACGCGCTCGACGAGATTGTGCGGTTCTTCGAGGCGCGGGTTTCCGCCTTGCGACGGAGCGGGGTCGCTGCCGACCGGCTCATCCTCGATCCGGGGATGGGATTTTTCTTGAGCCCCGCACCGGAAACATCGCTGCACGTGCTGTCGAACCTTCAAAAGCTGAAGTCGGCGTTGGGGCTTCCGCTATTGGTCTCGGTGTCGCGGAAATCCTTCTTGGGCGCCACCGTTGGCCT
This sequence comes from Pseudomonas sp. NMI542_15, assembly GCF_021283425.1. Lineage (NCBI taxonomy): Bacteria > Pseudomonadati > Pseudomonadota > Gammaproteobacteria > Pseudomonadales > Pseudomonadaceae > Pseudomonas > Pseudomonas sp. NMI542_15. The sequence goes on along the minus strand of NZ_JAJSRO010000055.1, from coordinate 1,145 downwards.
TCCTGTAAAGGATCTGGGTCCAGCGAGCCTTGCGGCGGAACTTCACGCGATCGGCAATGGCGCTGACTACGTCCGCACCCACGCGCCTGGAGATCTGCGAAGCGCAATCACCTTCTCGGAAACCCTCGCGAAATTTCGCAGTCGCGACGCCAGAGACCGAGGGTTAGATCATGCCTAGCATTCACCTTCCGGCCGCCCGCTAGCGGACCCTGGTCAGGTTCCGCGAAGGTGGGCGCAGACATGCTGGGCTCGTCAGGATCAAACTGCACTATGAGGCGGCGGTTCATACCGCGCCAGGGGAGCGAATGGACAGCGAGGAGCCTCCGAACGTTCGGGTCGCCTGCTCGGGTGATATCGACGAGGTTGTGCGGCTGATGCACGACGCTGCGGCGTGGATGTCCGCCAAGGGAACGCCCGCCTGGGACGTCGCGCGGATCGACCGGACATTCGCGGAGACCTTCGTCCTGAGATCCGAGCTCCTAGTCGCGAGTTGCAGCGACGGCATCGTCGGCTGTTGCACCTTGTCGGCCGAGGATCCCGAGTTCTGGCCCGACGCCCTCAAGGGGGAGGCCGCATATCTGCACAAGCTCGCGGTGCGACGGACACATGCGGGCCGGGGTGTCAGCTCCGCGCTGATCGAGGCTTGCCGCCATGCCGCGCGAACGCAGGGGTGCGCCAAGCTGCGGCTCGACTGCCACCCGAACCTGCGTGGCCTATACGAGCGGCTCGGATTCACCCACGTCGACACTTTCAATCCCGGCTGGGATCCAACCTTCATCGCAGAACGCCTAGAACTCGAAATCTAACGTCCGTTCGGGCATCGAGGTCCATGTCGGGGTGGGACGGGCCCGTGGCTTCAAGATCACTTGCAGTCCGACCGCGATGTCTTGGTTGCGCGAGAGGTTGTCGATATCCTCCACTTCCATCATCAACCCTGGATAATGCCGCCGCCGTCATCGCCGCCGACGCCCGTGCCGGGCTTTTCGGGCCTGTCAGGCTCGCTCGGCCGCCTCTGCGACTTCGCGCACCTTCGGAAAAATAATGACGTTGGTGCGGTGGGGTTCCATAGTGTGTTGGCGCTGATGGAAAATTGACCCACCCTGCCGATTGAAATTTGACCCAGGGCGGATTGCTGATTTTGTTAC
>NZ_JAJSRO010000054.1:0-3014 GCF_021283425.1 Pseudomonas sp. NMI542_15 | reverse complement strand
GTCACGTTGACAGTGGCCGGGTCGCCGATCTGCAGGTTTTCCAGCGGCGCACCGGTGACGGTGGCCTTGTCGATGCTAACGGTGATGGTGCCTTTATCAACAAAGACGTCATCGCCTTGGGCCGGCGCCGAAATGGTTTTGGTGGTTTCACCAGCGGCGAACACCACGGTTTCACCGGTGCTCAGCAGCACGGTCAGCGGTTTATCGATGGCCTGGTTCAGGGTGAGCTTGAAGGTCGGCGCAGTCGCTTCGTTCACCGTGTCGGTGACCGGCGTAATGCTGACCTTCACCAGGTCACCCTGCCCGGAAGGCTCATCCGTAACGCTGGTGCTGACCTCGGTCTTATCCAGGGTCAGGTTCTCGAACTTCCACGCGTCCGCGCCGCTGACCGCGTCGATGGCGTTGACCACCGGCTCGTTAGCACCGACATAGACGTTATCCGGCGCGGTCGCAGTGGCCGAACCGGTGGTGCTGTTGGCGGGCACGATGACAGTGGTGCCATCGGTCAGCTTGAAATACAGCTCCGAGTGGTTATTGATCGGCAGACCGTCTTTGTTGGTCAGCGTGATGGTGTAGGTGATCTCGCCGCCTTCGGTGACCGACTGGCTTGCGGTCAACTTGGCCACAACCTCGTCGATGGTGTCGGTCACTTTGACCGAAGCATCACCACCCAACTGCAGGTTCTCGAAAGCAGCACCGGTAGCGTCTACCGCCGACTTGATGCCCAGGGTGATTTCGCCAGCATCCTGGTAAACGTCGTCACCCTGCGCGTCGTGAGCATACGGCTCGCTCGAGGTCTGACCGGCCTTGATGGTTACAACTGCGTTGTTGCTCAGGGTCACGACCAAGTCGTGGGCCAGGGCGGTGTTGATGTGCACGGTGAAGGTCGGTTTGACGTTCTCGGCCACCGAAGTTTGGTCGGCCGTGATGGTGACCTTGACGATATCGCCTTCGTTGCCTGGGGTGCCTGGCTCGTCGGTAACCTGGGTGCTGACCGGGGTCTTGTCCAGGTTCAGATTTTCAAACTTCCACGCGTCCGCGCCGCTGACCGCGTCGATGGCGTTGACCACCGGCTCATTAGCACCGACATAGACGTTATCCGGCGCGTTCGCAGTGGCCGAACCGGTGGTGCTGTTGGCGGGCACGATGACAGTGGTGCCATCGGTCAGCTTGAAGTACAGCTCCGAGTGGTTATTGATCGGCAGACCGTCTTTGTTGGTCAGCGTGATGGTGTAGGTGATCTCGCCGCCTTCGGTGACCGACTGGCTTGCGGTCAACTTGGCCACAACCTCGTCGATGGTGTCGGTCACTTTGACCGAAGCATCGCCGCCCAACTGCAGGTTCTCGAAGGCAGCACCGGTAGCGTCTACCGCCGACTTGATGCCCAGGGTGATTTCGCCAGCATCCTGGTAAACGTCATCGCCCTGCGCCGCGTGCTCGTACGGTGCACTGGTTTCGCCTGCCTTGATGGTCACCGTGGCATTGTTGCTCAGGGTCACGACCAGGTCGTGGGCCAGGGCGGTGTTGATGTGCACGGTGAAGGTCGGTTTAACGTTCTCGGCCACCGATGCCTGGTCAGCGGTGATGGTGACTTTGACGATGTCACCTTCGTTGCCAGGGGTGCCTGGCTCGTCAGTAACCTGGGTGCTGACCGGAGTCTTGTCCAGATTCAGGTTTTCAAACTTCCACACGTCCGCGCCGCTGACCGCGTCGATGGCGTTGACCACCGGCTCGTTAGCACCGACATAGACGTTATCCGGCGCGGTCGCAGTGGCCGAACCGGTGGTGCTGTTGGCGGGCACGATGACAGTGGTGCCATCGGTCAGCTTGAAATACAGCTCCGAGTGGTTATTGATCGGCAGACCGTCTTTGTTGGTCAGCGTGATGGTGTAGGTGATCTCGCCACCTTCGGTCACCGACTGGCTTGCGGTCAACTTGGCCACAACCTCGTCGATGGTGTCGGTCACTTTGACCGAAGCATCGCCGCCCAACTCCAGGTTTTCGAAGGTACGACCATCAACGTCCACAGCCGACTTGATGCCCAAGCTGATTTCGCCGCCGTCCAGATAGACGTCGTCGCCCTGCGCCGCGTGCTCGTAAAGCGCGCTGGTTTCGCCGGCCTTGATGGTGACTGTGGCGTTGTTGCTCAAGGTGACGACCAGGTCGTGTGCCAGAGCGGTATTGATGTGCACGGTGAAGGTCGGTTTGACGTTCTCGGCCACCGAAGTCTGGTCGGCAGTGATGGTGACCTTGACCAGATCGCCTTCGTTATTGCCGCCTGGGTTACCGGGGGTACCTGGCTCGTCAGTGACGGTGGTGCTGACCGGGGTCTTGTCCAGTGTCAACTGTTCGAATTTTCCGACGTCAGCGCCAGCAACGGTAGCGATCGACTGCACCACCGGGGTATTGCTGCCGACATAGACGTTGTCCGGAGCAGTGACGGTAATCGAGCCGCTGGTGCCATTGGCCGGCACGGTAATGACGGTTTTGCCGTCGCTCAGCGTGAAGTTCAGGGCGCCGTGGTTGTTGATCGGCAGGCCGTCTTTGTTGGTCAGCGTGATGGTGTAGGTGATCTCGCCGCCTTCGGTGACCGAAGGCGTCGCGGTCAGCTTGGCCACGACTTCGTCGGTGGTGTCTGTCACTTGGACGGTAGCCGCACCGCCCAGCTCCAGGTTCTCGAAGGTAGCACCGGTGGCGTCTACCGCCGACTTGATACCCAGGCTGATTTCGCCCGAATCATTGTAGACGTCATCCCCCTGCGCATCGTGGGTGTATGGCGCGCTGATTTCGCCCGCCTTGATGGTCACGGTCGCGTTGTTGCTCAGGGTCACAACCAGGTCGTGATCCAGCGGCTGGTTGATGTGCACAGTGAACGTCGGTTTGACGTTTTCCGCCACCGAAGTCTGGTCGGCGGTGATGGTGACCTTGACCAGGTCGCCTTCGTTGCCTGGGGTGCCTGGTTCGTCGGTAACCTGGGTGCTGACCGGGGTCTTGTCCAGATTCAGGTTTTCGAA
>NZ_JAJSRO010000053.1:0-3072 GCF_021283425.1 Pseudomonas sp. NMI542_15 | reverse complement strand
TGCACCCGGCCACCACCGGCGAAGGCCAGGCGCAGACCCTGCGCACCCGTTTCCGTTACCAGCACCTGCCAGCGCTGGGCGGCTCAGAGGTGGGCAAGGGCTGGCTCGAGGCCCATGAGGAAGACCTGATGCAGGTCATTGGGGAGCAGGAGCAGGGGCTGCAGTACACCGTCCGTCACTACGAGAACGCGCCTGCAACTGCACTGCAGCACGGCCGCATGACCCGGCAGGTGCAGACGCTCAATGGCTACGATACGAAAGTTGAGCACCGGTTCGCCAAACGCGCCGAGTTGGGTGATGAGGTGCTGGAGGAGGTGCGCACCTTCACCGGTTTCGACCATGGCCAAGCGCTTGATGATGGCACTATTCGCCACGCCCAGAAGGTATCTACCCTGCACCATTCTGTGTTCATCAACCAGCCCATGCTGAACTACGACGATAATGATGTGCAAATCGCTTACGCTTACGATGCCTTACGGCGTGTGATCAAGGAAACGGTCTCGCCAAATGACGAAGACTTGAAAGCCGAGCGCGAATACACCTATACCTTGGTCAGCGGGGCGGGCGGGCAGGCCGATCAAACCGCCAAGGATGTCAAGGGGGTGATTACCCGCACCCTGGTCGATGGGCTCAATCGGGTGGTCGCGCAGTCACGCCAGGACGCCGACAATGTTGACGTCAACAAGCGCGCCGGCTGGCGGCCGCGCTATGCTGCCCAATACGACGCGCTGGGCAATTTGGTTGGCGAAACCGATTTCGACTGGATGGACTACCCGGAGCAGCAACCCTGCGAGTTGGCGTTGCCGCGGCAGATGCTGTTCGATGGCTGGGGCCGGCAGTATTGCGAAATCGCAGCGGACAGGGTGCGTCACTTTGATCGCTACGATCCGATTGGCATCTCTGGCTCGCCAGGGCCCAGCCGAACGCAGTGGCGCGAGTCCGCTGATGGCACGCAGCGCAGCGCCAGAACCGTCACCTGGCTTACCCTGTTCGATGAGCCAGCGCGTGTCGAGCGGTTTGATGCCGACGCCAAGTCGTACAGCATCAACCTGACGTTCCATGATGGTTTGCAGCGCAAAGCGCGTGAAGTCAATGCTCGCAGTGAAACCCAGCGCTTTGTCTACGATGTATTCGATCGTCTGATGGATGAAACCCTCGCTGATGACAGCGTGGTGCACCGCGACTACGCCGAGCATAGCCGAGAGGATCTGCCTGTCCAGATCAGGGTCAACGGCATGGTGTTGGGCGAGCAGCGTTTCGATGGCCTGGACCGCATGGTCAAATCGATCACGGGTGGGCGGGTGCGCGAATTCGGTTTCAAGCCGGGCGAGATGAAACCCAGCACGGTCTTGACCCCAAGCAATCAACTGATCGAGTACCGCTATCAGCCTGAGCTCAGTGACGAACCGCAGTTGCGGCAGATCGTCGAGAAGGGGATCAAGGCCGACTACGAGTTCGACAACAAGAACGCGCGTCTGAAGCGCTGCGAGGAACTGGGGCTGGTACTGTCGCGTGAGTATTTCAGCCACGGGGAGGTCAAGAGCGAGACCCGGGAGTATGAGGGTGAAACCCATGTCATGCACTACCAGACCAGTTTGCTGGGGCGCCAGCTGGCTTACACCGACGTAGTCGGCGGGCAGCAGTCCTATGCCTACGACCGCTACGGCAGGCTGGACAAAACGACATTGGGCACGATGACGGCGAACTTCGAATACGATGGCCTTGGGCGGCTGTTCAAGACCCGGACCACGGAAGGTAGCCAATACCTTGAAACACGACTGGCATTTGACGAATTCGACAGAGAAGTGAAGCGTGAATTCGACACGGGCGCTACGCTGCAATCGCTGACCCAAGGTTACGATGCGGAAGATGCGATCGTGTGGAAGACACTGGGTGAAGGTGAAATCCTTGAAGTGTTACGCCATGAAACCTACGTATACGACATTCGTGGCCGGTTGCGCATCTATAATTGCGAGGGCCGCCTTTCTCCCGAGGACCCGTATGGCAATATCATACGGGAGCAGGTGTTCCGGTTTGATGAACTGGACAACATTACCCGGGTCAGTACGACCTATCCCGAAGGTAATAACCTGGCCAGGTACTACTTCGAGGAAGACGACCCGGCGCAACTGAGCCGCATCGAAAACAGCCATGCAGATTACCCGACCAATATCAAGCTGGAATATGACTGCGATGGCAATCTTACCTGCGACGATGCCGGGCGCAAGTTGACGTACGATGGGCTCGGGCGGCTGATCAGTGTGGAAGCCCCCCAATTGTTCGGCGAGGCGTTCGACCAACAGGGCAACCGTGTCTGGGACCAGGGTAATCGGCGATTCACGGCTGACGAGCAAGGCAATGTGATCAGGGTGGATGTGCCATCTGTAACACGCCCAATCAGTGGCGTTAGGCGCAGACAAGGGGCTGGAGGGAAGCTGTTGTCAGCCTGGCGTGAGGAAAGCGGCAGGCTCTTGTGGTGTGACACCGTACAGCGCGCTGAAACTGCAGAGTATGGGTATGATGCGTTGGACAGATTGACCAGTCAGGCATATTAATCAGACCCTTTCAAATAGTTAGAAGCCCGCCGTAACAGGCGGGTTTTTTTATGGTGCCTCGCGCAAGTTCGAGGGAGCCAGTAACCGGCAGTCCATGAATAAAATTTCTTAGGGTATGGCGCATTGTCAACTGATAAAAGTGCCAGTTGCGTGAGGGCAGTGCAGATACGAGTATGGACGAAAAGGGAGGTGGATTGTTCTGCGCCTCAATACAGCGTAAACCTTGTGCGAGGTTACACATGAACAGTGCCAAGAATTCAGGTTTCGTGCGCCACATGCGCAACGCCGGTGCACAACCCCTGGCAACGTTGGACGCCATGACGATCAAGGACGAACTGCTGGCGGTTCCAAAGGATAATACTGTGCTTGTGAAGTACCTCAGGGAGGAAGCATCGCGACTGATTATCACGATTGAAAATCCTTGGCAGATGCCGGGCCATGGCGGTCTCAGTGACCAAGTGCAACACCCGAGGTAAGGTGCTGCATGACTACTCACTACACCCACTTGACCATCGAA
>NZ_JAJSRO010000052.1:0-3163 GCF_021283425.1 Pseudomonas sp. NMI542_15 | reverse complement strand
TTTGTGGTTCGTTGCGAACTTTCGGTTCGTATCATCTTCACCACCGCAATCTGCGTCAGCAAATTGCTTGGGTGTTATATGGTCAAGCCTCACGGGCAATTAGTATTGGTTAGCTCAACGCCTCACAGCGCTTACACACCCAACCTATCAACGTCGTAGTCTTCGACGGCCCTTTAGGGGATTCAAGATCCCAGTGAGATCTCATCTTGAGGCAAGTTTCCCGCTTAGATGCTTTCAGCGGTTATCTCTTCCGAACATAGCTACCCGGCAATGCCACTGGCGTGACAACCGGAACACCAGAGGTTCGTCCACTCCGGTCCTCTCGTACTAGGAGCAGCCCCTCTCAAATCTCAAACGTCCACGGCAGATAGGGACCGAACTGTCTCACGACGTTCTAAACCCAGCTCGCGTACCACTTTAAATGGCGAACAGCCATACCCTTGGGACCGGCTTCAGCCCCAGGATGTGATGAGCCGACATCGAGGTGCCAAACACCGCCGTCGATATGAACTCTTGGGCGGTATCAGCCTGTTATCCCCGGAGTACCTTTTATCCGTTGAGCGATGGCCCTTCCATACAGAACCACCGGATCACTAAGACCTACTTTCGTACCTGCTCGACGTGTTTGTCTCGCAGTCAAGCGCGCTTTTGCCTTTATACTCTACGACCGATTTCCGACCGGTCTGAGCGCACCTTCGTACTCCTCCGTTACTCTTTGGGAGGAGACCGCCCCAGTCAAACTACCCACCATACACTGTCCTCGATCCGGATAACGGACCTGAGTTAGAACCTCAAAGTTGCCAGGGTGGTATTTCAAGGATGGCTCCATGAGAACTGGCGTCCCCACTTCAAAGCCTCCCACCTATCCTACACAAGCAAATTCAAAGTCCAGTGCAAAGCTATAGTAAAGGTTCACGGGGTCTTTCCGTCTAGCCGCGGATACACTGCATCTTCACAGCGATTTCAATTTCACTGAGTCTCGGGTGGAGACAGCGCCGCCATCGTTACGCCATTCGTGCAGGTCGGAACTTACCCGACAAGGAATTTCGCTACCTTAGGACCGTTATAGTTACGGCCGCCGTTTACCGGGGCTTCGATCAAGAGCTTCGCTTGCGCTAACCCCATCAATTAACCTTCCGGCACCGGGCAGGCGTCACACCCTATACGTCCACTTTCGTGTTTGCAGAGTGCTGTGTTTTTAATAAACAGTCGCAGCGGCCTGGTATCTTCGACCGGCATGGGCTTACGGAGCAAGTCCTTGACCCTCGCCGGCGCACCTTCTCCCGAAGTTACGGTGCCATTTTGCCTAGTTCCTTCACCCGAGTTCTCTCAAGCGCCTTGGTATTCTCTACCTAACCACCTGTGTCGGTTTGGGGTACGGTTCCCAGTTATCTGAAGCTTAGGAGCTTTTCTTGGAAGCATGGTATCAACCACTTCGTCGCCTAAAGGCAACTCGTCATCAGCTCTCGGCCTTGAAATCCCGGATTTGCCTAAGATTTCAGCCTACCACCTTAAACCTGGACAACCAACGCCAGGCTGGCCTAACCTTCTCCGTCCCTCCATCGCAATAACTGGAAGTACAGGAATATTAACCTGTTTTCCATCGACTACGCTTTTCAGCCTCGCCTTAGGGACCGACTAACCCTGCGTCGATTAACGTTGCGCAGGAAACCTTGGTCTTTCGGCGTGCGAGTTTTTCACTCGCATTGTCGTTACTCATGTCAGCATTCGCACTTCTGATACCTCCAGCAAGCTTCTCAACTCACCTTCACAGGCTTACAGAACGCTCCTCTACCGCATCATCATAAGATGATACCCGTAGCTTCGGTGCATGGTTTGAGCCCCGTTACATCTTCCGCGCAGGCCGACTCGACTAGTGAGCTATTACGCTTTCTTTAAAGGGTGGCTGCTTCTAAGCCAACCTCCTAGCTGTCTAAGCCTTCCCACATCGTTTCCCACTTAACCATGACTTTGGGACCTTAGCTGACGGTCTGGGTTGTTTCCCTTTTCACGACGGACGTTAGCACCCGCCGTGTGTCTCCCATGCTCGGCACTTGTAGGTATTCGGAGTTTGCATCGGTTTGGTAAGTCGGGATGACCCCCTAGCCGAAACAGTGCTCTACCCCCTACAGTGATACATGAGGCGCTACCTAAATAGCTTTCGAGGAGAACCAGCTATCTCCGAGCTTGATTAGCCTTTCACTCCGATCCACAGGTCATCCGCTAACTTTTCAACGGTAGTCGGTTCGGTCCTCCAGTCAGTGTTACCTAACCTTCAACCTGCCCATGGATAGATCGCCCGGTTTCGGGTCTATACCCAGCGACTAAACGCCCTATTAAGACTCGCTTTCGCTACGCCTCCCCTATTCGGTTAAGCTCGCCACTGAATATAAGTCGCTGACCCATTATACAAAAGGTACGCAGTCACCTAACAAAGTAGGCTCCCACTGCTTGTACGCATACGGTTTCAGGATCTATTTCACTCCCCTCTCCGGGGTTCTTTTCGCCTTTCCCTCACGGTACTAGTTCACTATCGGTCAGTCAGTAGTATTTAGCCTTGGAGGATGGTCCCCCCATATTCAGACAAAGTTTCTCGTGCTCCGTCCTACTCGATTTCATTGATAAGAGATTTTCGTGTACGGGGCTATCACCCACTATGGCCGCACTTTCCAGAGCGTTCCACTAATCTCAAACCAACTTAAGGGCTGGTCCCCGTTCGCTCGCCACTACTAAGGGAATCTCGGTTGATTTCTTTTCCTCAGGGTACTTAGATGTTTCAGTTCCCCTGGTTCGCCTCTTGCACCTATGTATTCAGTACAAGATAACCAGCTTGTGCTGGCTGGGTTCCCCCATTCAGAGATCTCTGGATCACAGTCTGTTTGCCGACTCCCCAAAGCTTTTCGCAGGCTACCACGTCTTTCATCGCCTCTGACTGCCAAGGCATCCACCGTATGCGCTTCTTCACTTGACCATATAACCCCAAGCAATCTGGTTATACTGTGAAGACGACATTCGCCGAAAATTCGCACGTCGCTCTTTCGAGCAGAACTCACAAATTTTACCTTAGCCTGATCCACCAGCAGTGAAACTGGTGTTCAGTCTATTTCTATCACATATCCGAATTTTTAAAGAACGATCTGACAAAAGTCAGAAATCAACATTC
>NZ_JAJSRO010000051.1:0-3305 GCF_021283425.1 Pseudomonas sp. NMI542_15 | reverse complement strand
TTGTCGAACTCAACGACTGCCGAACCGAAAACTTCGGAGCAGACGCGAGTCAGAGCTGCGGTCAGAGTGGTCTTACCATGGTCAACGTGGCCGATAGTGCCGACGTTAACGTGGGGAAGGGAACGATCAAACTTTTCCTTAGCCATCGATACAATCCTCCGCAGAAGAAATAGTCTTGCGCTGATAAAACAAAGGCAGATATTTTCATATCTGCCTTGTTTATATGGAGCTCTTGAGCGGACTTGAACCGCTGACCTCACCCTTACCAAGGGTGTGCTCTACCAACTGAGCTACAAGAGCGAAACACTTTGCGCAAAATCCAGCAAACTTGGAGCGGGTAGCGGGAATCGAACCCGCATCATCAGCTTGGAAGGCTGAGGTTCTACCACTAAACTATACCCGCGGAGCTTGCGGCTCTCGCTAAAACTGGTGGAGGGAGAAGGATTCGAACCTTCGAAGCTCTCGCAACGGATTTACAGTCCGTCCCCTTTGACCGCTCGGGAATCCCTCCAGATGTGGCCGGCATTCTATTTGTCTGCCGCCCCAGTGTCAAGCGTTTTTTCAAATTTTTTCAATCAAATCTGAAACTTAGCTGCTTTGACACCGCTTCCAGTTCTACCACCTGAGTGGTGTTCCCTGTGAAGCGGGCGCCATTCTATCAAGCTATTCACCAGTTGCAATACCCTGGCAGAAAATAATTTTATGTTTTAAGTCTTTGAAATCATTGGAAAGAGCCGAAAGCACCGTTTGGTCCAGCAAACGCTCGCTTTCCGGGGCAACCTTGAGCCAGCGCCCATTTGCTCCAGGCAACTGCCCCACCACTGGCAAAGTGGCAATATCTAGGCTCAGCAAGCGCTGACGCAGTGCATCCAGCTGCTCCTGCCCTGTTACCCCCCCCACCACCAGGCACTCATCACGGCGCCTGGGTGGCGCCGACAGACCCGTTTCACGCAACAGACGGATTTCTTGCTGATTCCCCTTGTACAACGACAGGGGAGCGACTTCCTTGACCTTCAGCGGTGCTTCCTGCTGATGCCAAACGTAATAGAAGATGTTGAGCACCAGTAACAACAGAAACAACCAACGCATAGGCACCTCAATCCAATGGGCAGGCCATGGCCAGACCAACAAAAACCAGGTCAGGGACGACACGCGCCTGCGGCACGGCCTCCCTCACCAGCGGCGCATCGCCCCCGGTGAGGAACACCGTGAATTCATCCCCCCACAGCGCACGCGCCTGCTCGAGCTGCGTACGTGCAAAGCCCTGAAGCATCAACACGCAGCCACGCTCGACCGCTTCGACAGTAGAGCGGCCCGGCGACAAACTGGTCAATGCGCGCTCGGCAGAGTCATCGTCATAACGGATTCGCCGGGTGTGGGTACGCAACTGACTGCGCATCAATGGCATGCCCGGGCAGATGTAGCCACCCAGGTGTTCGCCGTCTGCGGCCACAAAGTCCGCTTTAGCAGCGGTACCAAGGTCGATCACCAGGCAGGCGCCCTTGGCCAGGTGAAATGCACCCAGCGCTGCCAGCCAACGGTCCATGCCCAGACGCTGATAGTCATCATAACCGTTGCGCACACCGGCCATGCGCTGGGCCGGATGCGCAACATGCGCCTGCACGGTAAATGCCTGGGCTATCAACGCACAAAGCGCATCGGTTTCTTCCTCGCTGCGCACACTGACGATGCGGCACCCGGTCAGACGTACCGATGCCAGCGCAGCCACTTCAGCCAGCAGCGCTTGATCGGAATCGACGATCCCGCCACCTTCAATCACTGCATCAGCGGTATGGATTACGCGCCACTTGATGAAGCTATTACCGCAGTCGAGCTCAAGAATCATCACGCAACCTCAAACTGAGCTCACCACCACTGAAGCTCTTTTCAACTCCGTCCACCTCAAGGCGCAAGCCGCCCTGCCCGTCGACGCCAAGAACCACGCCATCAATACGCGTGCTACCGGCAACCAGTGAAACAGTGCGCCCCTGCCACAGGTGCGCCTGCTCCCATTCCTCCTGGAATGCGGCAAAACCGCAACGACGATGGCGTGCCAATTCGTGCTGCAATTGCTGATTGAGCGACGCCACCAGGTGGTTGCGGTCTATCGCCGCACCCAGCTCACGCCGCATTGAGGTCCACTCCTGGTCGACTTGGCCATTGACCTGCATGTTCACATTGATACCGATACCCAGTACCACATGACAGACATCGGCCGGGTCACCCACCAGCTCCAGGAGAATGCCAGTTATCTTCTGCCCGCGAACCAGCACGTCATTGGGCCATTTGAGCCCGACATCCTTTACGCCGAATGCCTGCAGAGTACGCATCACTGCAACACCCACCACCAGGCTCAAGCCTTCGAGCTGGCGCATGCCGCCATCCACACGCAAGACAAGGCTGTAATAGAGGTTTTCGGCAAATGGGCTGACCCATTGCCTGCCACGTCGCCCGCGGCCTGCGCTTTGCCGCTCAGCCAAGACGATAAATGGCGCTACCTGCCCTTGATTGGCAAGCCTCAAGCCTTCGGCGTTGGTCGAGTCGATGATTTCGTGGATGAAAACCGGCCACTGCTCGCCTTCGGCAAACCCGGCGATAGCCTGTGCCTCGAGCAAAGCCAGCGGCGCCGCCAGCTGGTAGCCGCGCCCACGAACCTTGTGAATGGTGAGGTTCAGCTCGCTCTCCAGGTGCTGCAGCTGCTTCCAAACGGCGCTGCGACTCACCCCGAGGGCTGCCCCCAGAGCTTCTCCGGAATGGAACCGGCCATCCTTGAGGAGGTTCAACAACTTCAGCATGCCAGTCTCGACTTGGAATAAGGCAGGCATGATAGCCATGGGCTGTTGGCTTGCATAGGAAAAGGGCCTGCATACCTGGCGTGCGCCCTGCCTTGTGGCAGCGGGCGTGCCCGCGAAACAGGCTGCGCGGTGGATGCCACGGGCTTCGCCCGTGTTCGCGGGGCAAGCCCGCTCCCACAGGGATTCGAGCTGGGCTGAATTTTTTGCCCACAAAGACAAAACCCCTACCTGCATGCGCAGATAGGGGTTTTGCGAAATGAATCTTGACGATGACCTACTCTCACATGGGGAAACCCCACACTACCATCGGCGATGCATCGTTTCACTGCTGAGTTCGGGATGGGATCAGGTGGTTCCAATGCTCTATGGTCGTCAAGAAATTCTGTAGCCAGAATGTCCAGATGGACAGCCCAGCGAATTCGGATATGCGATATTTGTGGTTCGTTGCGAACTTTCGGTTCGTATCATCTTCACCACCGCAATCTGCGTCAGCAAATTGCTTGGGTGTTA
>NZ_JAJSRO010000050.1:0-4055 GCF_021283425.1 Pseudomonas sp. NMI542_15 | reverse complement strand
TTTTTTTGGCGATCACGCTCGGCCTGATGGTTGGCTGCTCGTCGAGTTCAAGTGCGATCTGATCAGTGAGCGGTAGCGCAAGTGGATCGCCTCAGCCAAGCAGCGTTGTTGCCGGCGGCCGGAAGAAAGCGGCGGGAAAGCCTTGAACTAGTAGCGGAAAGGATGAAACTTTATTTTTACGATTCTCAGCATTTTCCAAGGTTGAGCGAAAATTAGGATGATACTTTAATGATTCCGGCCTCCATCCCCACAAAACGCTTGCAGATGGCAGAATTGAAATAAGTCATTGTTTTAAATGGATTTTTGCAGGAATTGCTACGTTGCAGGGTCCTGTAGTTAGGATGACACTTTATTTTCCTCCCACAGAAACGCGAGCACGGGCTGCACGCAAGCTCGCGTTGATCGAGCAGAAGATGGCCGACTTGGTCGTCATGCAGCAACTGTTAGGCGAACTGGTGCAGCAATGTGATGCGGGAGACGGCGGAACGATCTGCCCGATCATCGAGGCACTGATCAGAGAGTAATGCCTGGCGGGTGAGCTGGAGATCGGAAAGCCCCTTTACGGTGGGATTCAGAGCTTACGTTGGTTTTTGGTTCCATTGCTCCCCAAACCCCGTCAATGCGATTGCACCGGGTGAGATCGAGACGTCGATCCTGTCTGCCGGGACCGAACTGATCGTCGATCAGCAGATCCCCATGCACCGCTTGGGCAAGCCGGAAGAAGTCGCATCCCTGGTGCATTTCCTCTGCACCCGAGGCGCGTCGTACATCAACGGTTCGGAGATTCATGTCAACGGTGGTCAGCACGTCTGAAATAATCTGGAAATCCCGGCCGGAAACTTCCATCATTCGGGCCGGGCATCCGCCGCAGATGAGCGATCAATGAGCAACCCCTACCCTATTCAAACCCTCAATCACTCTTACCTGGGCAGTGGCATCTACGAGTTGCTGCGCGAGGCACTGATCACCGGGCGTTTCCAGCCCGATGACCGCCTGCGCATCCGCGACCTGGCCGAACAACTGGGCACCAGCGTCACACCGGTGCGCGACGCGATCCTGCAACTGGCCAAGGAACAGGCGCTGATCCTCAAGACCCCGCGTGACATCCGCGTACCCATCCTCACCGCCGCGCAATACGGCGAGATCCGCAGCATCCGCCTGGCGCTTGAAGGCCTGGCTGCGGAGACGGCCGCCGCGCTGGTGACCGACAGCGAACTCGCAGACCTGCAAGCCTGCATCGAAAACAACATCGCCGCGATCAACGCCCAGGACTTGCAAGCCGCTCTCAAGTGCAATCAGCAATTTCACTACGCGCTGACCACCATCGCGCGCATGCCGGTGCTGGCGGGTTTGCTCGATAGCCTGTGGATGCGCACCGGCCCACTGATCGCCCGTGCCTATGGCAACTTCAACGAGCGCATGGCCATCGACCATCACTGGGAAGTGCTCGACGCACTCAAGCGCCGCGATGGCGCGGCGGCACGGGCGGCCATCTGCCGTGACATTCTCGATGGCAACGAGAAGATGCTCGAGTACATCGAGATGGCGCAGGCGGACTGATTGGCAGTCAATTCGACTGTTGACGAAACATAGATGACCAGTTAGTTTATTAAAACTTTCTCATCACTGGATGTCTCTGTCATGGCTCGCCCGGTCAACCTCGAAGTCAGATCCCGTTTGCTGTCGATTGGCCGCCAGGTGGTTCACAACCGTGGCTTCAACGGCTGCGGCGTCCAGGACATCACCGCCGCTGCCGAGATTCCCAAGGGCTCTTTCTACAACTACTTCGCCAGCAAGGAAGACTTCGCGGCAGAGATCCTCGAGGAATACTGGACCTCGATCGAAACCCGCCACGGGCCGATCTTCTACGACGCCCGGGTCAAGCCGCTGGAGCGCATCGGCCAGTTCTTCCAGGCCCTGGTGCTCGAGCACGGCGAGCATGAATACAGCCTGGGTTGCCTGATTGGCAACCTGTCCCTGGAAATGTCCAATGGCAGCGAACAAACCCGCAAGCGTCTGGCCGATGTGCTGGCGCGCTGGGAAGGTTTGCTCGCGAGCTGCCTGCGTGAAGCGCAGCAGCGCCGCGAACTCTCTGAAACTCACGACGCCGAAGCGCTGGCCAGTGTCATCGTCGAAGGCTGGGAAGGTGCGGTCATGCGCGGCAAGGTCCTGCGCGACGGTGCACCTCTGCAGCGTTTCGTATCGATGGTCTTGCCTCGGCTATTGGAGTGAGTTTTTTTTCCTCATTAATAAGACGACTGGTCATTTATATAAAGCAACATTCACGTCTCATCCACGCAAGCACCCAAGAGGTAAATCGTCATGAGCCATCTGTACGCCGACCCCGCCGAACCCGCACTGCCTGCCACTGGTTTCAAGCTCGACCTGAGCAAAGCCGCCCTGGTGGTCATCGACCCACAGAACGACTTCCTCAGCCCTGCCGGCGCCAGTTGGGCGGTGTTCGGTGAGAGCATCGTCGAGAACAACACCGTCGAAAACCTGGAAAAACTGTTCAAGGCCTTCAAGGCTCACGACCTGCCCGTGGCCGTGTCGCCACACTATTACTACCCGCACGACCACGACTGGCATTTTGGCGGTCCGCTGGAAAAGGTCATGCACAGCATCTGCATGTTCGATCGCAAGGGACCGAACACCCTGGAAAACTTCGAAGGCTCCGGCGCCGATTTCCTCGAGATCTACAAGCCGTACATTCTCGACGGCGAGACCATCATCGCCTCGCCGCACAAGGTCTACGGCCCGGAAACCAACGACCTGGCGCTGCAATTGCGCAAGAAAGGCGTGTCGCAGATCATCCTCGCCGGCATGGCGGCCAACCTTTGCGTGGAATCACACCTGCGCGAACTGCTCGAACAGGGCTTTGAAATAGTCGTGGTACGCGACGCCACCGCCGGCCCGCGCCTGCCGGATGGCGACGGCTACCTGGCGGCCATCATCAATTACCGCTTCCTCGCCCACGGGCTGTGGACCACCGAAGAGACTATCGCGCAACTGCAACCGGCTTGATCGTGCCCGAGCGGCCGGGCATCGCGCCCCCCCGCTCTTTCTCGAGAACCCCCGATGAAAATCCCCGCCCGTTATGAGCATTTCGTTTTCGGCGTCGTTCAATCCGGCCTGACCTGCGCGGTCGCGGCCGCCATCGCCACCACACCCCATGCGCTCGACCTGGCCTTTGCCGGCCGCTGGTTGAACGCGTGGGCGCTGTCGTGGGTATCGATGTTGCCGGTGGTGGTGCTGGCGGCGCCGATGATTCGGCGCGTGGTGAGGCGGATGACGGTGGGCTGAATGACTTGGCTATGACTCACCCAACACACCGCCATCGCGAGCATGCTCGCTCCTACCGGGGGCTTCGGGGCTGCTCGCGACAGGCGCGCAAGCCCGCACCCGACGCACGAAATACTGTGCCCGTTCGCATTTTCGCAATAAACCACTTTTCATCCGCGCATTTGTAGCCGCTTCGTTCACGGACAAGCCGGTACATTAGACCTCCATGGTCCCGCAGAGCGACCGACAACAAAACCTACAGCTCGCCCAAGAAAATCTGCCAACCATTCGGAGTCTTTCCATGAGCACATTGCGCACTACAGCTTTCCAACTCGCGAGTCTGGCCCTGTTCATCGGTAGCGCCACCCAGGCCATGGCCGAGGACATCACGTTCGTATCCCAGGGCGGTGCTTATCAGGAAGCCCAGAGCAAGGCGATCCTGGAGCCTGCGGCGAAAAAGCTCGGTCTGACGCTCAAACAGGACAGCTCGCCCAAGGCCTACCCGATCATCAAGACCCAGGTCGAGAGCGGCAAGGTCACCTGGGACGTGGTGGACCTGCCCACTGGCGACTGCATCCGTGGCGAAGCCGAAGGGCTGTTCGAGAAGCTCGACCTTGCGCTGATTCCCAATGCCGCGCAAATACCCGACAGCCTCAAGGACGAATACAGCGTCGGCTACATCAGCTACTCCACGGTGCTGGCGTATCGCACGGACGCGTTCAAAGGCGCGGACGTACCCAAGACCTGGGCCGACTTCTGGGACACCAAAAAAT
>NZ_JAJSRO010000004.1:0-266579 GCF_021283425.1 Pseudomonas sp. NMI542_15 | reverse complement strand
TGACCAGACCGAACAGCGGGCTCGCCGCGTCGAGCATCAGGTTTTCGAAGCCGCCACGCAGCTGGAACTCCGGGTCGCCGGGGTAACCTTCAAAATCCGGGTCACCTGCTCGCTGCCCCTGGTCAGCCGGATAGGGTGAATCGCTACCCTCCGGCACTTCGAGCATCGCGTAAACGCTGCGTTCTGAAGCGTCATGGGCATCGACAGCGCTGTCGGGTTTTACCGGAGGCAGATCGGATGGGCCGGGCATGAAGGGGTCCTTGTCTTCGAGAAAACTGAAGACATGAACACTATCGGGGAATCAATTCTCCAAGGAGTCTGGGGCTTCCCAAATGCTTGTAGGATCCTTCTCTGAATCTAGTTTCCAAACATTCCGCTGGCAGCATCCTGCTAGAGAATAGGGCCCTGAAAGAGCGGGTTTTCCGCTCCTGCAGGGATCGCACAACGCTTCCACAAGCGCGTTGCGCTCAGCCAAAGAGCCTGGCCAGGCAGGCCAGTTTCTTCTTGTATGATCGCCGCGCCTCCAGCGCCTGCTCCAGGCTCACCGCCAGGAACCTTGCCTGCTGGTTGGGCTGCATCTGGCCGATCAGGTCGAGGTCGGCGCTGATCACCGTGCCGATCATGGCGTAGCCGCCACCCGATACCGCATCACGGTGCAGGATGATCGGTTCCAGCCCCGCTGGCACCTGGATAGAACCGATCGGGTAGCAGCTGTCTACGATGTTGGACGGGTCCGAGCCGGCACCGAACGGTTGCTCCCGCGGCTGGAAACCCAAGGCGCTGCCGCCTTTGTAGCGATAGCCGATACGGTCCGCTTCGGAGCCGACTGTCCAGGCCTGTGTAAAGAAGCTTTGTGCTGCGTCTTCGGTCAGGCGATGAAAGTACAGCCCCGGCACCACCCGCACCACCACCTCGCCGCCCAGCGCCTGGCGCAGGGCCATGGGCAGGCTTGCGCCGGCGCGGGTCGTGCCGCTGGGCACACCAACCGGCAGCACGTCACCTGCCATCAGCTTGCGCCCCTGGAACCCGCCCAATGCCCCCAGCGCGTAGGTGGAGCGGCTACCGAGCACCTCAGGTACATCGATACCACCGGCCACGGCCAGGTAGGCACGGGCGCCCGCCGTGGGAAAGCCGAAGCGCAGCACCTGCCCGGCGCGCACCGCAAATGCCGTGTCGGGGCGCTGCTCGCGGCCCTCCAGCAAAGCGGGCATCTGTGCACCGCATACCGCCACCAGCGCATCCTGCTGGAACTCCAGCTCCGGCCCCACCAGCGCACACTCAAGGGCGGCTGCGCCCGCTGGGTTGCCCACCAGGTGGTTGGCCGCGCGCAGGGCGTACTGGTCGAGTGCACCGGACGGCGGAATGCCCAGGTGGTAGTAGCCTTCACGGCCCAGGTCCTGCACCGAGGTGGCCAGGCCGGGTTTGAGTACCTTGATCATGCCAGTACCTCCTGCAGCGACTTGGGGTAACCGACCGGGTCGGCAAGGAAGGCATCCAGGGAGAACTCGACCGGGCGAATACGCAAGTCGAACCGGCCCTCTTCCACATCTGCCACTGCCTGGTCGTAGGCCCGGCGATCAATGGGCTTGAACTGCACGATGTCACCCGGGCGGAAAAACACCATGTGCGCCTTCAGGTAGTTCAGTGTTTGCCCAGGGTCGTAGATCGGTGCCGGGGTGACGCCGAACATCTGGTAGCCCCCCGCCCCACGCACCGAGTAGATGCAACTGAAGCAACCGCCATGGCCCAGGGTAAGCTTGGGCGTGTCAGTACGCGGGCGCAGGTATTTGGGTACCTGCAGCTGCCGCTCACGCTCGACCATCTGGAACATGAAGGGCAGGCCAGCCACGAAGCCGACCATCGACACAAACCACGGCGCACCACTGTGGGCGGCGATAAAGGCATCGACATCCGCCAGCCCGTTTATGCGCGCCGCGTACTCCAGGTCCGTGCTGGCCGGGTCTTGGTGGCGGTCACGGAAACGCATCAGGGTCTCATGGGTCCAGGGGTCGTTGTACAGCACCGGGATCTCGATGATCCGCGTCTGCAACGAACGCTCGGCCACAGCCTGGGCTTCGGCACCTTGCACCGCTTCAAGCAGCGCCTGCGGCGCGATACGGTCCGGGTCGAAGCGGATCTGGAACGAGGCATTGGCCAGGCACACGTCCAGCACACCATCAAGCGCCAGCCGCTCCACTGCGCGGGTGACGGCCATGCCCTTGAAAAAAGCTTCCAGCGACATGCTTTCGCTGACTTCGGCAAACAGGTGCTCGTCGGCGCCGAAGCTGTAGCGGATCGGGGTTGTAGCAAGCGGTTCGGCCATGACTGTTCCTTTTCTTGGAATCTTTATAGAAAGGCAGGCGAAAACAAAATGCACGGGCTCCGGCTTGTCTGTGCCGGATACCTCACAGGTTCAGCGTGGCGCACGCACCACAATACCGGCCGCGTCCAGCGCCCTGCGTGTGGCCTCGACCAGGTCGAGTGCACCCGGGGTATCGCTGTGCAGGCAGATGGAATCGAATTCGATGGCCAGGTCCTGCCCTTCGACCGTGCGCACCAGGCCTTGCTGGCATGCCCGCAACACGCGCTCGGCGACCGCCTTGGGCTCATGGCCCCGCACATTGCGGGTGAATACAATCGAGCCGCTCAGGTCGTACTCACGGTCGGCGTAGAACTCGCGAACCACCGGTTGACCAAGTGCTTGGGCAACACGGCAGATCACCGAGCCCGGCATGCAGTACAGCAGCAGCTCCGGCTCGATCACCCGCAGGTTTTCCACCAGCAGGCGGGCGGCTTCTTCGTCGCGCGCCAGGTGCATGTAAAGCGCGCCGTGGGGTTTGATGTGCTGCAGACTCACCCCCTGAGCACGGGAAATTTCACGCAGTGCGCCCAGCTGATAGAGCATGTCATCGACCAGTTCCTGGGCTGGCGCGTTGATATGCCGGCGGCCAAAGCCGACAAGGTCGCGAAAGCCCGGGTGCGCCCCCACCGCCACGCCGAGGGCCTTGGCCCGCTCGACGGTGCGGCGCATGGTGCCGGGGTCGCCGGCATGAAAGCCCGTGGCGATGTTGGCCGTGCTTATATAGCCCATCAGCTCGCTGTCGACACCGTCGCCAATAGTCCACGGACCAAATCCCTCACCCATGTCCGAGTTGAAATCCACCACCTGCATGACCGTCTCTCCTGGTGCTTGTGACTGCATGCAAGCCACGTTAGATTCTCCTTACCCCCTTGGGAAGATCTATAAACAGATGGGGAGTCTTCGGAAAATCAGATACCTCAGGAGCCCACTGTGTCATTGACCCTGCGTCAGGTCCGCTACTTCGTTGCCACCGCCGAGATCGGCCAGATTTCCCAGGCAGCCATCCACCTGAACATCTCTCAGTCGGCGGTGACTACGGCGATCAAGGAACTGGAAGCCATGCTTGGCGTGATGCTGTTCCAGCGCTCGGCCCAAGGCATGAGCCTGACCGAGGCCGGCCGCCACTTCCTGAACCGCGCCTACGTGATCCTGCGCAGTGTTGACGACGCGCTGAACAGCCCGCTGCCGAACGTGCGCGCCAGCGGCCTGCTGCGCCTGGCGGCAAGCTATACGGTGATCGGCTACTTCCTGCCACACCATCTGCAGCGTCTGGAACACTGGCACCCCGATGTGACCCTGGAGCTGTACGAGCAGGAGCGCAGCGCCATCGAGCAGGGTTTGCTGGAGGGACGTTTCGACATGGCGGTCGTGCTCACCGCCAACCTCACCCACCCCGACATTGTCTCGGAGACACTGTTCAACTCCGAGCGACGGCTGTGGCTGCCTGGCCACCATGCGCTGTGCGAGCGCTCGGCGGTAAGCCTGGCCGATGTCGCCTGTGAGCCGTTCATCCTGTTGACTGTCGATGAGGCCGAGCAAAGCGCCATGCGTTATTGGGAACTGGCCGGGCAGCGCCCGAGCGTGCGGGTGCGGACCAGTTCGGTGGAAGCCGTGCGCAGCATGGTTGCCAATGGCAGTGGTGTGGCGATCTTGTCAGATCTGGTGCACAGGCCTTGGTCGCTGGAGGGCAAGCGCATCGAGACGGTGACCATCAGCGACCCGGTCACACCCATGAGTGTAGGGCTGGCCTGGCACCGTGAGCGGGCATTCAGCCCGGCGATGCAGGCCGTGCGTAATTACTTCCATGACGCGTTCCTGGCGCCCCAGCAGTTGTCCGCCCGGCGCTGAGGGTGTACTGGCAGGGCCGGCCTCTTCGCGGGTAAACCCGCTCCCACAGTTACTGCACCGGCCTTGAGGACAGTGGCTAGCTGAATAAGCCACCGCCCCTGGTGCGACGCGGTCAATGTGGGAGCGGGTTTACCCGCGAAGAGGCCATCACAGGTTTCAGCCGAACGATCAGGCCACAATGCCGTCATAACCTGAGCCGGTGCCGACACGCAAAGAGGACGCGAAATGACCCAGCCCGACCCGTCATATGTCAAATGGCTCGAAGACCGCGCCATGCTCAAGGCTTCCCAGGCGCGCGCCAGCCTGTACTCAGGGCAGTCACGCCTGTGGCAGCAGCCCTACGCCGAAGCCCAGCCCCGCCGCGCCACCGAAATTGCCTCGGTCTGGTTGACCGTGTACCCCGACGCCATCATCGCCCCGCAAGACTGCTCCGTACTTGGCGCCCTGGCTCACGAAGCACTGTGGAAACGCCTGTCGGAGATCGGCATCCAGGGGGTGCACACTGGCCCGATCAAGCTGTCCGGCGGTATCCGTGGCCGCGAACTCACCCCCAGTGTGGACGGTAACTTCGACCGCATCAGCTTCGATATCGACCCGCTGTACGGCAGCGAACAAGAGCTGGTCCAGATGAGCCGCATGGCCGCCGCACACAACGCCGTTACCATCGACGACCTGATTCCCTCGCACACGGGCAAGGGCGCCGACTTCCGCTTGGCCGAGATGGCCCACGGGCCCTACCCGGGGCTGTACCACATGGTCGAAATCCGCGAGGAGGACTGGCCGCTGCTGCCTGAGGTGCCCGCCGGCCGCGATTCGGTCAACCTGCTGCCAGCCCAGTGCGACGAGCTCAAAGCCCGCCATTACATCGTCGGCCAGTTGCAACGGGTGATCTTCTTCGAGCCCGGTGTGAAGGAAACCGACTGGAGCGTCACGCCGCCCATCACCGGTGTCGACGGCAAAACCCGTCGCTGGGTTTACCTGCACTATTTCAAGGACGGCCAACCCTCACTGAACTGGCTAGACCCGACCTTCGCCGCCCAGCAAATGATCATTGGCGATGCCTTGCACGCCCTTGACTGCCTGGGCGCGCGCGGTCTTCGCCTGGACGCCAATGGCTTTCTGGGGGTGGAAACGCGGGCCAGCGGCACCGCCTGGTCAGAAAGCCACCCGCTGTCGATCGTCGGCAACCAGTTGATCGGCGGGATGATACGCAAGGCGGGTGGCTTCAGCTTCCAGGAACTGAACCTGACCCTGGACGACATCGCGCAGATGTCCAAAGGGGGGGCGGACCTGTCCTATGACTTCATCACCCGACCGGCCTATCAGCATGCGCTGCTGACCGGTGATACCGAGTTCCTGCGCCTGATGCTCAAGGAAATGCACGCCTTCGGCATCGACCCCGCCTCGCTGATCCATGCCCTGCAGAACCACGACGAGCTGACGGTGGAGCTGGTGCATTTCTGGACCCTGCACGCCCACGACATGTACCTGTACAAGGGCCAGACCTTGCCAGGGAGTATTTTGCGTGAGCATATCCGTGAAGAAATCTACGAACGCCTCTCGGGCGAGCACGCCCCCTACAACCTGCGCTTCGTCACCAATGGCATTGCCTGCACCACGGCCAGCCTGATCGCCGCAGCGTTGGGCATCCGCGACCTTGAGCAAATCGGTGCGGCCGAAATCGAGCTGATTCAGAAAGTGCATCTGCTGCTGGTCATGTACAACGCCATGCAGCCTGGGGTGGTCGCGCTGTCCGGCTGGGACCTGGTCGGCGCCCTGCCCTTGCCCGCCGAAGCGGTCGCGCAGCGGATGCTGGATGGCGATACCCGCTGGATTCATCGAGGCGGTTACGACCTGGCCGGGCTCGCCCCACAGGCGGAGGAGTCAGTGCGCGGAATGCCGCGGGCTCGGGCATTGTATGGCAGCCTCGACAGCCAGCTGGAACAGGGTGATTCGTTTGCCTGCAAAGTGAAGAAGCTGCTGGCCGTGCGGCAGGCCTATGGCATCGCCACCAGCCGCCAGGTGCTGGTGCCTGAGGTCAGTAGCCCGGGGTTGCTGGTCATGGTTCATGAACTGCCATCCGGGCGCGGTATCCAGATCAGCGCACTGAACTTTGGCCAGGAAGTTATTGCCGAGGAGTTGCAGTTGACCGGGTTCACGCCGGGGCCGGTCGTGGACATGATCAACGAAACGGTCGAAGGGGACCTGACCAAAGACGGGCGATTGCTGGTGAACCTGGACCCGTACGAGGCACTGTGCCTGCGAATCGTCAACAGCAGTGGACATGTGTAAACGGCGCCGGGCCAGGGCATTGCAGCAGAGGGGCAGGTCGGTCTTGCAATTACAGCGCTACGGGCATAGCGTTCGGGAGATTTCTTTTCCGTGCCCAGGAGCAACTCCATGTACACCGGCATCGTTCAGGCCGTCCGCCCTCTGCTTGATGTGACCACCTACCCGGGCCACAACCAGTTCACGATCGACCTCACCCCGGAACTGCTCGACGAATTGAAGATCGGCGCCAGCGTCAGTGTCGAAGGCACTTGCCTGTCGGTCACCGAAATCGCCGGCACCCAAGTCAGGTTCGACGCCATGACCGCCACGCTCGAACGCACCAACCTACGCTTCTTCAAGGCGGGCCAGGGGGTCAACATTGAACGTTCGGCGAAAATGAACGCCGAAGTCGGTGGCCACCTGATGGCCGGCCATATCGCCACCACCGCCGAAATCGTCGAACTGTCGATCAAGGAAACCGGCGCCTTCATCAAGTTCCGCATGCCCCCGGAATGGGGCAAGTACGTGTTCCCGCGCGGTTTCATCGGGGTCAATGGCTGCAGCCTGACCGTCGCCGATGTCGACGACAACGTCATCACCATCAACCTGATCCCGGAAACCCTGCGCCAGACCACTTTTGCCAGCTACAAGGCCGGCGATCAGCTCAATATCGAGGTCGATCACCAGACCATGGTGCTGGTTGATGTGGTAGAACGCACCATCAAAGGCACCCTGGCCCGCGAAAAACTGCTGCCCTGAGGCCTGACCATGCTGCCCAACGCCCTTCCCGCGCGCACGGCCAGGCGGCTACGCCTGCAAGTGTTGCGTGGCCGTGTCGGCCTTGGCCTGGTCGCTGGTTTGTCAGTGCTGGCTGGCATGACCGATGCCATAGGCCTGCTGGCGTTGGGCGACTTCGTGTCGTTCATGAGTGGCAATACCACACGCCTGGCCGTGGCCATCAGTGAGGCAGACCTTGCGCTGGTGCTGCGCCTGAGTGGCGCGATACTGGGCTTCGTCGCTGGCAATGCGCTGGGCGTGCTGCTGGCCCGTGGCTTGCGCCGCCGGGCCTGGCCCGTGTTGCTGATGGTTGCGGTACTGCTGGCGTTCGCAGCGGCGTGGCCGTTGGCGGCCACCTTCCCGGCATTGTTGGCCGCCACGCTGGCCATGGGCATGATCAATGCCGTGGTTGAACAGGTGAACGGCCTGCCTATCGGCCTGACTTACGTCACCGGCGCCCTGTCCCGCTTCGGCCGTGGCCTGGGCCGTTGGCTGATGGGCGAACGGCGCAACGGCTGGCGGGTGCAGCTGGTGCCCTGGGCCGGCATGCTGCTGGGGGCCGCGTTGGGCGCCTGGTTGCAGCAGCGCCTGGGCCTGCAGGCACTGGCTGGCAGCTGCGTGCTGGCCCTGGTGTCGCGGTTCATACCGCGCGGCTGGCAGCGTGGCTACATGCCGCGCTGATCAATCAATGCGCGGGTGCTGCTGTGCCAGGGTCTGGCGCTTGGCTTCCAGCTCGGCGATCTGCGCATCGATGTCTTCGATCTTTTGCTCGATGTTGTCGTGGTGCTCCTGCAACAGCTCGCGCGCTTCATCAATGTCCGATGCCGCCGGTGCCGCGCCGCGCAGCGGCTTGTTGGCGGTTTCCTTCATGGTCAACCCAGTCAGCAAGCCAATAGCTGCGATCACCATCAGGTAGTAGGCCGGCATGTACAGGTCGCCCGTGCTCTCCACCAGCCAGGCAGTGAGCGTCGGGGTGAGCCCGGCGATCAGCACCGAAATGTTGAAAGCAGCCGCCAAGGCGCTGTAGCGGATGTGCGTAGGGAACATAGCCGGCAGCGTCGAGGCCATCACACCGATGAAGAAGTTCAGCAGCACGGCAATGATCAGCAGCCCGGCAAAAATCACCCCCAGCACGCCGCTGTTGATCAGCATGAACGCCGGGATGGCCAGGGCGAACAGGCCGACACTGCCCACGATAATGAACGGCCGGCGGCCGAACTTGTCGCTGAGCAGGCCGATCACAGGCTGCACGAACAGCATGCCAACCATGATCGCAATGATGATCAGCACGCCATGGTCTTCGCTGTAATGCAGGTTGTGCGACAGATAGCTCGGCATGTAGGTCAGCAGCATGTAATAGGTGACGTTGGTGGCAATCACCACGCCGATGCAGGTCACCAGGCTGCGCCAGTGCTGTGTGGCCACTTCCTTGAACGACACCTTGGGGCCGGAGGCCAGGCCTTCGCGGTCGCCCTGCTCCAGCTTGTCGACATGCTGCTGGAACGCGGGTGTTTCTTCCAGCGCATGGCGCAGGTAAAGGCCGATGATGCCCAGCGGCAAGGCCAGGAAGAACGGCAGGCGCCATCCCCATTCAAGGAACTTTTCTTCGCCCAGTATGGTGGAAATCAGCACCACCACCCCCGCGCCCAGCACAAAGCCGGCAATCGAGCCGAAGTCCAGCCAGCTACCGAGAAAACCCCGCTTGCGGTCGGGGGCGTATTCGGCCACGAAGATCGACGCGCCTGTGTACTCGCCGCCCACCGAAAAACCTTGGGCCATCTTGGCCAGCAGCAACAGGATGGGCGCCCAGATGCCGATGCTGGCATAAGACGGTATAAGGCCGATGGCAAAGGTGCTGAGCGACATGATGACGATGGTGGCGGCGAGGATTTTCTGCCGCCCGAACTTGTCGCCCAATGCGCCGAAGAACAACCCGCCCAACGGCCGGATCAGGAACGGCACCGAGAAGGTGGCCAGCGCTGCGATCATCTGCACACTGGGGTCGGCGTTGGGGAAAAACACCTTGCCCAGGGCATAAGCCACGAAGCCGTATACGCCAAAGTCGAACCACTCCATCGCATTGCCCAGCGCGGCAGCGGTGATGGCCTTCTTCATCTTGGCGTCGTCGACGATGGTGATGTCCTTCAGCCCGATTGGCTGGACGCGTTTCTTGCGAGGTTTCATACCCGTATCCCTGTCGATGAATGCTCTAAGGGATCAGATACAACGGGACACTAAATAATTCAGCGCTTACTGATTTTTTGTGCATTTGCGCCGCATCACCAACAGTGCAGACAGAAAAGCCGCTGCAGTAGCAGCGGCTTATTCATACCGAGCCCCGGGCTTCAGATACCTTCGCGCGCCAGGTCCATGGCGAAGTAGGTCAGGATCAGGTCGGCACCGGCACGCTTGATCGCGCCGATGCTTTCACGCACCACCCGGCCTTCATCGATGGCGCCCGCGAGGCCGCCGAACTTGATCATTGCGTACTCACCACTCACCTGATACGCCGCCAATGGCAGGCGCGAGGCGGCGCGGATGTCGGCGATCACGTCAAGGTAGGCACCGGCCGGCTTGACCATCAGCACGTCCGCCCCTTCCTGTTCGTCCAGCAGCGATTCGCGCACCGCTTCGCGGCGGTTCATGGGGTTCATCTGGTAGCTCTTGCGGTCGCCCTTCAGCGCGGTGCCACCGGCTTCACGGAACGGGCCGTACAGCGACGAGGCGAACTTGGTGGAGTAGGCCATGATCGCGGTGTCATGGAACCCGGCACCATCCAGCGCGCGACGGATGGCCTGGACCTGGCCGTCCATTGCTGCCGAGGGGGCGATGAAGTCGGCACCGGCAGCGGCGGCAATGACCGCCTGCCTGCCCAGGTTGGCCAGGGTGGCATCGTTGTCCACGCCATGGTCATGCAGTACGCCGCAGTGGCCGTGGCTGGTGTATTCGCAGAAGCAGGTGTCGGACATCACCACCATTTCCGGCACGGTGTCCTTGCAGATGCGCGACATGCGCGCGACCAGGCCGTTTTCGTTCCAGGTGTCGCTGCCGGTGGCGTCCAGGTTGTGCGATACGCCAAAGGTCATCACCGACTTGATACCGGCGCGGGCATAGCGTTCGATTTCCTGGGCCAGCAGCTTCTCGGGGATGCGGTTGACCCCGGGCATGCTGGTAATCGGCACGAAGTCATCGATGCCCTCTTCGACAAAGATCGGCAGGATCAGGTCTTCCAGGCGGAATTCGGTTTCCTGGAAGATCGTGCGCAGGGACTCGTTCTGGCGCAGGCGGCGTGGACGAACGGACGGGAATTGGTTGGACATGACAGCTCCAGGGCATTTTGAACGGCGTATACCTTATGCCTGTCGCGCGCCAGTGAAAAGGCTAAATGACGAGATTGTGTCTTGCGTCAATGGCAATGGCCAGGTTTAGCCTGTGCCGGCCCCTTCGCGGGTGAACCCGCTCACGCAGAACAAACGCTGATTTACAGATTTAGCGGTGACTCTGTGGGAGCGGGCTTGTCCCGCGAACCCCGGCGCAGCCGGGGCCATGCATCGCGTCGCCCGGATGTAGCCTGACAAGATACGGGAAAAGCCTCACAAAGTTGTGAGGCGCCTGCAACGCCTCACTGCAACCAGGGCGGCGTGGGCTCCTCTGCCTTGACCACTCCATGCTCAGCCTCGTCACGCGCTGCACGGCGGCGTGCATCATCCAGCCGAGCGGCGTCGATCTCGCGCATCACCCCGGTCACGTCAGCTTCATGTTCGTCATCCTCGAACACCCCCGTCAACGGGCTGTCGGGCAGCAAATCACCGGCCTCGAACAACGCCCACATCTCCTGCGCATACCGAGTGCTTTTCAGCTCCGGGGCAAAGCGCCCGAAATAATGGGCCATGTTGTCCACATCGCGCTGCAGCATGCTGAAAGCGTGGTTGTTGGCGGCTGCATCCACCGCCTGCGGCAAGTCGATGATCACCGGCCCGTCCGGGCCGAGCAGCACGTTGAACTCGGACAGGTCGCCATGCACCAGGCCCGCACATAGCATCAGCACAATCTGGCGAATGACAAAAGCGTGGAACGTGCGGGCTTCCTCGGCGTCCAGGTGCACGTCGTTCAGGCGCGGGGCCGCGTCGCCATCGGCATCGGTCACCAGCTCCATCAACAGCACGCCGTCCTGGAAGTCGTAGGGCTTGGGCACCCTTACACCAGCACCGGCCAGGCGGAACAATGCGGCAACTTCGGCGTTCTGCCAGGCATCTTCGGCTTCTTTACGGCCGAACTTGCTGCCCTTGGCCATGGCCCGGGCCTGGCGGCTATTACGCACCTTGCGGCCTTCCTGGTATTCGGCGGCCTGGCGGAAGCTGCGCTTGTTGGCTTCTTTATAGACCTTGGCGCAGCGCACCTGGTTGCCGCAGCGCACCACGTACACGGCGGCCTCCTTGCCACTCATCAGCGGCCGCAGTACTTCGTCGACCAGGCCGTCTTCGATCAGGGGTTCGATTCTTTTGGGTGTCTTCATCAGGCTGTGTTCGGGGTCCTGGCTGTGATGGGGGACATCCTCTCACAGCCGGGTGCGACTTGCTCGTCTGTCTTCAGCCCAGGCTGATCAAACGCCCTGCCCTGCGCTGTTCATCGGCACGCCGCGCGCCCGTCGGCGCGTGACCAGCAAGCCTGAACATACCACCAGCACCGCCAGCACCATGGTCGACACCACTTCCACCCGGTGATCTGGACGCAGGAGCATCACTACCAGCACGCTGAAGATGAACACGATCACACCCCAGGTCAGCCACGGGAACAGCCACATGCGGTAACCCAGCGTCTTGCCCTGTGCGGTCAGGCGCTGGCGCAGGCGCAGCTGGGACACCGCGATGACCAGGTACACCAGCAAGGCGATGGCGCCCGAGCTGGCCATGAGGAAGCCAAATACCTTGGCCGGCACCAGGTAATTGGCGATCACTGCCAAAAACGCCGCACCGGTGGAGAGCAGCACCGCGACCACAGGCGTGCCACTGCGGCTGGTCACCTGGGCGCAGGTCGGTGCATCACCGCGACAGCTCAGCGAGTACATCATGCGCGAAGCGGTATACAGCGAAGAGTTCAGGCAACTGGTGACCGAAGTCAGCACCACAAAGTCGATGATGGCCTTGGCATTCGCCACGCCCAGGGTGTCCAGCACCGTGACATAGGACCCCTCGGTCGCCAGGCGCGGGTCAGTCCAGGGGACCAGCGCGATGACGATGAATATCGACAGGATATAGAACAAGGTGATCCGCCAGATCACCGAATTGGTGGCCTTGGAAATATGCTTGCCCGCATCAGAGGATTCAGCTGCGGCAATGGTCACCACCTCGGCGCCGAGGAACGAGAACATGGTGATCAGCATGGCGCTCAGCACCGCGCCAAAGCCATTGGGCATGAAACCGCCGGTATCCCACAGGCGCGAAACACCACTGACACCGGAACCGGGCAACAGGCCAAAAATGGCGCACACACCCAGTGCAATGAACGCGACGATGGCCACCACTTTTACCAGTGCCAGCCAGAATTCGAACTCACCGTAGTTCTTCACGCTGAACAGGTTGGTGGCCGTCAGCAACAAGGTAATCACCAACGACAAGACCCAGATCTCCATCTGCGGGACCCAGGAATTGATGATGGTGGCGGCAATATTGGCTTCGATGGGAATGATCAGTACCCAGAACCACCAGTACAACCAACCGATGGTATAGCCCGCCCACTTGCCGATGGCGAGGTCGGCATAGGTAGAAAACGAACCGGTATCCGGCGAAGCAACCGCCATTTCGGCCAGCATGCGCATCACCAGCACCACCAGGCCGCCGGCCAGGATGTAGGCCAGGATGGTGGCCGGCCCCGCTTCAGCAATGGCACGACCAGAGCCGACGAACAGGCCGGCGCCGATCACACCGGCAATGGACAGCATGGTGACATGCCGTGATTTCAATCCATGACTCAAATTGTTCTTGTGGGTTTGCATGGCACTACCTTGTTGTTTTTGTCATGCCCACGCTGGGGCCGCCGGCTGCACGGTGGCCGACGCAGGCGCGAAAAAGCCCGCCCTGCCCTGAGTGCAGGGCAGTACGGGTTGAGTAAGCGGAAACCGCAGAACGGACTGCGGTATCGTCAGCTGGCCGCCCGCTGGCGGGCCGCCGTGTCCGCCTTGGGGGCATTGCCACCTGCGCGAGTGACCTGCTCACACACCTTCTCGACGATGTAGGCGCCGATCGGGATGGCTGAAGTGGCAGCCGGCGACGGTGCGTTGCACACGTTGACGCTGCGCGCGGTGTTGACGAACAGGAAATCGTCGATCAGCTTGCCATCGCGCGACACCGCCTGGGCACGCACGCCGGCCGGGTAAGGCGTGAGGTCGGCCTTGGTGATACTCGGGCAGTACTTCTGCACCTGCTTGAGATACCCGCCCTTGAACAGCGAGTTTTTCATCTCGATCAGGCCTGGGCGGAAGTTCTTCGCCAGCACCTTGAGAATGCCGGGGGTGGTCAGGGTCTGGAACAGGTCGCTGGGGCTGACGTCGGTCTTGCGGTAGCCCTCGCGCTTCATCGCCAGTACGGCGTTGGGGCCAACCGTGACGGTGCCATCGATCATGCGGGTCAGGTGCACGCCCAAAAACGGCATCGACGGGTCGGGAATCGGGTAGATCAGGTGGTTGACGATCTGGTTGTGCTGTTTGGGCAGCAAGTAGTACTCGCCCCGGAACGGACAGATGACAAACTCGGTGCGCAGGCCCAGCATGCTGACCACGCGGTCGGCCATCAGGCCCGAGCACGTGACCAGGAAACGGCTACGGAACTCGTCGCGCTGAGTGCGCACGACCACTTCGCTGGCGTGCTCCTGCAGGCCGATCACCTCTGCGCCATAGCGAATCTCGCCGCCGGCACGCTGGAATTCTGCGCCCATTGCAGCGGTTACTTCGGCGTAATTGACGATGCCGCTGGACGGCACGAAGATGCCCCCCATCCCCACGATATTGGGCTCGCGTTCGCGCAGTTCGTCTGCCGACAGCCAATAGCGCTCCAGCCCGTTGGCCGCGGTACGCTCCCACAGCGCTTTCATGCGCTGCATTTCCAGCTCGTTGGTGGCCACCAGCAGCTTGCCGCACTCATCGAAGCGGATGCCGTGCTGGGTGCAGAAGGCCTTGGTGGCCTTGTTGCCTTCCAGGCAGAAGCGCGCCTTGAGGCTGCCGGGGGTGTAGTACACGCCAGCGTGGATAACGCCGCTGTTGTGACCGGTCTGGTGGCGGGCCGGGCCGGATTCCTTTTCCAGCAGGAGAATCTTCGCCTCCGGGTACACCTTGATCAGGTGCATGGCCGTGGACATGCCCACAATGCCACCGCCAATAATGATGAAATCGTACACAGCCTTACCTCACACGCAGGCATTGCCTGGCTCGCTCACCAAGGCCCACGCGGGGCCCGGTGGCATCATTTTGTGCAAAGACGCATGGGCGGGCGCCCGCCCTGCGTCCTGTCATTATTGCCCGCGCTGGTACAGCGGTTTGGGGAACGCGACGTAACCCCGCTGGCGCATCAGTTCACGGCGCAGGCCCTCGTGTGGGGTGAAGCGGTCGCGGCCATGCAGCCAGAACAGGTTGTTGATCAGCAGGAAGCTACCCACCGCCACCGGCACCGAAACCTTCTTCGCGCTGCCTTCCAGCGAATCGGACAGGGCGTTCAGCCAGATGCCTTCTTCGTAGTTTTCCGGCTGCACGAACTGGTCAATGTAGCGCATGGTCGGGCGGCCTTCGCCGTCGGTGTCGAATACCGAGTGGAACACATCTTCGGCGACCTTCTTGCTCGGCGGCGCGGTCCAGCGCATTTCGCGGCGGGCCATCGGGTGGCGGAAGAATTCCTCGCATTGCTCCCAGTCGTCCAGGTGCAGCAGCAGGGAGTTACCGCCTTCCATGTTCTTTTCGTCGATCTTCAGCATCAGCACGTAATCGGTGATCTGGTTCACGAAGGTGCCGTCGTTGTGCAGTTCCATGACCCGATGCGGCTGGCGCAGGTAGCTGTCGGAGTTGTCGGAGTTGACTACCACAAAGCGGGCATAGAACTGGCCGCTCATGGCGTCGTAGTTGGAGCGGCCGATCAGGTGTGCGCAAGCGGTGGTGAACTTGACCATGTCCTCGGCCTGGCTCACGTCATCCAGGCCCACCGGGGTAATCAGCATGCCGCCGGTGGCGCGATCAAGGATGGTGTTGAGCAGCACCGGGCGCAGGGTGCCCTGGCACAGCTCGTCAAGGATTTCACCCAGCCGGAAGCGCAGGAACGACTTGTACTCCAGCGCCTGAACCGGCCACTGGGCAACGGCCTCGACGAACGCTTCGACAGTTTCCCGGGCGAAAGTCAGTTCAAGCAGGCGCGGCGACTGTTTCGAAGGGGCAATCGTGTAACCACGGGGCTCGAGCGGCAGTGGCATCACAAGTTCGTCGATCTGCGTAAAAGCGTTCATGGCAGTGTCCTGGCAAAAAAGTGGAAAGCGCCGTCCGGATGTGACCTGGATCAGTGCGGGCGAGGTAAAAGTATCGCCACTAGATGAAAATGTCTACATTTTTGTATTTGAGCGACACTTATGTTTTTTATCCACTGTTTTTCGTCGGCAGACGGTTTCGGTATGATCGCCAAAACGTTTTGAGGAACAGGATCTTGGAAGCGCTCGCCCCCCGACAAAACTCAGCATTCAGCGGGTATGAGAGGCTCAAGAAGGACATCATCCGTGGCGTGTTCAAGCCCGGCGAAAAGCTGTTGATGAGCGCCCTGAAGGAGCGCTACGACCTGGGCGTGGGCCCGCTGCGCGAAGCGTTGTCGCAACTGGTGGCAGAGCACCTGGTCAATGCCATCAGCCAGAAAGGCTACCGGGTGGCGCCCATGTCGCTGGACGAGATGAACGACATCTACGATGCCCGCGCCAACCTGGAGGCGATGATCATTGCCCTGGCCATCGAGCGCGGCGACGACACCTGGGAAGCGTCAGTGCTGGCCCACTCGCATACCCTGGCCAAGGTGGTGGAAGTGAAAACCCGCGAGCAGCGCCTGGATGTGTGGGACGAGCGGCATAAGGCGTTTCATACCGCCATTGCCTCGGGCTGCGGCTCCAAGCACCTGCTGCAGGCACGCACCTATCTGTTCGACCAGGCCGAGCGCTACCGCCACCTGTGGCTGACGCAGACGGTGTTCTCCGAACAGGCCCTGGAGCTCAAGCGCCAGGAGCATGCGGCGCTGGTCGAGGTGATTCTCGCCCGCGACGCCAAGCGCGCCAGCGCCATGATGCGCTCGCACCTGATGACCCCGGTGCCGATCATTGCGCAGATCATGCATGCCGAAGGTATCGGCGCCCGCTGAAACACCACGCCGCTTGCTTCGCGGGTGAACCCGCGAGGAGGCCAGCGCAGGTAAAAGACGCTAGATGAATTTTTCTTAAATCGCCGGTTGTCTATTCTTTGGCACAATCAAATCTCCATTAGATGCCCAGGAACCAGCATGCCTCGCGTACTGACCATCGAAGACGACGCCGTCACCGGCCAGGAAATCGTCGCCGAACTTACCAGCCACGGCCTGGAGGTGGAGTGGGCCGACAATGGCCGTGAAGGCCTGGCCAAAGCCATTGCCGGGGGCTACGACCTGATCACCCTGGACCGCATGCTCCCCGAGGTCGATGGCCTGACCATCGTCACCACCCTGCGCAGCCTCAAGATCGCCACGCCGATCCTGATGATCAGCGCCCTGTCGGACGTCGACGAACGCGTACGCGGCCTGCGTGCAGGCGGTGACGACTACCTGACCAAGCCGTTTGCCTCCGACGAGATGGCCGCACGTGTCGAGGTATTGCTGCGCCGTAACAGCGTGCCCATGACCCAGACCCGCCTGCAGGTTGCGGACCTGCAACTGGACCTGATCAGCCACGAGGCGCGCCGCGGCGACAATACGCTCAACCTGCTGCCCACCGAATACAAACTGCTGGAATACCTGATGCGCCACAGCGGCCAGGTGATCACGCGGATGATGATTTTCGAAGAAGTCTGGGGCTACCACTTCGATCCCGGCACCAACCTGATCGACGTGCACATCGGCCGCCTGCGCAAGAAAATCGACGCCCCCGGCCAGTCGCCGCTGATCCGTACGGTACGGGGCTCCGGCTATGCCATTGCTGAACCCGTCTAAAGGCTGGAGCTCTTCCACCAGCCGCCTGCTGGCGCTGTACAGTTTTCTGTTCGTGGCCTGGAGCAGCATCCTCATGGGCGTGCTGTACTTCGAGGTGTCCAGCTACCTGAACAAGCTCACCCGCCATTCAATGCTGCAGCGCCAGCATCTGTTCGCACACATGAGCGGCAAGCAGCTGGACGACGCCCTGATTGCCAGCCAGGCCTTCGAAGAACGCAGCTTTGATGCCTATGGCCTGTTCGACACCCAGCTCAACCCGATTGGCGGCAGTGTGCGTACCCTGCCCCCGGAGCTCAGGCTGGACGGCAAGATCCATGAGTTGAAACGCTGCCTGGATGCCGACGACCCACACCTTCCCCGCGACAGCTGCGATGCGGTGGCGATCAAAGTGCAAGATGGCCGCTGGCTTGTACTGTTCCGCGATAACGGCTCACTGTTCGTGGTTACCCGGATCATTCTCGACGCCCTGCTCTGGGGTATCTCCTTGACGCTGATCCCAGGTTTTGCCGGCTGGTACTTGTTGCGCCGCCGGCCGCTAAAGCGTATCCGCGCGATCCAGGCCCAGGCCGAGCTGATCGTTGCCGGCGACCTGACCCACCGTCTGCCCTTGTCGGCCCGGCGCGACGAGCTGGACATGTTGGCCGCCATCGTCAACGCCATGCTCGACCGCATCGAGCGGCTGATGCATGAGGTCAAGGGTGTGTGCGACAACATTGCCCATGACCTGCGTACCCCGCTTACACGCCTGCGTGCCCAGCTGTACCGCATTCGCCAGCAGAGCGACGTCGACTCCACGCAAGCCGAGGCGCTGGACCAGGCCATCGGCGAAACCGACACCCTGATGGCGCGTTTTCGCGGGTTGCTGCGCATCAGCGAACTGGAAGATCGCCAGCGCCGGGCCGGCTTCGTCCAGCTTGACCCCCATGAACTGCTGGTCGAACTGCACGACTTCTACCTGCCTTTGGCCGAGGATGGCGGCATCCACTTGGAATTGCACCAGCCCGCACAGCTGCCGGCACTGCACGGTGACCGCGAACTGCTGTTTGAGGCCCTGGCCAACCTTGTGGGCAACGGTATCAAGTTCACGCCCCAGGGTGGGCAAGTGCGGATTAGCGCAACACACGACGACACCGGTGTGCACCTGGCTATCGAGGACAGCGGGCCGGGCATCCCCGAAGAAGAGCGTACGGCCGTGCTGAAGCGGTTCTATCGCAGCGAGGAAGGTCACCGCCACGCGGGCTTCGGGCTGGGTCTGTCGATCGTTGCCGCGATCGTTGACCTTCATGGGTTTGGACTGGAGATAGGCGCCAGCGAGCTGGGTGGCGCCAGGCTGGTACTGCATTGCCCATTGATAGGGGTATCAAAGTAACGGCTGGGCGCCTCGCCCAGCAAACGCTTGAACACGGTCGCAAAGGCGCTCGGGCTGCTGTAGCCAAGCGCCATCGCGACGCGCGTGACGGGCTCACCCTTTCCAAGCCGAACCACGGCATCCAGCAAGCATGCCTGCTGGCGCCATTCGATAAAGCTGATCCCGGTGTACAAGCGAAACTGGCGTGTGAACGTGCGCCGGCTCATGCATGCCCATTGCGCCATTCCATCGATACCTGTTTGCAGCGAGGGTGCCGCCAGAAACGCCTTGCATGCCTGGGCAAGGCGCGGTTCCTCGGGGATCGGCGCATTCAGCGAAAGCGCCGGCATGTCGGCAATCTCATGCAGCAGCAAGCCCATCAAGCAGGCATGACGCCCCTGTAGGGGGTGCTGGGCAGGCACTTCGATCGCCTTCTCAAGCAGTTGCTGCACCAATGGGGAAACGGCGAAGACCTGGCAATGCCGAGGTAGGCCGACCCGCTCGGCTGCCTGCGGGCAAATGTAGGCATTGAGCATGATGACCGTGCCGCGCATCTGCATTGCATGGGCCAGTCGCGCAGGCACCCAAATGGCCCGCAACGGCGGCACAGCCCAGTTGCCCGCTTCAGTTGCCACTGTGATCACGCCGCAGGCCGCAAAGGCAAACTGCCCTCGATCGTGACGGTGTTTCGGGAAAGATTCGCCGTCGGCAAAAGCCTTCCTTGTAACCACCACTTCACACAGCGTGTTGCCGTACAGCGTGTCTTCAGCGTTTGTCATGGCCTGATTTTAATCAGATTTGACCTTCAATTGAAAGCGGGCCAAACCGCTGGCCGGCATATTAACGGAAGCGTCGAGGCGCACTGCCGCGACATCAGTAGATTGCCAAACCATGCACAGAAAACACATGATCCTTGCCGTCCTGGTTACAGCCCTATGGGGCCTCAACTTCCCGCTCACAAAACTGGGTTTGGCCCACATAGACCCACTCCTGCTCACAGGCTTACGCTTCGCACTGTGCGCATTGCCGTGGGTGTTTTTTGTGAAGCGCCCGAAGGTCGCTGTCCATTGGCTAGCTGCATATGGCCTGATCTTTGGCGTAGCGATGTGGGCACTGATCAATCTCGGGATCGCCATGGGGGTGCCAGCCGGCAGCGCCTCGCTACTGATTCAGTTCAGTGCATTTTTTACCCTGGCGTGGGGCTGTTTACTGTTTCGCGAACGCCTGACCGGCACCCAATTGGTCGGCATCGCGCTGGCGGCAACAGGGTTGGTTGGCATTCTGGCAGTAAGCCCCGGCAAAACCACGACCACAGGTTTGCTGCTGCTCTTGATCAGCGCGCTAGCCTGGAGCATCGGCAACGTCATCATCAAGCTGTCAAAGGTGAAGGAGATATTTGCCTTCGTCATATGGGCCAGCCTTTTCGCGCCAATACCTTTGCTGTCGCTGGCCTGGTGGCTGCATGGCACAGCCGCGTTCGTGGCACTGGCAGCGCAGGCGAATGCCGTCGTGGTCTTTTGCCTGTTATTCCAGGTGTATGCCGCAACACACTTTTGCTACTGGGGATGGAATTACCTGTTGCGCGAATACCCAGTGTCCAGGGTAGCGCCGCTTTCGCTGCTGATTCCGGTTTTCGGCATCGCCAGCTCAGCCTTGATCGTGGATGAGGTGCCTAGCGGGTGGGAGTGGCTGTGTATTGCCCTGATCTTATCGGCGCTGGCGGTCGGCATGAAGCCAGGGCGAGCGGTACTGGGCAGCAAACCGGTGGCTGCTGTTCACTAGCGTGTCGCGAAAGGGCTGCATGGCAGCCCCTTCGCGCCATTGGATCAGTCAGCCAGACGCCAGGTAGTAGAGCCTTTGCTGTCTTCCAGTACCACACCCATGGCGGTCAGCTGGTCGCGAATACGGTCCGACTCAGCCCAGTTCTTGTCTGTACGCGCCTGCAGGCGCGCCTGGATCAAGCCCTCGACCTCGGCAGCATCGACCTTGCCTTCGGCACCCGCACGCAGGAAGTCATCGGCTTCCAGTTGCAGCACACCCAGCACTTCACCCAGCTCGCGCAGGCGGCCAGCCAGGCCGGCAGCAGCGTCTGGGTCGCTGTCGCGCAGGCGGTTGATCTCGCGCACCAGGTCGAACAGTACGGCGCAGGCTTCGGGGGTACCGAAGTCGTCGTTCATCGCCACACTGAAACGCTCGACAAACGCTTCGCCGCCCTTGGCGGCCACCCGTGGCAAGCCGCGCAGGGCGTGGTAGAAGCGCTCCAGCGCACCCTTGGCGTCGCGCAGGCTGTCTTCGGAGTAGTTGATCGCGCTGCGGTAGTGGCTGGCCACCAGCAGGTAGCGCACCACTTCTGGGTGGTACTTATCGAGCACATCGCGGATGGTGAAGAAGTTGTTCAACGACTTCGACATCTTCTCGCCGTTGATCCGGATCATGCCACAGTGCATCCAGGCGTTGGCGTACTGCTTGCCAGTGGCCGCCTCGCTCTGGGCAATCTCGTTCTCGTGGTGCGGGAATTCCAGGTCGCTGCCGCCGCCGTGAATGTCGAAGCTCTCACCCAGGCAGCAGGTGGACATCACCGAGCACTCGATGTGCCAGCCCGGACGGCCCGGGCCCCATGGCGATTCCCAGCTCGGTTCGCCCGGCTTGACGCCCTTCCATAGCACGAAGTCCAGTGGGTCCTGCTTGGCTTCGTCGACCTCGATGCGTGCACCGATGCGCAGGTCTTCGATTTTCTTGCGCGACAGCTTGCCGTAGCCGACGAACTTGCCGACGCGGTAGTACACGTCGCCGTTGCCCGGGGCATAGGCGTAACCCTTGTCGATCAGGGTCTGGATCATTGCGTGCATGCCGGCGATATGGTCGGTGGCACGCGGCTCCTGGTCTGGCGGCAGGATGTTCAGGCGGCGCTCGTCTTCATGCATCGCATCGATCATACGAGCAGTCAGGGCTTCGAAGCTTTCACCGTTCTCGTTGGCGCGGTTGATGATCTTGTCATCGATATCGGTGATGTTGCGCACATAAGTCAGCTCGTAGCCGCTCTTGCGCAGCCAGCGGGTGACCAGGTCGAAGGCCACCATGCTGCGGCCATGGCCCAGGTGGCAGTAGTCGTACACGGTCA
The DNA here is from genome assembly GCF_021283425.1 of Pseudomonas sp. NMI542_15. Lineage (NCBI taxonomy): Bacteria > Pseudomonadati > Pseudomonadota > Gammaproteobacteria > Pseudomonadales > Pseudomonadaceae > Pseudomonas > Pseudomonas sp. NMI542_15. The sequence goes on along the minus strand of NZ_JAJSRO010000004.1, from coordinate 244,659 downwards.
TGCCGCACACGTACATGCGCACCTTGTTGCCATCCAGCGGCTTGAAGGTTTCCTTCGCTTTGCTCAGGGTGTTGTAAATGGTAAGCACGGCGTTTCCTCAGCTGCCCCAGGAGTCACGCAGGGTGACAGTGCGGTTGAACACCGGGCGGCCCGGCTGGCTGTCTTTCAGGTCGGCGCAGAAGTAGCCTTCGCGCTCGAACTGGAAACGGTCCTCAGGCTGCGCCTGGGCCAGCGAAGGCTCGGCACGGCAACCGCTGAGCACTTGCAGCGAGTCTGGGTTGATGTTGTCCAGGAAGCTGCCGCCCTCCTCGGTCTTTTCCGGGTTCGGCGAGCGGAACAGGCGGTCGTACAGGCGCACTTCGCACTCGACGCTGCCCTCGGCCGGCACCCAGTGGATCACGCCCTTGACCTTGCGGCCTTCAGGGTTCTTGCCCAGGGTGTCCGGGTCGTACGAGCAACGCAGCTCGACGATAGTGCCGTCGGCGTCCTTGATGGCCTCGTCGGCGCGGATCACGTAGCTCCCGCGCAGGCGCACTTCACCGGCCGGCTCCAGGCGCTTGTAGCCCTTCGGCGGCTCTTCCATGAAGTCATCGCGGTCGATGTACAGCTCGCGTGCGAACGGCAGCACACGCACGCCCATGTCTTCTTTAGGGTGGCGCGGCAGCTCAAGTTGCTCCACCTGGCCTTCCGGGTAGTTGGTGATGACCACTTTCAGCGGGCGCAGTACGCACATGGCGCGCGGTGCGGTGCGGTCCAGGTCGTCACGGATACTGAATTCGAGCATCGACATGTCGACCACGCCGTCGGAGCGGTTGGTGCCGATCATTTCGCAGAAGTTGCGGATCGAAGCCGGGGTGTAGCCACGGCGACGGAAGCCGGACAGGGTCGACATGCGCGGGTCATCCCAGGCGTCGACGTGCTTTTCGTCAACCAGCTGCTTGAGCTTGCGCTTGGACGTGATGGTGTAGTTCAGGTTCAGGCGGCTGAACTCGTACTGGCGCGGGTGCGCCGGCACGGGCAGGTTGTCGAGGAACCAGTCGTACAGCGGACGATGCCCTTCGAACTCCAGGGTGCAGATCGAGTGGGTGATGCCCTCGATGGCGTCCGACTGGCCGTGGGTGAAGTCATAGTTGGGGTAGATGCACCATTTGTCACCGGTCTGGTGATGGTGGGCATGGCGGATGCGATACAGGATCGGGTCGCGCAGGTTCATGTTTGGCGAAGCCATGTCGATCTTCGCCCGCAGCACGCGCTCGCCGTCCTTGAACTCGCCGGCCTTCATGCGGGCGAACAGGTCGAGGTTTTCTTCCACGCTACGCTCGCGGAACGGGCTGTTCCTGCCCGGCTCCTTGAGATTGCCGCGGTATTCCTTGGCTTGATCAGGGGTCAGGTCGCAGACATAGGCCTTGCCACGCTTGATCAGCTCGAGCGCCCATTCGTGCAGCTGGTCGAAGTAGCTGGACGCATAACGCACGTCGCCGGCCCAGTCGAAGCCCAGCCATTTGACGTCGCTCTGAATGGCGTCGATGTATTCCTGGTCTTCCTTGGCCGGGTTGGTGTCATCGAAACGCAGGTGGCAGACGCCCCCGAATTCCTTGGCCAGGCCGAAGTTGACACAGATCGACTTGGCATGACCGATGTGCAGGTAGCCGTTGGGCTCCGGCGGGAAGCGGGTGACGATGCTGCTGTGCTTGCCCGAGTCCAGGTCGGCCTGGATGATCGGCCGCAGGAAGTTCGCAGGGACAGCGGGGGCGCCTTTGGCAGCGGCGTTGGGCGCGTTGTCGGCAGTGGGCTTGCTCATAGGATCCTTGAATGCACGTGTCCGGCCTGGGTAGGCCGATTGAAACAAAGGGCCTATCATAGCCGAAGCAGTCAAGCTGCTGACAGTCGGGCCCGGACAAACTGGCGTGATTTATCACGGCTTTTTGCCGCAGCCTGGCAAAATGGCCAGTGCGCGCCATGTGTCGTGATCGCCTGAACATGCGTCAGGTGATAACCGGCGCCCTGCGCACCCTAATTCCCGATTGCCTTGAAAAAGCGAGTTTCAGCATGTCCAAAGTCAAACTGACCACCAACCACGGCGACATCGTCATTGAACTGAACGCTGAAAAAGCCCCGATTACCGTGGCCAACTTCATCGAATACGTCAACGCAGGCCACTACACCAACACCGTGTTCCACCGCGTGATCAAGGGCTTCATGATTCAGGGCGGCGGTTTCGAGCCAGGCATGAGCGAAAAGCGCGACAAGCGTGCCAGCATCCAGAACGAAGCTGACAACGGCCTGAAAAACGCCAAGTACACCATCGCCATGGCTCGCACCATGGAGCCGCACTCTGCTTCGGCGCAGTTCTTCATCAATGCCTCGGACAACGACTTCCTCAACCACAGCGGCAAGAACGTACAGGGCTGGGGCTACGCGGTATTCGGTGAAGTGATTGAAGGCCGTGAAGTGGTTGATGCCATCGAGAAGGTCGCCACCGGTTCCAAGGCTGGCCACCAGGACGTACCAAAAGAAGACGTGATCATCGAGAAAGCCGAGATCATTGGGTGATACTGCTGATCTCCGATCTGCATTTGCAAGAAGAGCGCCCGGACATTTCCCGGGCGTTTCTTGATCTGCTCGACGGCCGTGCCCGCCACGCCAAGGCGTTGTACATCCTGGGCGACTTCTTCGAAGCGTGGATCGGCGACGATGCCATGACGCCCTTTCAGCAGTCGATCTGCCAAGCCATGCGCCGGCTGAGCGACAGCGGTACAGCCATCTTCCTGATGCATGGCAACCGTGACTTCCTGATTGGCCAGGCTTTCTGCGACGCTGCGGGCTGCACGTTGTTGAGCGACCCCAGTGTGATCGAGCTGGGCGGTGAACAGGTGCTGCTGATGCATGGCGACACCTTGTGCACCCGCGACCTGGGTTACATGAAAATGCGCCGCTTGCTGCGCAACCCGCTGAGCTTGTGGGTCTTGCGTCACCTGCCGCTGTCAGCCCGCTACAAGCTGGCGCGCAAACTGCGCAGCGAAAGCAGCACGCAAGTGCGGATGAAGTCCACCGAAATTGTCGACGTCACACCGGAGGAAGTACCCAAGGTGATGGCGGCGCATGGCGTGCGCACGCTGGTGCATGGCCATACCCACCGGCCAGCGATTCACAAACTGGTGGTTGATGGGGAACCGGCACGGCGCATCGTGCTGGGCGACTGGGACCGCCGCGGCTGGGCCTTGCAAGTAGATGAGCAAGGGTTTCAGCTGGCGCCGTTCGAGTTTGCCTGACATTACAGGACTGGCAGTACCGGCCCTTTCGCGGGCAAGCCCGCTCCCACCGGTACACCACAAGTATGAAAATCTGTGGCGTACCTGTGGGAGCGGGCTTGCCCGCGGAGAGGCCAGAATACCTTACTGCTGAACCACCGCCCCTTTGTCCCGCTCACTGATCACCACTTCCCGGTACTCCGGGTCTGCCTTGATCTGCGCCTCGGTAAACGGAATCACCGCCAGTTGCTTGGCCGCAAATGCCTTGGTCTGGTCACTGGCATGGGCTGAAGCCGCTTCGCTCGACTGGGAGAATGCCAATAACCCACGAGCCTCTGGCCCTTTGTCGGTGAAGCTGACCAGTTGCAGGTAGCTGGTACCGCTGACCACCAACCGCTTGCCCTGCCCGTGCGGCACACTGTACATCGCGTTGTACACGCCCAGAGCCTGCGGACCACCGGGTACCGGCGTGCCATCGAGCGACTGCTGCACCTGCCCCCAACGCGTCCCCTCCGCGACACCGCTGTCGTTCACCTGCTTGAGCGACGCCAGTGCCGCGTCATGCACCCGTTTGCGCACGGCCGCCGGCTCCACCGCCAGACCACGGGGCGTGTGCTGCGGGTCTGCCGGGTCAAAGGCCACACGCCAGCTTTCCGGGTGCTCGGCCAGGGCAGTGAACAGGTTCTGGAAATGCACCAGACCAATGCCACTGTCGAGGTCGGCCTTGCCATTCCAGGCAGCCAGGCTGCTGCACACGGCCTGTACCTCTATGGCGGCGCCCTGGCACCATTGCAGCAGGTCTGGCAGCACCAGGCTGGCCAGGTAAACCTCGTCGTCGGTCACCATGCGCTGCAAGTCATCAACGCTCAGCCTTGCCGTGCCCTGCAGGCGCTGCAGGGCGAAACGGCCGCGCATGCCCAGCGGCTGGTCACTGCGGCTGATCAAGGGTGAATAGCCGGTCAGCGGCTGCGCCGGGTTGGCCAACCAGGCCGGGTCGTTGGAGTTCTGCACGAAGTCCTCGCGTTCAAGGCTCGGCAGCAGTCGCGCCGGGAAGATTCCCGGTTGCGCAGCGTTCGCGTCGATCTTCCATTGGCAGGCGCTACGCGAGCCGTCCAGCACCACTACGGGCCCCTGCCCTTGCGGGGTGCTGCAAGCGCCGAGCAGTTGCTGATCCACATATGGCACCACCGATTGGTTCAGGTACAACGCCCGCCCCCCTGGGTCCACGGCCAGGGTGTTGACCCAAGGGATACCCTGCAACTGCTCGACCGAGCCTTTCAACGCTGCCAGGTTATCGGCACGATTGATCTGGTACCACTGTTGCAGCACCCGGGTGTTGTCGAGGTTGGCGTCACGCAAGCTGTAGGCCACATGCGCATCCCAATCCAGGCGCCCGGGCCATTGCACCACCGGGCCGAATTGCGAACTGTAGACCTGCCGCTCCACCTGACCGAGGCTGCCATCCTCAGCCTTGACGGCAACGCTGATGGTTTGCCGGGCCAATGGCAGCGACTTGCCATCCAGCAGGTAGCGGGTCGGGTCCTTGGGGTCGAGCTGCAGCCGGTACAAAGTGAAGTGTTTGGACGTGTCGACGGTATGCGTCCAGGCCAGGTGCCTGTTGAAACCAATGTTGACCACCGGCAGGCCCGGCAATGCCGCGCCCATCACATCGAGCTGGCCGGGAATGGTCAACTGCATCTGGTAGAAGCGCATGCCGCCCATCCACGGGAAATGCGGGTTGGCCAGCAACAGGCCACGGCCATTGGCCGAACGCTGTGCCCCGACCGCCACCGCATTACTACCGCGCTCCGTGGCAAAGCGCGCTTGCCACGCCAGCGCAGCGGCGAAGCCTGCCGGCGCCTGCTGGCGAGCCTGTGCAGGGGGTTGCGCGCCTGCCAGCGCCTCGACGAACTGCCCGACGCCACCCTCGGCCAACAGGCGACGGGTCAGCTTGACCAGGTCCTGGCTGGTGATCGGTCGCAACCACTCACCGTTACCGCATTCGGCGGGTAGCCCCCCGCGGCGGCGCTCGGCCAGCGCCCGGTTGTAGCCGCTGGCATAACCCGCCAGCAATGCTTGCACCTGCGCCGGCTGCGCCTGCAGGAACGTATCGACCGCCACTGGGCTGTTGAGCCAAGTGAAAAACACGTCGCTGGCCAGGTTGTCACGCTGCTCCAGGGTCTTGCCGTTGGCACCAAAATGGCGTGAGCGCTCACCACTGACGGTCAGCACCTCGTTGGCCAGCAGGCACAGGTTGTCCTGGGCATAGGCATAGCCGACGCCATAGCCCAGGCCGCGCTCATCCTTGGCCACGATATGCGGCACCCCGTAACTGGTTCGACGAATCTGCGCGCTGGCATCAGTGGCGGGCTGCGCGTGTACGGCAACGCTCACCGCCAACAGCGCAGCGGCCAGGCCTGCGCACGTCATGGGATGGGAAAGTGGAAACACGGGCACTCCTCGGGTTCGGGCTCTATCCCGATCAGACGAATGGCCAGATGAAAATTTTACGTGTTACCGGGCAATGGAACGTCTTGAAGAAGAACACCATTTTTTTTACGGGTGGGTTGCTGTTTTTGCGTTCTCATTCGTCCTAGTTAGTGAGGCAACCACATTTCGGGTTCGTCCACGAAAAGGAGCATTCACATGTACAACCCGCAACCCTCGACCCAGGCCGGGCGCGTCCCAGGCAAAGCGCCCAACGGACAGGACGTTTTTTCTGAAGAACGCATCGGCAACGAACAGATCCGCGAGCTCCTGCGTACTTTCGGTCTGCGTACCAGCCTGATCCGGCTCAAGGTGATCGATGCCCTGCACACCGCCGACCGCAATGGCCGCAGCATTGGCGTACGCGGCGTGCACGCACAACTGGAACAACTGGACATACCGCTGTCGTTCCTCAGCGTGCGTGAAGTGCTAAAGCGGCTGTGCACCGAAGGTGTCATCGAGTTGGGCAACGACAAGTGCTATAGCCTCAACGCCCAGGCGCGCGCCGTACTGGAGCAGGCATCCTCGCGTTAAGCGCATGGCCGGCCACACCTGGCCGGCCCGCAGGGGTCAGGGTTTGACCTTGCGCCGCAGGATGCCGTTGATCACCACGACCACCACAGCGATGGCGATGGCCAGCATCTGAAAGGTCTGCTCACTGATCGTGCCCTGCTTCTGCAGGTGGGACAGGCCCAGCATCAGGCCTAGTACCACCAGGATGATCAGAAGGGAATATTTAAGGCGCTGCACGTGTGTCATCGAAAGTTCCTTGCAACATCAGGGGCAAATGGCTCGCAACGAGCCGCGCCAATGATACAACGCCCACTGGGCCCGGCGCTGCATTTCCTGCTGGGTAGGGTGGCGACTGCCTGAAAGCATGGGGCTTCAAGCACCCATGCCGGAGGCACCATGTACAAACCCCTGCTGTTCGCGTCCCTGATTCTGACCCCGCTTTCCCTTCACGCGCTGGACACCCGCGAAGTAAAGGCGGCGCAACTGCTTGAGCTTGGCCGCCACCTGGAGCGCCATGCCGGCGCCAGCCAGTGGCAACAACTGTGGCAGCGCGTGCGCCAGGCCGGCTACCTGCAGGCTCAAGGCGCGCCGCTGCACTTCAGCGCCCCCATGGCCCTGTTGCCTGAACTGGCGCGGCTGACCTTGGCCCAAGCCGATCATGTGCAACCGCTGCACCAGACCCAGGCGCTGTATCGCCGCAGTTTTTCCGACACGGTCATCGGTCAGCGCGGCGGCCAGCCACTGCATGCCTTGTGCCTGGTGGTCGACTGGCGGACGCTGCCAGAAAGCATGCTCGCCTCCCCCCAGGCCTACCTGCGCAGCGCCAGCCTGCTGAGCAGTTACCCCTGCAACTGAGGGTACCCCGCCCCATCACTCGATGAGCGTAGCGCCCTTATGGGTAATCAACCGCCACAGCCACATGCTGAAGACACGTCCTACACCGCAGGATATCGCTGCCTGCAATCCCTGTTCACCGAGGCTACAAACCGCACCCCATATGTCGCCTAGCGACGCGCGGTGGCTGTCACACAGAATTTGCTCACACCGTCGACATAACGCCGCTGGTGATCGGGTCGCACATCCCCCCATCCAGAAGGAGCGCCATATGGAATTACCAGACTTGAGCCTCATCGATATCAGCCAACTGCCCCATTCGCTGCAGGCCCTGGTCGACTGTATCGGCATCGACAACGCCTACCAGTTGACCTGCGCCTACGGCGGCAGGCCCAAATACATCCCCAAGTACCGCGAACGCACCAAGCTGGCCGACGTGCTGCCAGCCGAGGCGCTCGACGCATTGATCAAACGCTTTGCCGGGGTAGCCCTGGAAATCCCCAAGGCTGACCACTTTCTGCGCCAGTTGCGTAACCAGCAGATCCAGAAGGAAAGCGCCGATGGCCTTTCACGCAGCCTGCTGGCCAACAAGTACGGTCTGAGCTTGCGTCAGATCGGCAACATCCGCCGTCAGGAGAACTACGCCCGCTGACGGCCAACCCGTTAGGCCGCCACAGGTGGCCACTTTTCCCTTCAACAACAAGAGCAATCAAGCATGTCGATAGACAACAGCCTCATCGGATCCGTGATCAACGCCTTGCCAATGGATCGCATGATCGCAGGTCCCCTGCAGGCCATGGTCCAGGCACAGGTTACTGCGAGCAAGTCATACGCCGACTTCCTGATGCAGGTGTGCGTGCAGGACGGCAAGGCCGTCGCCATCCAGTTCGACTACGACGAAACCATCGTCGACGAACAGGGTGAATACAAAGGTGTGGTCAGCAAGACCATGAAGGTGCCGCTGCTTGCGGCCATCACGCACCCGAACATTTCCATCGAGGAAGGCAATGTCGAGTTCGAACTGGTCATCAACCAGATGTCGGAAGACACTTCCAGCAAGGACATGAGTGCCGATCTGACCGGCTCTTTGGGCTGGGGGCCATTCAGGCTGAATGTGAAAGGCAGCGTCAGCCATAAGTCCACACAAACCCGCAAGACCGACACCCGCGCCCGCTACGCCTTCAATACCACGCTCAAGCGCCAGGAGCCGCCTGAAGCAATGATGAGGGTGATCGAGTTCCTGACCGATGCGGCAACCAAGCCAACGGTGGTCAGAACCGCCGAACTGAAAAGCCAGGACGAGATTTCCCAGGCCGATACCTTGAAAGGTCCTGCTGCCGATGTAACTACCGGTACTGCTTGAGACGCTCCCTGCCCCGCAAAACAGCCCCCCTGGCCAGCGCCGGGGGGCACACCTGGCCTGAGGAGTCGAACCCATGAACAAGCCCCCTGCCCCGATGACCTCCATTGACCTGCGTGAGATCACCCGTGGCCTGCAAGAAGCCGCCAGCGCCACCAACAGCCTGATTGCACAACAGTACATCAACCTGTTCGACCAGTTCTTCGAGTGCGACAGCGACGCCTTGGGCGCCCCCATGAAAGCCAAGATGGTCGAGGTGGCCATGGATGGGCAACACATCATGCGCGTCCCCCTGTTTGCCTTGGTATCGCCCAAGGGCCTGGCCCTGGAGCGAATGCAGGTCGACCTCTCGGTACGGGTTAAAGGGACCGAAGCGCAACAGGCACTGCAGACCGCAAGCGAGAACAAGACTGCAAGCTTCAAGGTCACCATCGGCGGTCAAGGCCGTCAGGGCGAAAGCCGTGACCCTGACGAAGTACAGATCCGCATGCAGTTCCAGGCCAGCGAACCGCCGGAAGCCCTGAACCGGCTGATAGACGAATACACCAACCTGATCGTCCCGGTACGTGCCCCTGATCCGCAGCCCTCACCCGATACCAATGAATTTATCGAGGCGGCCACCGTCCGTTGACGGCCGCCCCGGCACCGCTTCAGAAATCGCGCTTGTAGAAGATGTCCAGTGAGCTGGCCAGCCCGCTGGCGGCTTCCAGGTACACCTTCTTGCTCAGCTTGTAACGCAACGCGATGGTGTTGGCGGGTTCGAACACACCCACGCCGTAACGCAGGCTCAGCTTCTCGGTGATGTTGCCGCTGGCGACCACGCTGGTGGTGTTGCCCGAGCCTTCGGTGTCCAGCTGGAAGTCGTCGATGCCCAGGCTCGATGCCAGGCTGCCGGTGATGCCGGCGCTGCCAGCCAGCCCCAGGCCCAACGCTGCCTCGGCAAGCATGTTGTTGTCCTCGCCAGCGTTGCCCAGAGGCCGCCCCAGCACGAGGTACGACAGCGCCTGCTCCTGGCTCATGGCCGGTTCCGAAAACACCTTGGTCGTGGGTTGCTCGGCACTGCCGCTCAGGCGGATACCGGCAATCACGTCATCGACCGTGCGTATGGCTTCGATGTCCAGGTAGGGCTGATCGATCGGGCCGGCAAACAGCAAGCGCGCGCGGCGGATGGTCAGGCGCTGGCCGTAGGCACGGTAACGGCCGTCGGCCAGGCTCAGCTCGCCACGGGTATCGAGGTTGTCGCCTATATGTACGTGGCCGAGCAGGTTGGCAGTGAGCCCAAAGCCGCTGAATGACAACTTGTCGCGGCCCACTTCGACATCGATGTCCATGGCCATCGCCATGGGCGGTTTGCCCTCTTCGGTCTGATGACCAACGATTACCGTGTCATCCGATACCTTCACGGTTGACGGCGGCAGTTCACGCACGGTGATCTTGCCTTTGGGTACCTGCACCTTGCCGGTAACCGCCAGTTTGTCGTCGATCAGGCGCAAGGTCAGGTCCGGGGCGACCTCCAGCGTTGCATAGGGCTCAACCGTGACTGGCAGTTGCTGGCCTTGCAGGCGCAGGTCCATGCCCAGCGCCTGGCCCCACGTGAGGTTGCCACTCAACTGGCCCCGCCCTGCATCGCCGCTGCGCCAGTTGCCATTGAGTTGCACCTGCTCGCCGGCGATCAGCGCCTGCAACGACAGGTCCTCAAGGCTGGCCGGCAACTCGGCGCCACTCACTTCACCGCCGCTGAGCATCAGGTTGCCGTTGACCTGTGGTGTCAGCAAGGTCCCTGAAAGCCGGCCACTGCCGTTGAGGTGCCCGGCCAGGCGTTCGACCATCGGCACGAACGGACGCGCCACCGACAGGTCCAGCCCGGCCAGGCGGAAATCACCTGACAACGGCTTGTTCTTGCCCAGCGGGTCGAGGCGCGTATTGACATTCAGCTCGCCCAGGCGCTCTCCACGGAAGGCCAGGCGGGTATCGATACGCCGTGGCGCCAACGTGCTGTCGACACGCAGGGTCTGATAGGGGAAATCGACCCAACGGCCCTTGTCGCGCACACGCAGCGTGCCGCCACTGGCATCAATGACAATGTTGCCTTTGGGGCCGCTGGCCGGGATGTCCAGATTGATATCCGCATTGAGCAGGCCCTGCCAGGCGAAGTCTTTTGGCAGCCACTGTGCAAGGCTGTCCAGCGGGAACTGCTTGAGGTGGTAACGCAAGCGCGGCTCGGGCGCCAGCCGCTGGTCGTCACCACAAAGGCTGGCCTGGCCAGAGCGCCAGCAATGGGCACCGAAGTCCAGCTGGCCGCTGGCCAGGCGCTGCAGGCGTGCCGGCGATTGCAGCTGCCAATCCTGGCCACCGGCCTGGATACGCCCACTCGCGAGGCGGCCACGCCAGTCACCCTTGCTCAACTGGCCATCCAGACCGAGGTCAAGCTTGAGCTGCGGGCCATCCAGCGCCAGGGTCAAGGCTTGCTGGCGAATGTCGCCTTTGCCGTTGGCCTGCAGCGTGCCCAATGCCGTGTCGCCCAGGTGAATGCCAGTGGCCTTTAGCTCGATCACACCGTGCTGGGCGTTGTCCAGACGGGCATCCAGGTCCAGCTGTTGCAGCCGGTTTTCGGCCTGGGCCAAGCGCTGGCCCTGCAAGGTCAGCGTGCTTTGCGGAGCTTGCAAGGTGCCGGCAACATCCAGCCGGCCCTTGACCTGGCCCTGCAGCCTTGGCCACAGCTGGCCCAGGCGCGGCAGGTCAAGGTCGATTCGCCCGGCCAGGCGCTGCTGCAAGCTGCCACTGCCGTTGATACGGTTGTCACCCAGCTGGATCGCCAAGGCGCCGAGGGTCCAGCTCTGCCCTGCCCCCTGCGCTTCGGCCTTGAGCACAGCCGGCTGGCCGCGCAGGCGGCCTTTGAGGTCAAGTTGGGCATCAAGGGTGAGCACCTCGCCCTTCATCTCGCCTTTACTGCGCAGCGGCCCCGCCAAGGTGCCCGGCAGCTCCGCCAGCCAATACGCCGGGTCGAGCGCCGAAAGCTGCAAGTCGACATCCCAAGCCAAAGTGTCGGCAAAACGCACGGCCACACTGCCGGCAGCCTTGCCTTGCCCGGCGGTCAGCGCCAGTTGCGGCAGTTTCACCTGGGTCAGGTCACCTTCGAACGGGCTGGCCAGGCTGAACGCCCCTGCCGGGCCGTCCAGGTCGCCTTTGAAGGTGCCCTGGTAATTGCCATCGCGATAATGCACCTGGGTACTGAAGCGCTTGAGGGTGACCTCGGGCGGCGCCTCCAGCGGGTACAGCCGCAACCACGGGAAGTCCTGCCAGTCCAGCTGCGCATCGGCGGTCAGGCCTTGCTGCCAGTCGGTCGTGGCCTGCAGTTTCACGCGCTGGGTGTCGCTGGCAGTCAGGTCAAGGGCATCGAGCCTGGCGCCTTTGCTGTCGACCAACCCGGACAGCGCCAACGCGATCGGCGACTGTTCAGCCGGCAGGTTGGCCGTTCCCGACAGTTGATAGCCCTTGAGCAGATCGCCCTTGGCATCAAGCACGAGCTGATTCAACTGCAACGTATCGGGCAACGAGCCCGCCGGTTTGAACGCCTCTGAACGAATCTGCAGGGTCGCCGGCAGATGCTCGGCCAACGCTTGCAACTGCCCGCTCAGCGTGGCGTCGAGATAACCACGGCTGGTGCCGGCAAGTTTCAGGGTCTTTTGTAATTCTCCGGTTGCCGTCAGCGCCAGCTGCCAGGCTTTGCCGTCTACGGCGGGCAGTTGCAGCTGCCCCTGGAGTTGCAATGGCCAGTCTCCTTCGGGCTGCAGGTCGCCCTGCAGGTCCAGTTGCAGCTCATCGCGCTGCAGGTGCAGGCTGTCGATGCGCATCCCGGTGCCGGTCCAGTGCGCCGCCAGTTGCAGGTCACCCAGCAGGTCGCTGCCATCCAGCCGCAGCTGGCCGACCTTGACTTCGCCCAGCTCGATGGCCAGCGGCAAGTGCAGCGCTGGCAACTGCAGCGGGCCGCTGTCGGCCGGCTCGGCACTTGGCGCAAAGGCCATGTCAATGCGTTGTGCCTGCAACTGGTCGATGCACAGAGTGGCGCGCATCAGACAGGCAGGCGACCAGGCGAATAGCGGTGCCTGCACCTCTACTGTATTGCCACCATCGGCCCAGCGCAGCACGCTGGCCTGCCAGCTGCCCGCCAAGCGGCCTTGGAAATCAGCCACCTCAAGCCCTGGCACTTTGCCCAGCGTCCAGCGGCTGCCCGCTTCGGTACCCAGCAACAGGCCCAGCCCTACGCCCAGGCTCGCGACCACACCTAGCAGGCTCAGCAGAATGTACTTGATCACGCGTTTCACAACTCAGGCCCCATGGAAAAGTGCAGGCGAATGCCCCCTTCGTCATCCAGCGCCTTGGCCAGGTCGAGTCGCAACGGCCCGACCGGCGATACCCAGCGCACACCAAAACCGACACCGGTTTTTAGGCTGGGTAGCTCAAGGTTGTTGAACGAGTTCCCCTGATCGACAAACGTCGCGATCCGCCACTTTTCAGTCAGCGAATACTGGTACTCGACACTGCCGGCTACCAGGTAGCGCCCGCCGATGCGGTCGCCATCGCTGTTCTTCGGTGACAGGGTCTGGTAGTCATAGCCACGCACGCTCTGGTCGCCACCGGCGAAGAAGCGCAGCGACGGCGGAATGTTGTTCTTGAAGCCGTTGGTGGCACTGCCACCGAACTGCACGCGCCCCAGAAGGCGGTGGTTGTGGCCAAGCGTGGTCAAGCCCTTGAGCAGTACGTTGCCGTGCAACAGGTTGGTGTCGGAAACCAGCCCTTCCTTGGCCCCTTGTACATCGAACTGCAGGCGGTAGCCGTTGTGCGGATCGATGCGATTGTCACTGCGCAGAAACGAATAGCTCACGCCAGGCATCAGCAGGTTGCTCAGCCCGGAATCGTCACCCAGGCGATACTCCTCGCGCTGGTACTTGAGCGAAATGACCCGCTGCCAGCCGCTGGGCAGCTTGCTGTGCCACTCTGGGCCCACTGTCAGCAGTTTGCTGAGTGTATCGGTACCTGCCAGCTCCTCGTTCTGGTAACCACCGGCAAAGCGCAGCTTGTCGGTCAGTGGCGGGTCGAGGGGGATGTCATACCACAGGCCAACGTTCTGTCGGGGGGCGGACAGCTCGGTTTCCCAACCGTAACTGTGGCCCTGCGGGTTGACCCAATGGCGGGTCCAGTTGGCCTTGCCACGCGGACCGACGTCGGTCGAGAAGCCCAGACCCAGCCCCATGGTGCGTGGTTTGCGGGTTTCCAGGCGGACATCCACCGGGATTTCTTCACCCACGGCAGCAGTGGGCGCCGCATCCACCCGTACGCCTTCGAAATAGCCGCTCGATTGCAGGTCATTGTTCAGTTCGGCGATCAGTTCCGAGTCGTAGGGCGTGCCTGGCTTGAACGACACCATGCGCTGCAGCAGGTCGTCGTCCAGCGGCGTGTCGCCGCCGAAGGTGACGGCGCCCAGGTGATAGCGCGGGCCACTCTGGTAAACCAGTTCGATATCGGCCACACCGGCCTGCGGGTCGACCGCAAGGCGCTGACGGCTGAAGCGGCCGCTGAAAAAGCCGTAGCGCGACGCCTGGTTCTGGATCAGCCGCTTGGCATCTTCGTAATGGCCGTGGTTGAGCTGTTCGCCTGCGCGCAGCGCCCGGCTGTCGGGCATGCGAAAGGCCTTCATTTCGCTGGCCGGGCCTTCGATACGCACGGTCACGTTGCGCAGGCGAATCGGCTCGCCCGGGTTGATGCTGATGACCAGTTGCGGGGAATGGTCTGCATCTCTGGGCGGCTTGACCTCGCTGTCGATCTGCGCCTGGTAGTAGCCAAGTGCCTGCGCGGCTTTGCGCGCCTGCTCCTCTGCCCCGCGACTGAAGCGTAACAATGCTTCTTCATCGCGGTCACCAAGGGTGCCTATATAGCCTTCGACATTGGCCTTGAGCGCCTTGTTGGCTGGTTTTACCTTCACCAGCAACTCGCTCTGGCCCCATGCTGCGAAACTGGCGGCCCAGAAAACCAGGCCCCAGGTCAATCTTCCTGAATACGTCATGCGGCAAATGCTACCAGAGCCAGGCGCTCAAGGGAGCCGCCTGGCGGGATGTTCAGGCAAAAGTGGACGTTGAAGAGACTGGATTGGGATGGAAGAACACCCGTTCCCGGATCGGTCCTACGGCGACCTCACCAATTTCTTCATAGCCCTGGCGCTGGTAAAAGGCCAGGTAATGCTCATTGCCGGTGTCGAGCACTACGCCCTGGGTGCCTGGTTGATCCGCGCACCAGTCGTGCACGGCTTGTAACAATTGCTCCCCGTAATGCTTGCCCTGAAATTGCGGATGTACCCCCAGCAGTGGCAACACATGCACCTGATCGGTGGGCAGGCAGGTGGCCAGGGCGGCCTGGTAGTCCATGTAACGCCGCGTGCAGCGCAGGCCAGTGCCGAGGATCATGCGCAGGCGCCAGGCCCAGCTGTCGGCAACGCCCAACCGGCGCACCGGCGGCACGATCAGGGCCATGGCAATCAGGCGGTCGTCCACCAGCAAGCCGATGGCAGGTAATTGCAGGTAGAAATGCTGGCGCACCCATTCGCGCACCATTACCCGCAAGCGTCGCTCATACCCCGGGCGCTGGGCTTCGAAGATATAGGCGAAGGTGGGTTCGTGGCGGTAGGCGTTGTACAGCAGCGAACGCGCTTCGCGGCTATAGCCATCATCAAGCAGGCAGACTTGAGCCGGGGCGGCAGTGGTTTCGGGCATTGCGGGCAGACCTCCTGGAATGGGCGTACATTGCCTTGGAGGTGCACCACCGCGCTTCGTTCACCCCCTACAGCACGTTAGCAGCAGGGGCCGGAGGCCGCCACGCTGGTGATGTGGGGCGATGTCGGCTAGCATCCCGCCTTTTACCGGGATTGTCTTTCCATGAAGATCGTCTGTTTCAACATCAACGGCCTGCGAGCACGCCCGCATCAGCTGGCAGCGCTCATCGAAAAGCACCAGCCGGACGTGATCGGCCTGCAGGAAACCAAGGTCAGCGACGATCAGTTTCCGCTGGCCGACGTGCAGGCGCTGGGTTACCACGTGCACTACCACGGCCAGAAAGGCCACTACGGCGTGGCTCTACTGTCGCGCCAGGCTCCATTGAGCCTGCACAAAGGCTTTGCCACCGATGAAGAAGAGGCCCAGCGCCGCTTCATCTGGGGCACCTTCGCCGATGCAGATGGCAACCCGATCACCATCATGAACGGCTATTTCCCCCAGGGCGAAAGCCGCGACCACCCCACCAAATTCCCGGCCAAGCAGCGTTTCTACAGCGACCTGCAGGCACTGCTGGAAGGCCAGTTCCGCAACGACCAGCCACTGCTGGTAATGGGTGACATGAACATCTCGCCGCAGGACTGCGATATCGGCATCGGCCCAGACAATGCCAAGCGCTGGCTGAAGACTGGCAAGTGCAGTTTCCTGCCTGAAGAGCGTGAGTGGATGGAGCGCTTGAAAGGCTGGGGCCTGGTTGACAGCTTCCGCCACCTGCACCCCGACGTGACCGACCGTTTCAGCTGGTTCGACTACCGCAGCCGGGGTTTCGAGGACGATCCCAAACGTGGCCTGCGCATCGACCTGATCATGGCCTCGCAGCACCTGGTGCCGCGTCTCAAGGCAGCGGGCGTGGACTATGAACTGCGTGGCATGGAAAAGCCCTCGGACCATGCGCCGATCTGGTTGGAGTTGAGCTGATTCTGGTGTGGGCCCAAGGTACACGCCTTGGGGCTTGTAGTGCCGGTTAGACCGAGCGCCGCCCGCGCGGCGCTTCGCGGGGCAAGCCCGCTCCCACATTTGTTGCAACATGGCCATGCCTATGGAAGCGGCGTGGTCAGCCTTGGTGCATGGCTTGAGATGGGTGGGGGGCGGCAGCGCCAGCCAGGAAATTGCGTCAAGCCAACAAGGCTGACAACCATGGCCTGACAGGTTCGGTACGTTGCAACAAATGTGGGAGCGGGCTTGCCCCGCGAAGCGCCGCGCGGGCGGCGCTCGATCGCACAGGCGCTGAAATTGTTATGGCGAGCACTCACAACCCCAACCGCAACGCCTCCCCCACCCCGGCCCCACGCGCATCGTCCGCCGCGCTGACCAAGGCGAAGTTGTAAGCCCCATGCGACCAGTACCGCGCCTCCAGCAGGCCATCAACCCGCTGCCCGTCTGGCATGCGCCGATAAAGCTCGCCCGGTGAGCGCAGGAACAGGCTGATGCGCTGGCCCTTGCCATCTTCAAACACCAGCAGTGCCGCCGGCCCCTGCTCGTTGCTGAGCAAGCGCGCCCCCACCGGTTTGAAGCCATAGCCCGCCAGGTCCGGCAATTGCCCAACGCGGCTGAAATGCCGCCCCAACCAGTCGCGCAACTGCCCTGGATCACTGGCCTGGATATCCAGCGCCTCGCTGGCGGCAAACAACCGGTGCGCCTGGACAGCATCGGCCATGGGCTGGTCGGCTCGTGCCAGGGACGCATCGCGCACCTGCCAGCCGCCCAGCCCTCCGACGCCCAATGCCAGCACGACCACCGCCGCGGTGGCCCAGCGCCGCTGCCGACGCTGGCGCAATTGCCGACGCAACTGCCCAAGGTCCAGCTGCGCCGCCCCGGGCAGTTCGCCAAACCCGGCCAGCGCCGTACGCAACCGGCGGGCATCGGCGCGCCAGCCCTCTACCCGTGCCGCAGCCTGCGGGTTGGCCGCCAGCCAGGCCTGCACTTCGGCCCGGCGCGCAGGCGCCAGGCGCTCATCGACGTAAGCGTGCAATTCGTCTTCGCTGGGGATCAGACGCGTCATTTCAGTCTCCGCAAGGCCGGGGGCTGAGGGTTGCCCTCGGTCAGTTCGCGCAAGGCACTGCGGGCGCGCGACAGGCGCGACATCACAGTGCCGATGGGGATGCCCAAGGCCTGGGCAGCTTCCTTGTAACTCAAGCCTTCGATGCTGATAAGCAGCAACAAGGCGCGCTGTTCGGCCGTCAGCCGGGCAAATGCCTGCAAGTCGGCCTGGGCCAGGACAATCGCCTCAAGGTTGGCCCCGAGCGGCTCCTCCTCGCTCTCGGCACGGCCGAACCACGACAGCCAGCGCGCATGCAGGCGGTCGCGACGCTTACCGTCAAGGAAAAGCCGATAGAGGATGGTAAACAGCCAAGCCCGCAGCGCCTCGGCATCGCGTTGCTGGTCACGTCGGCTTAGGGCCCGCTCGACCGTGGCCTGCACCAGGTCATCGGCGCTGCCCGGCTCGCGGGTCAGCCACACGGCAAAACGGCGCAGGCGGGCCAGCAGCTCGCGCCACTGGTGGTCGTCCAGATCATGCATGGCAAAGTCCCGGCCTTTGAAGTAGTCATTGTAAAGGCAGACGCCCACCAGGAAATTCTATTCCCGTCGATGGAATAAATTTTTCCCTGCCCCGTCGTACTGGCACATTCACCAAACCGGACGATGACCATGAACTCACCTTTGCACGGCCCGGCGAAAGCCTTGCGCCTGGCTGCCATCGGCGCCGTGATGCTGGCCGCAGGTGCCGGCTTTGCCTATGCCGCCGGCTGGCTTGGCGAAACCCGGCTGACACCACAGCGCATCATTGACACCTTCGAGGCCCAAGCCGGGCACTACCCAGGCTACCGCAAGAACCACGCCAAGGGCCTGTGTGTCAGTGGCTACTTCCAGGCCAGCGGGCAGGCCGCCAACCTGTCCACGGCGCGCGTATTCAGCCAGGCGCGTGTCCCGGTGATCGGCCGCCTCGCCATTGGCGGCGCCAACCCGTATGCCCCGGACACAAGCATACCCGTACGCAGCCTGGCCATTCAGCTGAGCACCGACGACGGGCAGGTCTGGCGCACCGGCATGAACACCCCGCCTGTGCTGGCGATAAGCACCCCGCAAGGGTTCTACGAGCAAGTACTGGCGAGTACGCCAGACCCGGCCACCGGCAAACCGAACCCCGCCAGCATGCAGGCGTTCTTCGCAGCCCACCCGGAAAGCGCAGCGTTTCGCCAGTGGGCGGCGGGCTACAAGCCCAGCAACAGCTTCGCCAGCACCCAATACCACAGCATCAATGCCTTTCAGCTGATAGATGCAAGCGGCGCCCGCCACCCGGTGCGCTGGCAGCTTGAGCCACAAACCGCGTTTGCCGCGCTGCCCACCCAGATTGATGACAAACAGTTTCTGCAACACGACCTGCAGCAACGCCTGGCCCAGGGCCCGTTACGCTGGACGCTTCGCCTCGTGCTGGCTGAACCCGGCGATGCTGTGGACGACCCTGCCCGGCCCTGGCCTGCCGAACGGCGCAGCGTAGACGCCGGCACCCTGGTGCTGGAACAGGTCGACGCCCCCGAACAGGGGGCATGCCGCGACCTCAACTTCGACCCGTTGATCCTGCCCCGAGGCATAGAGGCATCTGCCGACCCCATCCTCGCCGCCCGTTCGGCTGCCTACTCGGAATCGTTCAACCGCCGCAGCCGTGAATCGCTCAGCACCGGAGCCCGCCCATGAAACCCGAAGCCTTCCACCCTTTCGCCCGCCTGCTGCACTGGCTGATGGCCGTGCTGATCCTGGCCATGCTGTTCATTGGCGTGAGCATGGTTGCAGACCTGTCGCTACGCCACCCTGTACTCATCGGGCTGCACAAGGCCACCGGCCTGGCACTGCTGGTGCTGGTCGTGCTGCGTATCGGGGTGCGCCTGGCCGTGCCTCATCCACCCTTGCCGCGAGACCTGCCCACCCTGCAGCGCTGGGCCGCCGGGGCATCGCACCTGCTGCTCTATGGCCTGATGCTAGCCATGCCGCTACTGGGCTGGGCAATGCTGTCAGCGGGCGACTACCCTCGCCCGCTGGGCTTGCCGGCCATCGCCCCGCACAACTTGCAACTGTATGCCGTGCTGCGCATGGCACACGGCTGGGCCGGCTACCTGCTGTTGGCCACCGTGCTGGTGCATGTGGCGGCAGCCTTGATGCACGCATGGGTGCGCCGCGACGGTGTGTTGCGTAGCATGTGGCCTGGCCCCCTGCGCCGCAGCGAATGAATTGCAATAGCCCGGGCCGTTCGACAATCGATAACAATTCTTAATAATATCGGTTTCTATTGCCTTACTGCCCTGGACTGCCCAATGAACGTCGCAAAGGATCCTGCAACCCTTAAACCTGCCAGCACCCTGGACTTGCGTCCGCTGCTGCTGGCCAACATGGCCTGTACCATGTCGATGATGGCCTTCGTCGCCCTGATCGGCCCGATTGCCCGCCAGCTCGGCATGGCCACCTGGCAGGCGGGTGCCGCCGTGACTGTGGCCGGCGTGGTCTGGGTGCTGCTGGCGCGGCCCTGGGGCCGGGCGGCAGACCGCCTGGGGCGCCGGCGCGTTCTGCTGCTGGGCACCGCCGGTTTTACTCTGGCTTATTGGCTGCTATGCCTGTTTGTGGAAGGCGCGCTGCGCTGGCTGCCGGGGGCGACCGCAGCGTTCATCGGCCTGATGGTCGCACGCGGCTGCATCGGTGCCTTCTATGCGGCTATCCCGGTAGGTTGCAATGCGCTGATCGCCGACCATGTCGAGCCGCAGCGTCGTGCTCGGGCCATGGCCTCGCTGGGGGCGGCCAACGCTGTCGGCCTGGTGGTGGGGCCGGCGCTGGCGGCGCTGTTGGCCAGGCATAGTCTGAGCCTGCCTTTTCATATCATGTCGCTGCTGCCGGCCAGTGCCTTTCTCGTGCTGTTGTTCACCCTCAAGCCGCAGGCGCTGCCCCACAACCATGCCCCGAGCCCAGTGCGTTTGAACGACCCACGCCTGCGCCGGCCCCTGCTGGTAGCATTCAGCGCCATGCTCAGTGTCACCGTGTCGCAGATCATCGTCGGTTTCTTCGCCATTGACCGCCTGCACCTGGGCCCTGCAGAGGCCGCCCAGGCCGCCGGCATCGCATTGACCACCGTGGGCGTGGCATTGATGCTGTCACAGGTATTGCTGCGCAAACTGGAATGGCCGCCACTGAAAATGATCCGCACAGGCGCCACGGTCTCAGCCCTGGGCTTTGCCTGCGGCTCGCTCGCCACCACCGCACCTGCGCTATGGGGCTGCTATTTCATCGCGGCAGCGGGCATGGGCTTTGTCTTCCCGTCCTTTTCTGCGCTGGCGGCTAACGCCATGCACGCCTCCGAGCAGGGCGCCACAGCCGGTTCCATTGGTGCGGCCCAAGGCATGGGGGCGGTGATCGGCCCGCTGGCTGGCACCCTGGTTTATGCCCTTGATCCGCGCCTGCCATTCCTGGCCGTGGCCGCCCTGTTGCTGCTGGTCGGGCTATGGCCGATGCCGCGCGACCAGCGTGTCTGAGAAGCACAGCGCGCAAGCGTGCAGAGTGTGTTTTAATGCGCGTCGCTCATTATTTTTTACACCTCTGATTACAAGGCGGCTATGGACACGGGGACGCGACTCAAACTGGTGCGTGAACGCAACAACCTCTCCCAACGGGAACTGGCCCGCCGCAGCGGGCTGACCAATTCGACGATCTCGCAGATCGAGCAGAACCGCGTCAGCCCTTCGGTCAGTTCCCTGAAAAAACTGCTCGAAGGCATTCCCATGAGCCTCGCGGAGTTCTTCAGTTTCGACGAGCCGGTGCGCGAAGAACGCTTTGTCTTCCGGGGCGCCGAGCAGCCAGACCTGGGCCGCAACGGCCTGCGCATGCTGCTGGTTGGTGCCAGTGTCGAAGGCCGGCAGATGCGCATGCTGCGCGAACTGTATGCACCGGGTGCGGATTCGGGCGAGCCGATCGTGCATGCCGAGGGCGAAGAATGTGGCCTGGTCACCCGCGGCACCGTGGAGCTTTGGGTCGATGGCCAAGTCAGCGTGCTCAACTCGGGCGACGGCTACTACATCCCAACTACCCTGCCGCACAGCTTCAAAAACATCGGCCCGGACGAGGCCGAGATTATCAGCGCAAACACGCCGGCGAATTTCTGACCTTGACGCGCAGCGGTTCGCTGAACAGCCGGGCCATTTACCAGAGCCTGCGTAACGCTGCACTTGGCGTCCATCACCTGCAGGTGAGTGCACGCCGCGATGGCGGCCTGGTCGATGTCGACATCCAGGGTTGGCAATTGGCACTGGCCGTGGATACCGAAGGCCTTGCCCATTGCATCAGTTGCCGCTGCCCCGACGGCCATCAGGCCGGGATCGAGGAGTGGCAGCGCTACGGCACCAACCCGGTCGACCTGCTGAGCCTGTGGGAACGCACTCAGCTCGAAAAGCTGCTGGCACCCTGACTTAACGCTTCCTCGACAAAGTCCAGACGGTCCTGCCCAAAGAACATTGCCTCACCGACAAAGCAGGTCGGCGCGCCAAACACCCCGCGCTCCACTGCCACCTCGGTCGCCTGCTTGAGCGCTGCTTTTACTTCGCCGTCGGCCGCCAGCGCATGAAAAGCCTGCGGATCGAACCCTGCCTGGCTCAGTGTTTCGTCCAGAACCGCGCTATCGCTCAGGTTGCGCCGCTGCACCCACAGCCCATTGAACAGCGCCGACAGCAACGACTCCAACTGCTCCGGCGCGCGCAACTGGGTACCCATGACCCCGCGCATCAAGGTCAAGGTATTGACCGGAAACCCCGGCGGCAGCCCGAACGGTACCCCATAGCGCGCGGCAAAGCGTGCCAGGTCCGTGAACATGTAGCGCCCCTTGGCCGGGACCATGGCCGGCGAAGCATTGCCGGTAGCCTGGAAAACCCCGCCCAGCAGCATTGGCCGCAAGTGCAGCGTAGCCCCCTGGCGGGCACACAGGCCTGGCAATTGAGTCCAGGCCAGGTAGCTGGCCGGGCTGCCCAGGTCAAAAAAGAAATCGACAGTCTTGTTCATGGTGACAGTCCTTGCTTGGTGATAGGGGCTTACCAGCGTTCCATCCAGGGGCGCAGGTCCAGTTCGAAAGTCCAGGCGTCTCGTGGCTGGGCGTGCAGGAACCAGTAGCTGTCGGCAATGTGCGCCGGGTCGAGGATGCCATCCTGGTCCTTGAGGGCATAGCGCTCGGGAAAGCTGTCGCGGATGAAAGCGGTGTCGATGGCACCGTCCACCACTACATGCGCGACATGGATATTCCGCGGCCCCAGCTCACGTGCCATGCTCTGGGCCAGAGCGCGCAAGCCATGCTTTGCCCCGGCGAAAGCCGCGAAACCCGCCGCACCGCGGGTGCCTGCAGTGGCGCCGGTGAACAGGATCGTGCCGCGCTCACGCCGGACCATGCGCCGGGCAACCGCTTGCGCCGTGAGAAAACCGGCAAAGCAGGCCATTTCCCAGATCTTGAAGTACTTGCGCGGGGTTTCCTCGAGAATACTGCAGGGCACATTGGCGCCGATATTGAAGACAAACACGTCGATCGGGCCGATATCACGCTCGATAGTCTCGACCAACGCCGCCACCTCCTGCTCTTTGCGCGCATCGGAGCCAAAGCCGTGGGCCTGGCCGCCAGCGGCACGTATTTCCTCCAGCAGCGGTTGCAGCTTGTCAGCCTGACGCCGCGTGACGCAGGCAATGTAGCCCTCACGGGCAAAGCGCTTGGCAATCTCGCCACCCGTGGCATCGCCCGCACCGATCACCAACACGACTTTTTGTTGTTCTGGCATGCCTGCCTCCATTGGTAAATGATCGTTTAGTAAACGAACGCTATGTTATGATCACCGTCATCGTCAAGCCCGCCTGCAGAGGCAATTGAATGCGTTACTCCAACGAACACAAGCAGCAGACCCGTGAACGGTTGCTGAGCAGCAGCGGCGCGCTGGCCAAACGCGGGGGCTTTGCCAGTACCGGGGTGGCCGGGCTGATGAAGGCGATCGGCCTGACCGGCGGCGCCTTTTACAATCACTTCCCCTCCAAGGACGACCTGTTTACCGAGGTGGTGCGCCAGGAGCTGCGCAACAGCCCGCTGGCCCGCCTGGCCAACCAGGGCGCCAGCCGCGAACGCCTGGGCCGCTGTCTGCAGCAGTACCTGAGCCTGGCCCACCTGCACAATCCCGAAAACGGCTGCCCGCTCCCGCCACTGGGTGTGGAAATCGCCCGGGCCGCAACGCCGGTGCGCGAAGAGGCTGAGCACTGGCTGGTCGAACTGCACCAGGCCTGGAGCGCGACATTGGAGGATGATCAACTGGCCTGGGTGCTGATCAGCCAATGCGTGGGTGCGTTGATGATCGGGCGCATGCTGGCCACTGAAGGGGTGCAATCGCAGGTGCTGGATGCAAGCCGCCAGTTTGTCGAAAAGGCCCTGCATGAAGCGGATTAGCCTGCTGCTGGGCCTGACGCTGACGGTGCCCGCGCTTGCCGAACAAGCGTGCCCGCCCGGGCAATACCAAGTGTGCCTGATGGGCTGTTTTTGTGCGCCGATTGACCCGGGGCAAGCCGGTGAGATTCTCAAGGATGTGGAGGTGATGGCCTCGTCCAGCCTGACGTTCGCCTTGCGCCAGGCCAGGGATGAGGCCACCGCCAGCGGCGTCGAGCCGATCCCGCTGCATATCCGTGCGCAACTCGAACCCTGGTACGACTTTGCCGTGCTCGATGCGGCGCGCTTCCGGGTGGGTGACGAACAGCAGATGAGCGCAGCCAACGCGTTACTGCAGAACCCCGATGTAAACGCCGTGACGCTGATCGACACGATCATCTTCCGCCGGGCCGGCGACGCCGAGGACAACGTGGCCCTGTGGGCTCACGAGCTCAAGCATGTGCAGCAGTATCAGGCGCTGGGGGTGGAGGAATTTGCCCGGCGCTATACGCGCAACTATGACGACCTCGAAGCGCCGGCCTACAAGATCGAGGCCGAGGTCGGCAAGGCTTTGCGCGAACGCGCTTCAGGCCAAGCCAGGTAGAAATGGGCTGCTTTGCAGCCCATCGCGATACAAGGCCGCTCCGGTAGCGGACTGCGCATGCGCTCAGGACGCCGCCGAAGCCTCTTCGGCGCCCTGCTCACGGCTGGCATAACGTTGCCCCAGCACCGCACAGACCATCAGCTGGATCTGGTGGAACAGCATAAGCGGCAGGATCATCGCACCAATACCGCTGCCCACGAACAACACTTGAGCCATGGGCACACCGGTAGCCAGGCTTTTCTTGGAGCCGGCAAACAAGATGGTGATGCGGTCTTCGAGATTGAAGCCCAATGCCTTGCCAAGCACACGGGTACCAAACAGCACCACCGCCAGCAAAATCCCGCACACGGCGAACAACCCGGCCAGGTGCTGCGGCGATACCGTGTGCCACAAGCCGGTGACCACGGCTTCGCTGAAAGCGGTGTACACCACCAGCAGGATCGAGCCCTGGTCCACCACCTTGAGCCAACGCGCATTGCGCTTGACCCAGGCGCCGATCCAGCGCCGCGCAACCTGCCCGGCAACGAACGGCACCAGCAGTTGCAGGGTGATCTTCAGCACGGCATCCAGGCCAGAACCGGTGTCACCACTGGCGCCCAGCAACATCATCACCAGCAAGGGGGTCAGGAAGATACCCAGCAGGCTTGAGGCCGCCGCGCTGCAAATGGCTGCTGGCACGTTACCGCGGGCCAGCGAGGTAAAGGCGATGGCCGACTGCACCGTGGCCGGCAAGGCACACAGGTAGAGCACGCCCAGGTACAACTCGTTGCCCACCAGTGGCAGGAACACAGGCTTTAGCGCCAGGCCAAGCAGCGGGAACATCACGAACGTACAAGAAAACACCAGCAGGTGCAGGCGCCAGTGCCCGGCGCCGGCAATGATTGCCTCGCGCGACAGCTTGGCACCATGCAGGAAGAACAGCAGGCCGATGGCCAGGTTGGTCAGCCAGCCAAAATACACCGCGCCATCGCCCGAGCAAGGCAGGACGGTGGCGATCAGAACCACCCCAAGCAAAGCCAGGGTGAAATTGTCGAATAACATCCGCAAATACTTCATCACAGTGTCCGTCTTGTCATTGTGCAAGGGCAGACGATAAGGTCTACGGCTTTCCGCCGCTAACGCCGGAACCCCCATCGGTATCGCTCAACGGACACGCTCCGCAAAAGGACCCGCTCATGCCCCTCTCCCGCCCGGCCGCGCTTGCAGCCGTCATCACACTCATTCTGGGCCACACCGCCGCCCAGGCCGACGACCAATTGCAGGCCAAGGTCGACCAGATCATCCGCCCGTTGATGCAGGCGCAGGGAATCAGCGGCATGGCCGTGGCGATCTACGCACGCGACCACGCGCACTACTTCAGCTATGGCGTGGCCAGCAAGGCCGACAATGTGCCTGTCAGCCGAGACACGCTGTTCGAGATCGGTTCGCTGAGCAAGACCTACACCGCCACCCTGGCCGCGCTGGCCAGCGCCGAGGGCAAGCTGGACCTTGAAGCCCCGGCCAAGCACTATCATCCGGCACTGGCCGGGGCGCCCATCGGCGACGCGACGGTGCTGGAACTGGGTGCCTACAGTGCCGACTGCCTGCCCTTGCAGTTCCCCGATGCGGTGCAGACACCGCAACAGGTCGTCGATTTCTTCCGCCACTGGCAACCCCGTGCCAAACCCGGCACCCAGCGCTGCTACTCGAACCCCAGCCTTGGCCTGTTCGGTGACTTGGCCGCACGGGCACAGCATCAACCGTTTTCTACGCTGATGTCCGAGGGGCTGCTGGCAAAAATGGGCCTCAAAAACACCTATCTGCAGGTCCCGGCCAGTGCTCAGGGGCTTTATGCCCAAGGTTACGACGACGCCGACAAACCGGTGCGCGTCGGCCCCGGCCCGTATGCCGACGAAGCCTACGGCATCAAGACCAGCGCCAGCGATTTGCTGCAGTACGTGCGGCTGCACATGCAGCCCCAGGGCCTGCCACCGGCACTGGCTAAAGCAACCGCCATCACCCAGCAGGGCTACTTCCAGGTCGGCACCATGACCCAAGGCCTGGGCTGGGAGCGTTATCCCTACCCCGTCACGCTGGGCACCCTGGTAGATGGCAACAGCGCGCGGCTGGTCCGTGAACCGCAGCCAACCAAGCGCTTGCAACCCGCCCTGCCCCAACTGCCGGCCGCCTGGTACAACAAAACCGGTGCAACTAGCGGTTTCGGCGCTTACGCCGCATTTGTGCCCAGTGAACAGCTGGCAATAGTGTTGCTGGCCAATCGAAATTACCCGAACGAAGCCAGGGTTCGTGCAGCCTTCGAGATACTGTCCGGGCTGTAGTGGAAACGGCGATTGTCGAACAAAAAGACAGAAATGTAGTGAGTAAAAATATTCACTACAAAATGATTGACGCCGCTCATCGCCCTTGTGCATGATGAAGCCGTCTCCCTGATCGGGAGCGGTGGCAAGGGTGTTCCAGACGGCTTGCGCGGTAACGCAGGCCGTCCGTGGAGAGGGAACTGTCCAAAAGGCAGCGTGAGAAAGCCCCTGTTGCGATGCTGCTGTAGCAGCGTTGGTAGTGCGCTACACCGTGGTAGCGCCAACTGTGAAAATCACCTACGAATGGGTAATGGGGGCTTTATGATGAACTTGAACAACAATCCGACTATCGACCAACTGGCGCAGCTGTTCGCTGTACGCAAGGACAGCCTTGACGACCACCTGCTGTGGGTTAGCCAAACCGGTGAGGTGCGGCTCGACCGCCTGCCACCGAATACGATCGAAGATGAATTCGAAGAGCACCTGCCCAGCATGCGTGCCCGCTTCAAGGTCTACCGCCGTGGCCAGGGCTACGTCGGCAAGAAGGCCGCCGCCGATACCGAATTCGTCGGCCGCGTGCTGCAGACCCTGCAACAAGAATGGCCCGCCGCCCGTGAGCGGCAGGCAGTCAAGGTGATCGAACCGCTCAACTGAGGGTTCTCACCTTTATCTGAGCCCGGCCCGCATAGGCCGGGCTTTTTCATGCCTGGCGCCGTCGGCAACGGCTTTGCGGCAATGGCAGGGCACCGGTAGCCATCGCACGGGCACGGTCCACACCCCACACCAAGGCACGGGTCATGGTTTCCCCGGGCCGCGCAGGGTAGTACTCCTCCAGCATTGCCCGCCCATCGGCTCCATACAGCCCTAAAAACAGCTGAGTCGCCCCCAGACGTGACAAGCGCACCTGCACATCCAGCGTTGTGCCGTCACTGAGAGCTTCGTTGTGGCTGCGGCTGTGCAACTGGGCGTCGGCCCACTGCCAATACGTCTGTTCCCTGACTCGCATGAGCATTCGATCCTCCGTCGCTGGAATGCCACGACAGAAGACCACAACCCTGGCCAGCCGGCGAGCGCTACCCGGCAATGCCATGAGCCGGATCAACAAAGCGCAATAAAAACCCCGCCATTGGGCGGGGTTATGTACTGGGGCGGGGTCACTTCTTCAGCGGAACCCGCGGCATGAAGCGGCCTTTTTTACTGCGCTGCAGGTGTGCAGGCTGTAGCTGTTCGGAATCATCCAGCGTCATGTGGGCGAACCCGAGGCGGAAGGCCGCCTGGCCGCAACGCACTTGGCTGTTGATCGGGAACGCATCATTCAGGTCTTCGAAAAAGGATTCGCTCATGCCCTGTCTCCCTCCAGTGGCAGTCGCGCCGGCAACCAGAAAAGTCGCCCAGAAAACGCGGCCTGTAAAAAAGAGACTAGCCGGTCATTTACGGACCACCCGGACAATCGCACGACAGCCGACCAGTGGCAGACCGCTCTACTTCAACCGCACCGCGGTGCCGGTGGCAAATACCACGACCATGCCGCCCTGCACCGACGGCATGCTAATTTCGAAATCCACACCCACTACCGCATCGGCTCGCAACTGATGTGCCCGCGCCTTGAGCTCCTCGGTCGCCTGCTCGCGCGCCTCACGCAGGGCGCTTTCCAGCGTTTGCGAGCGGCCGCCGAAAAAGTCGCGAAAGCGTGCAAAGAAATCGCGCACGAAGTTGATGCCCTGCACCGATTCGGAGCTGACGACGCCCAAGTATTCAGCAATCGGGCGACCTTCGAGCTGGCTGGTCGTGGTAATGATCATGAAAGCGCTCCGTTGACCTGGATAAAGAGGCCGATTCTAACAGAGCGCCAAGCAGCATATTTGTGCGGCTTACGCGGTGACCGCCCGCAACCTTTGCCCGATACGCGCGCCGAATACGTTCACCAGCAACCCCGCCATTACCAGCAAGGCACCCCAGCCCTGGATTGCGGTCAGCCGTTCGCCCAGCAACAACGCCGACGAGCTCAAACCAATCACGGGTACCAGCAGCGAGAACGGTGCCACCTTGCCGGCCGGGTGGCGCGACAGCAGTTTGCTCCACAGGCTGTAACCAAGCATGGTGGCGACGAAGGCCAGGTACACCAGTGCCAGCACCGAGCTCCAGCTGATATTGGCCAGGGCATGGCCAATGCGCTCAGGCCCTTCCAGCCACCAGGACAACGCCAGGAACGGCAGTGGCGGTATCAGCCCGCCCCAGATCACCAATGCCACAAGGTCAACCGAGCCAAAACGCCGGGTAATGATGTTGCCCATGCCCCACATGGCACCACCGCACAAGGTCAGCACCAACGCCAGCAGCGGTACATGGCCACCATCTTCGCTACCAATCAACGCCAGGCCGCTGGCGGCTATCAGCAGCCCCAACACACTGGCCAGGCGCAACCGTTCACCCAAAAACAGTGCCGCGAACCCCAGCGTAAAGAAAGCCTGTGACTGCAAGATCAGCGAGGCCAAGCCAGGCGGCATGCCGCTGTACATAGCCTGGAACAGGAACGCGAACTGGCCCAGCGAAATCGTCGCACCATAGGCAATCAGCCAACGCCAAGGCAGTTTCGGCCGCTTGATCAGCAAGATTGCCGGAAACGCCACCAACAGGAAGCGCAGCGCCCCCAGCAACATCGGCGGCAAGCCGTCGAGGCCAACCTTGATGACCACGAAGTTGACTCCCCAGGCGACAATCACCACCAGGGCAATGAGCAGGTCCTTGAGCGGCATTGCGACTTCCTTCTACAGGCTTTGTGGACATATTTCGTTACAGCATAAGGCTATTCCTCAAAAGCGGACCAGCACAGTTACCCGCCGTCGTTGCGCAACAGTGACTGTTACTGGCCCCCAGTACGGGGCCAACCACAGGAGAACACATGTACTCCCGCCGTGACCTCGCAGGCGTTCCAGTGCCGGGCCTGACACACCCCTGCCAAATCAGCGGGTCGCAGCCTCAATCCTGATAACCTGGTGCCACCTTTTCCAGCATTCGCAACAACGCTGCCCACGCCAGCTGCAGCGCATCCGGGTCGGCCAGCTCACCCTGTTTCAACCCCCGCTCCGGCTCATTGAACTGCCGTTCGGTATGCACGCACACTGCGGCCGGCGGCAGTATCAGTTGACCGGCACTCTGCGCTGCCAACTGGATCTCACAGGCCTTCTCCAGGTAGAACATGCGCAAGAATGCTTCGGCCACGCTGCGCCCTGTAGCAAGCAGGCCATGGTTACGCAGGATCATCACCGGCTTGTCGCCGAGGTCGGCAACCAACCGCTGCTGTTCGTCCATATCCAGTGCGATACCTTCGTAGGAGTGGTAAGCCACCCGGCCGTAAAACTCCATGGACATCTGGTTGACCGGCAACAGGCCGCACTCCAGCGCGGCTACCGCGCAACCCGCGCGGGTGTGAGTGTGCAGCACGCATTGGGCGTCATCACGAGCGGCATGAATAGCACTGTGAATGACGAAGCCGGCCGGGTTGACCGGGTGCGGCGAAGGTTGCACTGGCCTTCCCTGCAAGTCGATCTTTACCAGGCTGGAGGCAGTAATCTCTTCGAACAGCAGCCCGTACGGGTTGATCAGGAAGTGATGCTCCGGCCCGGGCAGGCGCAAGGAAATGTGGGTGAAGATCAGGTCGCTCATGCGAAAGTGCGCGATCAGCCGATAGCAGGCAGCCAGTTCCCGGCGCAAGCGCTGTTCCGTTGCGATCATGGTGGTTATCTCTATAGATGAGGAGGCTTGAAACTACTTGCTCGCCCAGGCATTGAAGCGTTGTTCCAGCTCTTCGCCATGGTCGACCCAGAATTCCACATTCATCGCCAGTGCCCCTTGCAAGTTCTGCGGCGAAGTGGGCACCCAACTGGCCAGGGCCGGGTCAAGCCTGACGGCTGCCTGGGTGTTGGTCGGCCCATAGGGAATCTGCTGCACATACCGCACCTGGGTATCCGGCTGATTGGCATAGGCTATCAGCCGCTTGGCCTGGTCGACATGCCGCGAGCCTTTGATGATTGCCCAGTAGTCCATGCCATACAGGCTTCCAGGCCAGACCACGGCCAACGGGCTGCCTTGCTGCGCCGCCACGGCGATGCGCCCGCTGTAGGTCGAAGTCATTACCACATCACCTGCAGCCAGCCACTGCGCAGGTTGGGCGCCGGCGTCCCACCACTGGATATAGGGCTTGAGTTCGCTGAGCTTGGCGAATGCACGGTCAACCCCGGCCGGCGTCGACAGCACCTGATAGACGTCCTCTACCTTGACCCCATCGGCCAGCAGGGCAAACTCCAGGTTATACACCGCACGTTTGCGCAAGCCGCGCTTGCCTGGGTACTTGTTCACGTCCCAGAAGTCGGCCCACGAGGCCGGCGCCTGCGCCAGCTTGTTGCGGTCGTAGGCGATAGCCACGCTCCACACCAGCGCAGCCGAGC
Organism: Pseudomonas sp. NMI542_15; assembly: GCF_021283425.1. Lineage (NCBI taxonomy): Bacteria > Pseudomonadati > Pseudomonadota > Gammaproteobacteria > Pseudomonadales > Pseudomonadaceae > Pseudomonas > Pseudomonas sp. NMI542_15. The sequence goes on along the minus strand of NZ_JAJSRO010000004.1, from coordinate 213,619 downwards.
CGCAATCCTGCGCCGCGTCGGGTATGAGCTCGGCGGCATGGCCCAAGCGCTGCCAGTCGAGGTGTTCGTAGATACCTTCCTCACAGCCACGCATCAAGTCCGGCCCCTCGATCTGCACCACATCCCAATCGACGTTGCCGGTGTCGGCCATCACCTGGATCCGCGCCATTTCGCCGTTGTATTCGCTCTGTATCAGCTTGCTGCCATCCTGGGCACTGAAGGGCTTGAAGATTGCCTCGTCCTGAGCCTTCTGGCCGGCGCCGCCATAGCCCACCACGACCATCTGCGGCGCAGCTTGCGCAGTGCCCAGGCCAACGGCCAGCAACGTTGCCCAAAGGCCAGCAACACGTGCAATTGTCTGCATCTAAGTTTCCTCCTGCCGGTGCCCCCAAGGGCCCGTTTTCTTGTTGTTGTGAGGTCACGCCCTCGCGCTGAGGGTGATGAAAACCTAGTCGCGCACCAGTAAAAAAACAAGTTGATTTTTTACTGGAGCTACACTTTCATACACAAAACAAGAACAACACCGCACCGGAGCCGCCTGTATGCAGACCGCCTTCCCTCACCTGTTTGAAGCGTTGCAGATCCGCGGCAAGCGCTTGAAGAACCGCATCATGTCCACCGGCCACGATACCTGCCTGCCCACCGACAACCTGGTCAACGACAAGCTGATCGCCTACCAGCGCGACCGTGCAGCCGGTGGCGTCGGCCTGATCGTGCTGCAGGTTGCGGGGGTGCATGACAGCGCCCGCTACACCTCGCATGTGCTGATGGCCACCGACGATGCCTGCATCGACGGCTATCGACAGCTGGCCGAAGCCTGCCATGCACACGGCACCGTGGTGCTGTCGCAACTGTTTCACCCCGGCCGGGAGATCATGGAATCGGCAGACGGCCTGCTAGCGGTTGCCTACTGTGCGTCCTCGGTGCCCAACGAACGCTTCCGGGTGATGCCGCGCGCACTGGACCAGCCGATGATCGACGAAATTGTCCAGGGCTACGCCAGTGCGGCCCGGCGTCTGCACCAGGCTGGGCTGGACGGCGTCGAAGTGGTGGCAAGCCATGGCTACCTGCCCGCACAGTTCATGAACCCGCGGGTGAACCTGCGCAGCGACGGCTACAACGGCGATCTGGAACAGCGCCTGAGGTTTCTGCGTGAGGTGCTGGCCGCCGTGCGCGCCGCCACCGACGAGCAGTTCATCATCGGCCTGCGCATCAGCGCCGACGAGCGCGACAGCCAAGGGCTGAGCGAGGACGAGTCGCTGGCCGCAGCCATTGCCCTGCAGGGCCAACTCGACTACCTGCACATCGTCGCCGGCACATCGGCGTCCTTGGGCGGCGCCGTGCACATAGTCCCGCCCATGGCCATCGAGCCAGCCTATCTGGCCAGAGAAGCCGGCACCTTCAAGCAACAGCTGGCCATACCCCTGTTTGTTACCGGGCGCATCAACCAGCCCCAGGAAGCTGAACTGATCCTGGCACGCGGCCAGGCCGATGTTTGCGGCATGACCCGCGCACTGATCTGCGACCCGCTGATGCCGAGCAAGACCGAACGCGGCCAGGTCGAAGATGTACGCGCCTGTATCGCCTGCAACCAGGCCTGCATCGGTCACTTCCATCGCGGCTTGGCCATCTCCTGCATCCAGCGGCCAGAAACCGGCCGCGAATTGCAGTATGGGCAGCTGACGCCTACCACAACGCCCAAGCGCATTCTCGTCGCCGGTGGCGGCCCCGCCGGCATGAAGGCTGCCGCCGTGGCCGCCGCCCGCGGCCACCACGTAACGCTGTACGAGGCCGGCCCACAGCTCGGTGGCCAGGTGCTGCTGGCCCAATTGCTACCGCGGCGCAGCGAGTTCGGCGGGGCCAGTACCAATCTGCAACGGGAAATGGCCCTTGCCGGTGTCGAAGTCGTGCGCAACACCCGGGTGGACCGCGCCCTGGTCGAACGCGAACACCCCGACCTGGTCATTGCCGCTACCGGTGCCACCCCCTACTGGCCGGCGTTCGAGCGCAGCGGCGAGCTGCAGGTGGTGGACGCCTGGCAAGTACTGCGTAACGAAGTGAAGCTGGGGCGTTCGGTGCTGGTGATGGACTGGCGCTGCGACTGGATCGGCCCTGGCATCGCCGAACGCCTGGTACGCGAGGGGCACCAGGTGCAGTTGGCCGTCAACGGTACCCATTGCGGCGAGAACCTGCCGCTTTACGTGCGTGACCAGCTCGCCGGCGAACTGCATCGCCTGGGCATCCCTGTCACCCCTTACGCGCGCTTGTACGGCAGCGACGACAACACGGTGTACCTGGAGCACACCGCCAGCGGCGAACCCATGATCTTCGAAGGCATCGACACGCTGGTGCTGTGCATGGGCCATCAGCCGCAAGACAGCCTGGCCAGCGAGCTGGCCGGCCTGGTAGAAGTGCGGCGCATTGGCGACTGCCTGGCACCACGTACCGCCGAAGAAGCGATTCACGACGGCCTGACGGTTGCCTGGTCGCTCTGAGGCTGTACATACTGCGGCTTTTGCGATGGACCGACGTGCATGAGCCAACTCCCCCTGCCCCCCGCCAGCGAAGCCGGAGGCGCCGCGCCGCAGTTTCTGGGCACACGCATCCGCGGCCTGCGCAAGCGCCGCGGCATGACCTTGGCGGAGCTGGCTGCGCACAGTGAGCTGACCGCCGGCTACATCAGCCAGTTGGAGCGCAACCTCTCCTACCCGTCAATCCCGGCGCTGTTCAACATCGCCCGCAGCCTGGGCGTGACCATCCAGTGGTTCTTCGCCAGCGAGGCCACCCCTGCGCCCGAGGACCAGGGCTATGTCGTGCGGCGCAACAGCCGCCTGAGCGTGCACTATGAAGATGGCATCGTCGATCAGTTGCTCACCCCCCAGCCCAACCGCCAGCTTGAGATCCTGCACTCGCGCTTCCCCCCAGGCACCTACAGCCAGCAAAGCTACAGCCATGAGGGCGAAGAAGCCGGCTACATCCTGAGCGGCAGCTTCGAGCTGTGGGTGGGCGAACGCCATTTTCAGCTGGGTGAAGGCGACAGTTTCAGCTTCTCCAGCCAGGAGCCGCACCGCTACGGCAACCCCGGTGAGGTGGATGCCGTGGTGATCTGGGTGATCACACCGCCAACATTCTGAAGCACGCCTGACGGTTGCTCCCCCAATGTTCACGCTGGCGGTTACGGACTGGCTCAGGCAGCAGCAAACAGCGCGTTGGCAATCTGCGCCTGTGCAGCATCAATTGCTTGTGTGCGGTGCTCCGGGCCATAAGCCAGGCCATGGGCGCGAACGATTTCCAGGTCGGTGACACCGATAAAGCCCAGGAACACTTTCAGGAAGTCTTCATGCCCGGCGCCGCTCGGCTGGCCAGCGTGCAGGCCACCGGCAGTGGACACCAGTACCACTTTCTTGTTGCCGCACAGGCCTTCCGGGCCCGCTTCGGTGTAGCGGAAGGTCTTGCCGGCAACGGCAACGCGGTCGATCCAGGCCTTGAGCTGGGTCGGTACGGTGAAGTTGTACATCGGCGCACCAATCACCACAGCATCGGCGGCCAGGAATTCTTCCAGGGTTTGCGCGCTCAGCTTGGCCTCGAAGGCCTGGGCTGCATCGCGCATGTCCTCAGGGGTACCTGCGGCTACCAAGGTCGCGGCAGAGAAGTGTGCAATGGCGTCGGCGGCCAGGTCGCGGTACAGCACCTCCACGCTTGGGTCAGCGGCTTTCCAGGCTTCGACCACTTCACGGCTCAGCTGGCGGGAGGCGGAATTGTCGCCCAGGATGCTCGAATCGATGTGCAACAGTTTCATGGGACTCTCCTGTGATTGAAGACCGCAGCGTTAGGCGATCACGATGGAGAGAATCCTACAGAGATGAGTAATGGGTGATAAGGCGGCAAATATGCGCTAGTTTGTCCCACAGATGGAACAGTGAGACATTCTCATGCAAGACCTCAACGACCTTTTCTACTTTGCCCGCGTGGTCGAAGCCGGCGGTTTTGCCGCCGCCGGGCGTCAATTGGGCATCCCCAAATCGCGCCTGTCGCGGCGGATTGCCGAGCTGGAAGAGCGCCTGGGCACCCGCCTGCTGCAACGCACCACACGGCAGCTGAAGCTCACTGCGGTGGGCGAACGCTACCTGCACCACTGCCAGGCCATGCTGCTAGAGGCCGAAGCCGCCGATGAAGCCGTGGCCAGCATGAGCAGCGAGCCGCGCGGGCGCTTGCGGGTGTCATGCCCGGTGGCGTTGGCGCATGCCTTTCTGCCAGATGTGATCAGCCGCTTTCTTGCCCAGTACCCGCTGGTGCAGCTGGACATGGTGCTGCTCAACCGCCGCGTCGACCTGATTTCCGAAGGCATCGACGTCGCCCTGCGCGTACGCGACCTGGGCGACGAAGACCCGGCCCTGGTGACTCGTCGCCTGCGTCAGGCGCAGATGCAACTGGTGGCCGCGCCCGGTTTCGCCGACCACATCCGCGAACCGGGTGAGCTGGCGTCACTGCCGGTACTGGGCGCCGCCGAAGCAGACCGGCTGGTGCACTTGCGCCTGCTCGGCCCGCATGGCAAACAGCATGAAATTGCCTTGGAGCCGCGCTTGGCCATAGATGATTTCGTAGTGCGTAACGCCGCTGTACGGGCCGGCTTGGGGTTCACCGCGCTGCCCAGCATGTTCTGCGAAGAAGAGCTTGAGCGCGGCGAACTGGTGCGCCTGCTGCCAGACTGGTCACTGCCAGGCGGCTACCTGCAGGCGGTGTACCCGCACCGGCGCGGCGTACTGCCTGCGGTGCGGGTGTGGATTGATCACCTGGCGGCATCATTCGAGGCCTGTGGAGAGCGGTATGTCTGAAAGGAAGATGAGCGAAGCCCAGGTGGCCGCGTTTTGCCTGAGCCTTCCGGGTGCACGGGAAGACTACAAGTGGGGTGGCATCCGGGTGTTCTCGGTGGCGGGCAACAAGATGTTCGCGGTGCTCGACCTGGCGGGTGCGGGGCTGTCGTTCAAAGTGGCCGATGAGCTGTTTCTGGGCTACTGCGATCGCCCAGGGGGCGGCCTGCGCCTTATCTGGCGCGGGCGCGGTGGATCAGCATGGCGCTGCCCTACCCCATGGGGCGTGATGAGCTGTGTGATGTGTTGCAGCGTTCGCATCAACTGGTGGTGCGGCGATTGCCCAAGCGGTTGCAGGCAGGGTTGTTGATCTAGTCAGCCTGTATCGGCCTCTTCGCGGGCAAGCCGGCGAAGAGGCCGATACAGGCAAAAATCAATTGAAAGGCAGATAACGCCCCTCAAAAAACAGCCAATGGGCCCAGAACACCTGATGCATCAGCACAATCCCCCAGAACACCAACTGGTACGAAACCTTACGGGTTTTATGCCGGAACAACTGCTGGGCCAATAGCGCACCCGGCCACCCACCCAGCAATTCGCTGGCGTGCAGCACCTTTTCTGGGGTGCGCCAGGCCTGCGTACGCGCCTGCTGTTTATCCTGCCAGTACAGCAACAGGCTGATGAGGCTCATTGCCGGGTACAGCGCCAACGGCCACCAGGCCTGATGGCTCCACCCCATGCGTACCGCTCCCAAGCCGGGCAACAGGCAAAGCAAGCCCAACAGCAGCAATTTCAAGCGCACGTTGCGCACGCCGTCAGCCCTTTGCCCGCGCAGCGCCTCAGCCATGTGCTGTAGACCAGTCAACCCAGCCGAACTGCCAGGTCGCCAGAATCAACAGCCCGAAAACGATGCGGTACCAGGCAAATGCCGCATAGCTGTGGTTGGCAATGAACTTGAGCAGCGCACGCACCGCGATCATGGCGAAAATGAACGAAGTCACGAACCCGATGGCAAACACCGGCAAGTCACTTGGCTGGAACAGGTCGCGGTACTTATAGCCCGAGTACACCGCCGCACCCACCATCGTCGGCATCGCCAGAAAGAACGAGAACTCGGTCGCCGCCTTGCGCGACAGGCCGAACAGCAGGCCACCGATAATGGTCGAGCCGGAGCGCGAAGTGCCCGGGATCATCGCCAGACACTGGACGAAACCGATCTTCAGCGCATCGCTCCAGCGCATGTCGTCTACATGGTCGACCTGCACGCGGTGCTCGCGACGCTCAGCCCAGAGCATGATGATGCCGCCTACCACCAGTGCCGTCGCCACGGTGACCGGGTTGAACAGGTACTCATGAATCAGGTCGGCGAACAATACGCCCAGTACCACCGCCGGCAAGAACGCCAACAGCAGGTTACCGGTGAAACGCCGTGCCTTGGGCTGGCTGGTCAGACCAGATACCACATCGAGAATCTTGCCGCGAAACGCCCACACCACTGCCAGGATCGCCGCCAGCTGAATGATGATGTTGAAAGCCATGGCCCGTTCACCGCCAAACCCTATCAAGTCGGCGACGATAATCTGGTGCCCGGTGCTGGAGATCGGCAGAAACTCCGTCAGCCCTTCGACCACGCCTAAGATGATTGCCTGAAAGGCAGTCCAAAAATCCATCATTCCCCCGGATGGAGCGCTGCCTGTTGCACGCCCCTTGTTCTTGATTTGCTTGAAGTTGCCGCACGCGGCCCGGCTGTTTTACAGCGACTGTTGGTCGCAACGCCAGTAGAAATGTTCACGGCTGCTAAAGGTTTCATCTTGCGCGGCCGAAATCCTGACAGAGCCCCTTTGCAATCGCTTTACGCGACCTGCTACAGACTCTGACAAAGATAGCACCTAGCCATTAGTCGAGTGGGGCCTTGCCGCAAAGCATGCTTGGATGCACCTCTATAAAAAGAACAATGCGGGAGCTCGTGGATGAAGACCTTGAGATCAATGTCGATCAGCCGTCGCTTGTGGCTGATCCTTGTAGTGGCAGTGGCCATGCTGGTGGTGCTGGGCCTGCTGATGCTGCGCCAGATCCACGGTGACCTGTACCAGGCCAAGGCGGAGAAGACCCGCCACGTGGTGCAGACAGCAGCCGGTGTGCTGGCCTATTACCAGGGGCTGGAGGCGGCCGGTGCACTCAGCCGCGAAGCCGCCCAGCAACAGGCGCTGCAAGTGGTGCGAGCGCTGCGCTACGACCACGACGACTATTTCTGGATCAACGACCTGGGGCCAAAGATGATCATGCATCCGGCCAACCCCAAGCTTGACGGCCAGGACCTTTCGGCCATTCGCGACCCCGACGGTTTTGCCGTGTTCAACGAGATGGTCGCACTGGCCCGCCAGCAGGGCGCCGGGCCGGTGAACTACCGCTGGCCCAAGCCGGGCGCCAGCGAGCCGGTGGCCAAGACTTCCTATATACAGCTGTTCAAGCCGTGGGGCTGGATCATCGGGTCGGGCGTATACGTCGATGACGTGCAGGCCGAGTTCGCCCGCCAGCTGCGCGACGCCTCGCTGGTCGGCGTGGGCATTGCCCTGCTGATGGCGCTGGTGGTCTTGCTGATTGCCCGCAGCATCGCCCGCCCCTTGCAGGAGGCCGTGCAGGCCATGGGCAACATCGCCAGCGGCGAGAGCGACCTGACCCGGCGCCTGGATACGCATGGCCGTGACGAAATCACCCATTTGGGTGAGCACTTCAACCGTTTCAACGGCAAGCTCCAAGGGGTGGTCGGCCAGTTGCAGGGTGCAGCCCATGCATTGGCCCAGTCCGCCGGGCACGTCGGTGACAATGCGGGGGCCGCACAACAGCGCAGTGCCCAGCAATCGCTACAGATGGACCAGGTGGCCACCGCCGTGAACGAGGTGACTTACGCGGTGCAAGACGTGGCCAAGACCGCCGAACAGGCCGCCGGCGAAATGCGCACTGCCCAGCAGCAGGTGACGCACGGCCAACAGGCCATCCACGGCAGCCTGGCACAGATCGATCGGCTGTCGCTGACCATTGATCAGGCCGTTCAGGTAATCCGCGACCTGGCCGGGCACAGCACGCGCATTGGCGGCGTGCTGGATGTCATCCGTTCCATCGCCGAACAAACCAACCTGCTGGCGCTGAACGCGGCCATCGAGGCCGCGCGGGCCGGCGAGCAAGGCCGCGGCTTTGCCGTGGTCGCCGACGAGGTGCGCCTGCTGGCCCAGCGCACCGCGCAGTCGACGGCCGAGATCCATACCATGATCGCGCACCTGCAAAGCCAGTCGGACGCGGCGGTCAAGGCGATCGACACCAGCAGCGAAGCCTCGCGCCAGACCGTCGAGCAAGCCCGCGAGGCCGGCGCCAGCCTGGATGCCATCAACCAGGCGCTGAACAACCTCACCGCCTTGAATGCGTCCATTGCCAGCGCCACCTTGCAGCAGACGCATGTGGTCGAGGAGATCAACCGCAACGTGCTGGATACCGCCGGTTTGTCCCAGCAGACTGCCGATGCGGCGCGGCAGTCCAGTGATGCCGGAGTGGCGTTGGGGCAGTTGAGCGAGGAACTGGAACAATTGCTGCGCCAGTTCCGGGTCTGACCTTCAGATTGCCGGGGGCGCTTTGCGGCCCCGGCCACCTGACGCCCTACACCTTCCCCAGCCGAACCGCTACAATCGCGCCCTTCCCTCGATAGACTCTCCAAGGATCGCCGATGTCCGGCCTTGAACTCATCGCCGCCGTCCTCGGCGTTACCGCTGTCTGGCTAACGGTCAAGCAGAACGCCTGGTGCTGGCCGATCGGGCTGGTCATGGTGCTGATCTATGGCTGGCTGTTCTTCGAAGTCAAGCTGTATTCGGGCATGCTCCTGCAACTGGCCTACGCCATCCTGCAACTGTACGGTTGGTGGCAATGGAAGCGCCCCGGCCATGCTGAAGATGCCCGCCAGGTCTCCCGCCTGCAACGCCCTGCACTGCTCAGTGGCCTGGCTGCCGGGCTGCTGTTGAGCGCAGCCCTGGGTGCAGCCATGGCCAACTGGACTGATGCCGCCCTGCCCTGGCTCGACGCCACCCTCACCGGCTTCAGCCTGGTAGCGCAACTGTGGATGGCCCAGAAGCGCCTGCAATGCTGGCCGCTGTGGGTGGTGGTGGACATCGTCTATGTGGGCCAGTACCTGCACCAGCAGCTGTATTTCACTGCGGGCTTCTTCGCCGTGCTTACCCTGATCGCCGTGCGCGGCTGGCTGGAATGGCGTCGGGATCCGGCGTTGGTACAGGCATGAACGCAGAGCAGCCCATGAAGGTCCTGGTACTGTGCGGCCCCGAATCCAGTGGCAAGAGCTGGCTCAGTGGTGTGATTCAGGCGCATTTCGGCGGCGTGGTGGTGCCCGAGTACGTGCGCCACTTCATCGACCAAGAGTGCCGCGATACCTGCTACGCCGATATCCCCACCATCGCCCGGGGCCAGCTGGCCTGGGAGGACCGGGCCCGCGAGCAGGCCCCGCCACTGCTGATCCTTGACACTCACCTGCTCAGCAACATGCTCTGGAGCCACGCCTTGTTCGATGACTGCCCGCCCTGGCTGGAACAGGCACTGCTTGCCCGGCGTTACGACCTGCACCTGCTGCTGAGCCCACAAGGCGTGGACTGGGTTGCTGATGGCCAGCGTAGCCAGCCCGATCTCAACGACCGCCAACGCTTTTTCAACGACAGCCTGGCTTGGCTCAAGCGGCACCACCAGCCACACCAGATACTTGAAGGCAATTGGCCACAGCGCCAATTGCTGGCCCTGCAAGCGGTTGCTACACTGCTTAATAGCGATACGCCAGCATGCCCGACCGAGTGTTAAGCGTCTGAGACACACCGGTGGGGCAAAGCCCCCGAAAATGCGGGGCCTGCCCCCGCATCGGGGTCACTGTCAAGCCAGTGAAACACCCCTGCAAAAACCCTTCCAGTCAAAGCCACTGCTGGCTTGGCCAGCAATCCCCCGGGCTATCTGTATCAACCCTGAGACAGAATACGCCGCAGATTCTCAGCCCCTTGCTTTAACCCATTGATCTGCAAACGCTTCTCAAAAGCGGCACACCTTCTGCTCTGTTGTTCGCATCGCTGAACAGGGCCAGCGCACAAAGAAGGAGTTGCCGTCGTGAGGAAGAGTGACAAACGCCTCTATCACCTGGTACTGCTGGGTTGTGTATTCGGGTCACTGAGCCTGACGGCCCAGGCGGACAACGGGATCATCATCATCAAGCGCGATGTGCAGGTGCGCAATGCGACGATACCGCCCCTGATCCCTGACCCGAGCCCTACTACAGTCAATGCCAACCCTTCTGCCTACGTGCTCAAGCAGACCAACGAGCTGAGTGATGGCGATTTCGCCAGCATCAGCAGTGGCGCAGGCATCAGCAACATGATCACCCAGCAAACCAACAACCTGGGTGGCCACCTCGGCAATCAGAACCAACTGCCCAACCTCTCGGGTGGGCGCGGCACCGGGGGATCGGGCAACGGGATCGCGAACATGGTCAACTCAAGTGTTCAGCGCGGGCTCGCTCCGTTGCAGATCCTGACAGGCGGGGGCAAGTGAGATGAAGCACATGCTGCTGATTCTGGCCACCCTGTGCAGTGCGCCAGCCCTCGCCCAGTCCCTGGTGCCCGTCATCAACAACGCCGACATCGACGATTCCGGCAGCCGCTATCAGGGCAACCTCTCTGTCAACCAGGCCGCGGGTGACAAGCAGCAACAGGTCAATGCCCGCGCCATCGCCGTCGGGCCGCAAGCGAACGCCAGCACACAGATCCGGCAACGGCTCAACACGCCGGCTGACCCTGCGATGGATGCCCGCTCAACCATTCAAGGCAACGCATTCAGCAACGGCAGTGGCGCACTGGGTGTCAACCAGAGCGCCGGTGCCAATACCCAGCAAGCCAATGCCCTGAGCATCAGCCTCAGCGCTCAACCGCAAAGCATCGACGACAGCGTCCTCATGCAGCAGAACGTGGCGCTGCTCAACAACTCCGATCCAGCTGACACCGCACTCGGCCATCGCCAGGTCACCACCAGTGACCAGGCATTCACCGGTAGCCGTGGGGTGATCCAGCTGAATCAGAGTGCCGGGGTGGGAAACCGAATGGCCAACACCTTGAGCATCCGGGTCGCGGATTGACCCAATCAGTTAAGAACAACACTTAACCTAATAAAGTACGGAGAATCACCATGAAACCCTCGATGGCAATCAAGCCTCTGGTGTTCGCAATTGCTGCGGTCATGGCTGTTGCTGTACAAGCTGGACAAAACGATCGGCGCAACGACCACCACAACGGCCACAATAACAATGGTCAGCACACGCCTCCACCCACCAAGATCCCTGTGTATGCAACGGCCAATGCCTGGGATACCCAAAGCAGCACCAACAATCGCATCAGCAATCAAGGCACCATCAACGAAGCCGAGATGAGTGACTCGGGCACAGGCTCCAGCGGCAACGTTGGTATCAACGTCGCCGCCGGTAACGGCAACCAGCAAGACAACGCCGCTGCCATCGCCAATGCCGGCTCCGAGTCGAGCCTGGACAACAGCTTCGTGTTCGGCATGGCCAATGCCACTGCCGACGTTGAGCAAACCAGCAGAAACAACCGGGTCGACAACTATTCGACCCAGTCTTCGGCTGTGATGAGCGGCTCGGCCAGCGGGGCTGAGGGCAACATCGGCATCAACATTGCCGGTGGCGACCTCAACCAACAGAAAAACACCATGGCCATCGCCAACACGGGTGCCCCACTGGGTAACGCCACTGCCACTGCTTCCGCCAACCAGGACGGCCCAGGCCTGACTGTGAACAACAGCGCAGACCGCACCTACCGGGTTGATACGATTACCATCACCACCTCGGCAAGCGGTTCGAGCTCGCGCGATGGCACGTTCAACTCGACCGACGACCGCAGCTCGTCGTCGAGCTTCAGCGTGGCCGGCTCGCAAAGCGCCAGCTCCAGCGGCTCCAGTGGCTGGAACTCCAGCGGCTCGGCATCCAGCAATGCCAGCGGGTCCAACAGTTCGACCGCAAGCGGCTCTAACAGCTGGGGTGCCAGCGGCTCTGCCAGCGGTAGCAACAGCTCGTCGAGCAGCGCCAACCTGAACGCTTCGCTGGATGCAGCAGCCAACGCTACGCGTACCCTTACCACCGATGATGGCCGTCGCGAGCGCACCCGCTCCAGCAGCTTCGATGGTTCGCTGAATGCGTCGCTGGACGTATCGGTCGACAAGTCGCACGAAAGTGCATACGACTCGTCGTTCGAGAAAGCATTCGACTCCAACTACGACAAGTCGCATCAATCGTCGTACGACAAGTCCAAGGACTCTTCGTACACCAAGTCGCACGACTCTTCGTACGAGAATGCTTCGGCGTCTGACTTCTCGAAGTCTGGCGAAAAATCGAAACAATCCTCGAACGACGTTTCGAAGAGCTACAGCGAAAGCAGTGCTTACGACTTGAGCAATACCGTGTCCTTCCAAGTGCTGACCCCGACCGGCTGGGCCAACCCTGTTACCAATACTGCAACCCTTAGCGGTTCGGTGAACGGTGGCAGCGGCAACCTGGGCGTGAACGTGGCGGCCGGTGTGGGCAACCAGCAGAGCAACTCGCTGGCCATCTCCAACACCTCGTTCTAAACGCTGCGCTTGAGGCCCCCTCCGGGGGGCCTTTCTCCAACACACCGTAAGGCACCCGATCATGCGTATTTTCGCCTTGGCGTTTTTGCTGTGCCTGGCCAGCGTGAGCGAAGCTGCACAAATGCCGCTGTCCGTCCTGCCGGGCGGCGCCGTGGTGTTCAAGCCTCTCCAGAGCGTGCGCGAACGCAAATTCGCCGACCTGGTGCAACAAAAAACCGACTTCAGCTGCGGCGCCGCCGCGCTGGCCACCATTCTGCGCCAGGCCTACTGGCTGGATGTGGACGAACATCAGATCATCGAAGGCATGCTGGCCCACGCCGACCAGAACCTGGTGCGCACGCAAGGCTTCTCGATGCTCGACATGAAACGCTACGTCGAAAGCCTGGGCATGCGTGCCCGCGGTTACCGCGTGGCACCCGACACCCTGCACAGCGTGCGCATCCCGGTCGTCGTGCTGATGGATGTGCGTGGCTACAAGCACTTCGTGGTCATGCAGAAGGTCGACAAAGGCTGGGTCTACATCGGTGACCCGGTACTGGGCCACAAACGCTACAAAGTCGAAGACTTCCTCAAGGGCTGGAACGGCATCATCTTCGCCGTGATCGGTCAGGGTTACGACAAGAACAACATCCTGCTCGACCCGCCCCTGCCCCTGACCGCCAAGGGCCGGGTGGACACCTTCACCCCGGTGAAGGACAACGAGCTGCTGGACTTCGGCTTCATCAAAAGCGACTTCTTCTAACGACTGTTCTAATGACAAGGAGCATGATGCTCCAGGGAGCATTTCATGAAGACTTCATTGTGGCTGGCCATGGTCTGCCTGGCTGCCAGCTTGCCAAGCCACGCCGAGGCGTTGAAACCCATTGAACTGAAGGACCAGGAGTTGGCAAACCTGCGTGGCCGCTATGTGATGCCGGGGCGGATCGTCAGCTTCGGCATCGTCATGAGCAGCACCTGGCAAAACGCCAAGGGCGATGTGATCGGGGCGACCTCCACGCTTCAAGTTCAGCAATCGACCATCAAGCCCCAGTTCTATGTATCGATGATTGATGAAAAAGGTACAGGTACTGCCTCGACCAGTGCGCCCTCTGCCGGGACTGGCGTGGTCACCGGCGGCAATGGCCTTGCTACTACCGAGGGTGTGACCCAGGTGGTACGTGCGGCCGGCGACAACAACACGGCCTACAACAACGTCGATATCAACGTTACCAAGGCCAACCAGGCCCCCGCCGTGCAACAGCAAGGCCAGGTGCTGGCCGCCGGCCAGACCCTGCTCGGGGAAAACGGCGCCGGCTCGCTCAGCGTGTCTTCAAGCGGCGTAGGTGTGCAGCTCAACATCAATGCCAGCAACAACCAGGGCAGCAGCGTGCAGCGCCTGGCCCAGGGGGGGCTGATGCAGAATTCGACTTTGCTCGGCAACGGCAACCGGGTCAACAACATGACATCGTTGAATGTGGTCATGCGCGAGAACGTGCCGACAGCGGCTTCGCTCAATGGCAGCCTTGACCAGCTCAAAGGTCTTCGCACTTTCGGATACTGATCTACGCTCAGTCTCATCAAAAGTAGTTGGAAGGGACGGCAACTCCATGTACCGATCTTTAACGCTCAGAGCTTTTGTGTGTTTGACTACCCTGGCCCCCGCCACCGCACTCTACGCAGCCACCGATCCACAAGTGGACGCGCTGAAACAGGAACTGATCGAGCTCAAACGCCGCTACGAGGCCCAGCAACAGGCACTGATGGTACTTGAACAGCGGGTGCGCCAGGTCGAGGAGGCCCCGGCAGCGGCGCCGCCCAAGCGCCTGGTCAAGTCCCCCGCCGAAGGGGTCAAAGGCGCGCAGACCGTCGCGTCAGGCACACCGGGCGCCACAGGCAGCTCCTACGGCCAGGCGCTGACGGCCGATTCCGAACCGGCGCAAAGCGTTTCCAACCTGTATGACGAAGCCAGCGGATTCTTTGGCGGAGGCAAGTTCAGCTTCGAAACGGGTGTTACCTATACCCATTACGATACCCGTGCGCTGACGCTCAATGGCTTCCTGGCGCTGGATTCGATCTTCCTCGGCAGCATCAACCTTGACCGGATCAAGGCCGACAACTGGACCCTGGACATGACCGCGCGCTACAACCTGGCGCAGCGCTGGCAGTTCGACATAAACGTCCCCGTGGTGTACCGCGAATCAACTTACTCTTCCGGCGGTGCGGGAGGCGCCGGGGCCAGTACCTCCGATGCAACCGTCACGCGCGACCCGGAAATCGGCGACATCAACGTTGGCGTGGCCTATAAGTTCCTCGACGAGGACGAAACCTGGCCTGACGCCGTTGCCACCCTGAGGGTCAAGGCGCCGACCGGCAAGGACCCCTATGGCATCAAGCTGCGCGAAGTGGACGGCAACAGCAACCTGTCCGTCCCGGACAGCCTGCCGACCGGCAACGGCGTGTGGTCGATCACGCCAGGCATCTCGCTGGTCAAGACCTTCGACCCGGCGGTGCTGTTCGGCAGCCTCTCGTACACCTACAACATGCAGGACTCGTTCAGCGACATCAGCCCGCAGGTCAACAGCAAGGTGCCGGGTGACGTGAAGCTGGGCGACTCCTGGCAAATTGGCGGCGGTATCGCTTTTGCCCTGAACGAGAAGATGAGCATGTCGTTCTCGGTGTCTGACCAGTTTGCCCGCAAGAGCAAGATCAAGCCGGACGGTGGCGACTGGCAGTCGATCTCCAACAGTGACTACAACGCCGCCAACTTCAACATCGGCCTGACCTTCGCCGCCACCAACAACCTGACCATCGTACCCAACCTGTCCATTGGTCTGACCGACGATGCCCCCGACTTTTCCTTCAGCCTGAAATTCCCTTACTACTTCTGAGGCTTGCCCTCGGCCAGGCCCGCGCTAGCGGGCCCGGCTTTTGGTTACCAGCCTTGTAGCAAACCGCTTTCCCTTCCCCGGCCTGTTATCATCCAGCACAGATGCATGACGATTTAATGGCAAAAGGGAAGTTTTTGTGAAGAACCTGTCAGACCACCCGCGTACCCGGCTTGCCGCGTTGGCAGCCTTGGTACTGGTGATCCCACTGGGTACGCGCGCCATGCTGGGCTGGTCCAACCCGCTCGGCTACCTGTCCGACCTCGCCCTCGGCAGCCTGCTGGTATTGCTGCTGCACCGTCGGCCATGGTGGCTGGCCCTGCCGGTGCTGCTGGCCTGGGCAGCGCTGTGGGTGGCCTCGGCCGAACTGGTTAGCGCGGTAGGCCGGCTGCCAACCAGCGCCGACCTGACCTACCTGGTCGACCCGCAATTCATGGAAAATTCGACAGGTGGCGGCCTGGCGCACCCCTGGCTGCCCCTGACCCTTACTGCCGGCCTTCTGGGCTGGCTGGTCACCGTCTGGCGCGGCCGTACCCAACGCAGCATGCCGCTGCCCCGCAAGGCATGGGCCATTCCAGTGCTGCTGTTCGGTGCTCACTGGGGCAGCCAGCAGTTGGCACCCACCGACGCCGACCAGTGGCGGCAGTACAACCTCACTCACCAACTGATGTCAGCCGGTGTCGGCAGCCTGGAGCGCACGGTCGAAGGCTGGATGGGCCACACGCAAACCTTCACACCGCTGGCCAGCAGTGGCCTGACCCAATCCGACCTGAACGGGCAGCGGCTACTGGCCGGGCCAGGCAGCGCTCGCAACCTGCTGGTCATCACGGTGGAAGGTATCCCCGGCGCCTACCTGCGGCCCAACCGCCAGGCCCTGCACAGCCGCTTCGACGAAGACCTGATGCCCAAGCTCAGCCAATGGGCCGAGCGCGGCATGAACACCCCGGACTACGTGCTGCATACCCACCAGACCATCCGCGGCCTGTACGCGATGCTGTGTGGTGATTACGACAAGCTGGCCAACGGCACGCCCAAAGGCGTAGAGCTGCTGACCCAGAACGAACGCAACCAGGCCTGCCTGCCAGCGCAACTGCGCCAGGCTGGCTTCACCACCCACTACCTGCAAGGTGCCGGCCTGCGCTTCATGGCCAAGGACCGCATCATGCCGCATATCGGTTTCGACTCGGTGCATGGCCTGGAGTGGTTCCGCAACAAGAACTACCTGGACTTCCCGTGGGGCAAGGATGACCGGGCGTTTTTCGAAGGGGCGCTGGACTATGTCGGCCAATTGCAGAAACAGGACAAGCCATGGATGCTGACCCTGCTCACGGTGGGTACCCACCAGCCTTACTCCGCCCCAGCCGAGTACCTTGAGCGCTATGCCACGCCAAAACAGGCAGCGGTTGCCTACCTGGACGACGCGCTGGGGGCTTTCCTCGACAACCTCGAACGCCAAGGCGTGCTAAAAGACACCCTGGTGGTAGTGACCTCCGACGAGTCCCATGGCATCGACGGCGTGCGCCTGGCGTCGTCCTGGGGCTTCAACCTCACCCTGGCGCCAGAACAGGCGCAGTTGCCGCCTGTCAAACGCGGCACCTACGGCCATATCGATATGGCCACTTCCCTGCTCGACTACTTTGCGCTGCCTATCCCCATGGCGCTTGGCGGCCGTTCGCTGTACCGCGACTACGACACAGGCCGCGAGATGATTTCTTACACCAACGGCATGCTGCGCTACCACGACGGGCAGGGCGTCTTCACCGAGTGTGACTTCCAGCAACGCTGCCGGCGTTACGCCAGCGAGGGTTTCATTGCCGACCAGGCCCGCTACCTGGGCCAGGGTGACAGCTTGCTGGGCCAGCAGATCGGCGCCCTGGCCGGGGTGCTCGACCAGTCACTGCTGCAAACCCCGCTCAACCTGCGTTACCAGTTCGGCGGCCCTTCGCCGATCAAGTTGCGCAAGCGCATTCACGATGACTGGGCCGATAACCTGATCGGCGCCCAGTACCTGGAAATGCCGGGAGGCTCTCATACCCGCGTGCGGGTCAAGGTGCGCTCGCTGGACCCCAAGCGTGTGGCCTACATCCAGCTCAAGGCCAAGCAACTGGAACAGGACGTACCGCTGGGCTTGCCTGCTGAACTGAGGGTCACCGCCGACGACCCCCTGGAAATGGAGTTCAGCTTTGACAACCCGACCGAGCGCAAAGCGTTTTCCTTTCACTTGCTAGGCTACGGCGGCGGCAAGGTTGAAGTCAGCGACTTCAGCGTGATCACCGCGCTGCCCGGCGAAGATGACGCAGAAGATGAACTGGCCGAGGGGCATATCGCCCATTCGGGCTGAGCGACGTACCGCTCATCGCATGGCCACCGGTGCCTGTCGAATAGAACAGAGCGTGCTCGTCTAGTGTGTGAATCCCCCAGCGTGGAGACAGCACCATGAGCACAAGCGAAAGCAGGCATCCGGTGGCTTCCCGTAGCCAGTGGCTGGCGGCCCGCCAGCAACTGTGGCTGCACGAAAAAGCCTTTACCCATCACCGCGACGCATTGGCAGCAGCCCGTCGCGCCCTGCCCTGGGTCAGGGTCGAGCACGACTATCAGTTCCAGGGGCCGGACGGCGAACTGAGCCTGGCCGACCTGTTTGCGGGGCGCAGCCAGCTGTTGCTTTACCACTTCATGTTCGCCGAGGGCTGGAGCGAAGGCTGCCCCGGCTGCTCGTTCCTGGCCGACCATTTTGACGGTGCCAACCTGCACCTTGCTCACCACGATGTGTCGCTGGTGGCGGTATCGCGAGCGCCGTATGCCGAGTTTCAGGCGTTCCGTCGGCGCATGGGCTGGCAGTTTCCCTGGTACTCGTCACAGGGCAGTGGTTTCAACGAGGACTTTGGCGTCAGTGTCGGCAGCGAGGGTGAACGGCAGTACAACTATGCGCCGTATGACGGCAGTGAAAGCGAACTGCCCGGCTTGAGTGCGTTTTACCGCGAACCGGACGGCAGCGTGTACCACACCTACTCCACCTACGCCCGCGGGTTGGACATTCTGGTCAACACGTACAACTTCCTGGACATTGCGCCACTGGGGCGCAACGAAAGCGGGACCATGGACTGGGTGCGGCACCATGACCGCTATGAAGGGCAGCCAGACAAGCCACACTGCTGCCACAACTGACCAAACCAGACGCAATCGTTGCTGGAGCGGCCTTGTGTCGCGAAAGGGCTGCAAAGCAGCCCCAGGATTTCAGCGCGGACGCGAATACTGCCGGGGCCGCTTCGCGGCCCTTTCGCGACACAGGGCCGCTCCTGCAAGAGCCCGCGCAGTACGGATATCGCTATTAGCCACGCACACCCAGCATCCCGCGCTCGACAATGAAATCAATCACTGCCTGCAACCCCTCACCCTTCTTCAGGTTGCTGAAGGTCCACGGCCGCTGCGGGCGCATGCGCTGGGTGTCGCGCTCCATCACTTCCAATGAAGCCCCTACATAAGGCGCCAGGTCGGTCTTGTTGATCACCAGGAAGTCCGACTTGGTAATGCCTGGCCCACCCTTGCGCGGAATCTTCTCGCCTTCGGCCACGTCGATCACGTAAATGGTCAGGTCAGCGAGCTCCGGGCTGAACGTGGCGCTGAGGTTGTCACCGCCGCTTTCGACGAAAATCACTTCAAGGTTGCCAAACTTGCGCGCCAGCGCCTCGACGGCAGCCAGGTTCATCGAGGCGTCTTCGCGGATCGCCGTATGCGGGCAGCCGCCCGTTTCCACGCCCACAATGCGCTCCGGCTCCAGGGCGCCAGCCTCGGTCAGGATGCGCTGGTCTTCCTTGGTGTAGATGTCGTTGGTGACCACGGCGATCTGGTAATGGTCGCGCATGGCCTTGCACAGCGCTTCCAGCAGTGCAGTCTTGCCGGAACCGACCGGGCCGCCGACACCGACGCGCAGGGGTTGTTGATAGCTTTGCATGAAGGCAGTCCTCAGGAACGGAACAAACGGGTGTATTGAGTTTCGTGACGCGATGACGCAATGGCCAGCAATGGCAGGCCGCCACCGAGCTGGTCATCGCCCAGGGCCAATGCCCGGTCGAGGGCTGCCGGCAAGCCGGTGCCCAGGTCGCGCAGCAAGGTCTGGGCAGCCTGCTGGCCGAAAGGCACCAGCTTGACTCCTGCCATTACCGCGCCCTCCAGCCAGGCAAAGCCATAGCCGAGGGCCAGCGGGCGCAGCGGGATTGCCCAGTGCGCAGCCAGCCAGGCCATGCCGCCCAGTTGAGTCAATTCAAGGCTGGCACGCCAGGCCGGGGCCTGGCCCAATTGCCAGCCATCAAGCAGCCGGGCCAGCGCCGCGCCGCGCTGCTGTTCTTCCAGGCGCAACTCGGCGGTCTCGCGGTTGGCCAGCAGAAAACGGCTCCAGTGGGCGAACGCCGCGGCATCCTCGCCCTGGCAAGCGTGGTACAGACGCGCCAGCACCGGCCAGTCGAGGCAGGCCAAGGTGTCGTCGACCTGCTCCCGCTGCCAGGCCGCAAAACCGTCCGCGCCCCTTACCCAGCCCGCCTCGACTGCCCACTCCAGACCTTGCGAGTAGGTAAAGCCCCCCACCGGCAAGCCGGGGCTGGCCAGCTGCAGCAGGCGCAGCAATGCCAGGTCGCTGTCCATCAACCGGCCAGCACCAGCGCGGCGCCGGCCAGCAAGCCACCGCCAAAGGCCTTCTGCAGGCCACTGTGGCGGCGCAACAGGCAACCGACCGCAAAGCCCGCCGCCAGCAGCAAGCCGCTGACCGCGACAAACCCTGCGCTGAATTGCCAGAACGCGCTTGGCGTGGCTTCCACCCCATGAGCCCAGCCGTGGAACAAGGCGAACACCGGCATGGCCATGGCCAGCAGCAACTGGCGGCTCGGCAGCAGCACTGCCCCGGCAGCCACCAGCAGCGACAGGGCGATCAAGGTTTCCATGCCCAGCATGTCACCAAACAGGTGGCCACACACCGCGCCGCCAAACATCGCCGCCAGGGTTGCCAGGGGCAACGTCAGGCTGCGCCCGGTCAATGCAGCGAGCACCCCGGTGCCCAGCAGCATCAGCAGATGGTCAAGGCCGGTCAGCGGGTGCAACAGGCCGTCCTGCAGCGGGTTGCTGTCATGGCCAGGGTGGGCGAAGGCTGGCAGGGCCAGCATCAGCAGAAACAATGCGAGCGTCTTTTTCATTGGTTGCTCCAAGGCAGTTCAGGAATGGGCAGGCAGGCGTACGAACGGGTGATCGTTGCCGTGTGCATGGCTGTGGCCATGCGGGGCGCTCTGGTAGGCCCCCGCTTCAGGTTCGAACGGTGCCTGTTCGGCCTCTACCGTCAGGCCCAGGCCACGCAGCATGTCGCCCAGCACATGGTCGTGCTGGAAGCGCAACAGACCAGGCTCGATCTGCAGGGGCACGTGGCGGTTACCCAGGTGATAGGCCGCGCGAGCCAGCAGGTGTGGATCGGCGCAGCGCACCGTCGACACTGCTTCGGGCGCCGCCAGTACGCGGATCAACTGGCTGCCGTCAGCATCGGCAAGCAGCTCTCCCCCGCGCAACAGGTGGCCGCGCTCCAGCATGAGCCCGGCTTCGCGCCCATCGTCCAGGGTTACCCGCAGGCGGCTCTTGATGCGGCTGTCCACGTCCAGGGTGACGGTGCCGCTTACAGCAAGCGTGCCGGGGTCGGTGATACGGCGGGTCAAGACAATCATCGGTGCTCCTTCAAAACAGGAAATAACGCTGTGCCAGCGGCAGTTCGCTGGCGGGCTCGCAGACCAGCAATTCGCCGTCGGCACGCACCTGGTAGGTCTGCGCATCGACTTCGATCAGCGGCTGCAAGGTGTTGTGGACCATGTCCGGCTTGCGCACGCGGCGGCAGCCGTTGACCACGCCAATCAGGCTGCGCAGGTTCAGCTCCTCGGCCAGGCCGCGCTCCATTGCCGCCTGGGGCAGGAAGGTCATGCGCGTGGCATGCCGTGCGGCGCCGAGGGCGCCGAACATCGGCCGGTAGTGCACCGGCTGCGGTGTGGGAATGGAGCCGTTGATGTCGCCCATGGGCGCGGTGACGATCATCCCGCCTTTGATCACCAGGGCCGGCTTGACCGCGAAGAACGCCGGCGACCACAGCACCAGGTCGGCCAGCTTGCCCGCCTCCACCGAACCCACTTCGTGGCCGATGCCGTGGGTTAACGCGGGGTTGATGGTGTACTTGGCGATGTAGCGCTTGACCCGGAAGTTGTCGCTGTAGGCCATGTCTGGCGCCAAAGGCCCACGACGCAGTTTCATCTGGTGGGCAACCTGCCAGGTGCGCAGCACCACTTCACCGACCCGGCCCATGGCCTGAGAGTCGGACGAGGTCATGGCAAATGCACCCATGTCGTGAAGGATGTCCTCGGCAGCGATGGTTTCGCGGCGGATGCGCGATTCGGCAAAGGCCACGTCCTCCGCAATGCTCGGGTCCAGGTGATGGCAGACCATGAGCATGTCCAGGTGCTCGTCCACGGTGTTGACCGTGTACGGCAGGGTCGGATTGGTCGAGGATGGCAGCACGTTGGCCTGCCCCGCAGCGCGAATGATGTCCGGCGCGTGGCCACCGCCGGCACCTTCGGTGTGGAAGGTGTGGATGGTCCGGTCGCCGATGGCCGCCAGGGTGTCTTCGATGCAACCGGACTCGTTGAGGGTGTCGGTATGGATCGCCACCTGGACGTCCATTTCCTCTGCAACGCCCAGGCAGCAGTCGATAGCCGCCGGGGTCGAGCCCCAGTCTTCATGCAGCTTGAGGCCCACCGCACCGGCCGCGATCTGCTCACGCAGCGCTTCTGGCCGCGAGGCATTGCCCTTGCCCAGCAAACCGATGTTGATGGGCAGACTGTCGGCGGCCTGTAGCATACGCGCCAGGTACCAAGGGCCAGGCGTGCAGGTGGTTGCATTGGTGCCGGTGGCCGGGCCGGTGCCGCCGCCGATAAAGGTCGTGACGCCGCTGTTCAGTGCCTCGTCCACCTGCTGCGGGCAGATGAAATGGATATGCGAATCGACACCCCCCGCCGTCACGATCTTGCCCTCGGCCGCGATCACTTCGGTACCGGGGCCCACCGGGACGTTGACGCCCGGCTGCACATCCGGGTTCCCGGCCTTGCCGATCACCGCGATACGCCCGTGCTTGATGCCGATGTCGGCCTTGACGATCCCCCAGTGGTCGATGATCAGCGCGTTGGTCAGCACCAGGTCCATGGCCTCAGCGGCCAGCATCTGGCCCTGCCCCATGCCGTCGCGGATGACCTTGCCGCCCCCAAACTTCACCTCTTCGCCGTAGATTGTGTAGTCCTTCTCCACCTCTACCCACAATGCCGTGTCGGCCAGCCGCACGCGGTCGCCCACGGTGGGCCCGAACATGTCGGCATAGGCCTGGCGGGAAATACGGCTCATACCCTGCCCTCCAGCGGGCCCATCACCTTGCCCTGGAAGCCATAGACTTCACGCTTGCCGGCGTAGGCCACCAGTTGCACAGTGCGCGCCTGGCCAGGCTCGAAGCGCACGGCGGTGCCGGCCGGGATATCCAGGCGAAAGCCCAAGGTTGGCGCACGATCGAACACCAGCGCCTCGTTGACTTCGTAGAAGTGGTAGTGCGAGCCGACCTGCACCGGCCGGTCGCCGTGGTTGGCCACACTGACACTGACCGTTTCCCGGCCGCTGTTCAGTTCGATGTCGCCAGCGGCGACCTGGATTTCACCTGGGATCATGCGGGGCTCCTGGGCAGTTTCAGACGATGGGGTCATGCACGGTCACAAGTTTGGTGCCATCCGGGAAGGTCGCTTCGACCTGCACGTCGTGGAGCATTTCGGCAATGCCGGGCATCACCTGCTCGCGGGTCAGCACTTCGCGCCCTTGGCTCATCAGCTCGGCAACGGTGCGGCCATCGCGGGCGCCTTCGAGCACGGCAGCACTTATCAGCGCCACGGCCTCCGGGTAGTTGAGCTTCAGGCCGCGGGCCAGGCGCCGTTCTGCCAGCAATGCGGCGGTGAACAGCAGCAATTTGTCTTTCTCTCTCGGGGTAAGCTCCATGGCGCTCTCTCAGGTAGCCCAGATACGCGGTGGGCAGGCTGGCAGGCCAAGGACGGCCGGGCGCAGCACATGCCACAGGCGTTGCAGGGTGCGTTGCAGGTGTTGGTTGTCATGGTCAAGCACACGGATAACCAGCAACGACCCCAACAGGGTCGCGCCGGCCGGGTTGGCCAGTTCATCGAGCAATGGGCGAACCTGCTCCAGCACCGCCTGGTCGGCGGGTGCTGCACAGAACGTAGCGAGCAGCGGGTGGCCACCGAGCTTGTCCAGGCGGCCGCCTTCGATACGCAGGCGTTCATGCAGGCCAACGTCGTCGGGTAGTTCAATATGCAAACAGCTGTCCAGGGCGCCCTGCTCGAAACGCTCGTTCATGACAGGGCGCCCCAGGCACAGGGTTTCCCAGGCCAGCAGGCGCGCCCCGGGTTCGAGGGTGAAGCGGCTGTGGAGGCTGGCGCGGGCACCAGAAAAGAAGATGCTGTCCTGCGGCAACCATTCCAGTGTGCTGCCTGCAGCCAGCTGAAAACGCTGGGTCAGCCGCGCGGTCGGGCCGATGCTGCGGTAGAACTTACTGGCACCGGGCATGGTCAGCAGCGCGTGGCTGTCGGGCTCCAGGTGGATATCCAGATCAAGGCGGTCGCCGGCGACGATGCCACCCGGCGGGTGCAGCACATAGACATGGCACGGTGCACCTTCCGGGTAGAAGGGCCGCTGCACCAAAAGAGGTCCGAAATGCCGACGCGCACCAAGGCGGGTCACATCGTCACGCCTGACAAAGCGCAACTGCAGGTGGGCACTCCAGCCTGCATCGTCTTGTTGTTGTTCAATCTGCTCCGCGAGCGACATCCTGCGGCCCCTGAAATCCGTGGCCTGCTGGCCGTTTAGAGGGTCCGGCGCGGGCAATGGCTAGCGCGCGCGGCCTGACCACTCGATCAAATTCGCAGGCTGGATATAGCAGGTTGCGGGCCAACTCCGCAGGTGAAGGCAGATGAAACTTCAGCTGTGGCCGCTCTGGCATCGGGCATGCGCGCAGATGGCGCACAAAGCGGGGGCGCGTGTCGGCCCCGTTTCAGTGCCGACATCCGTGCAAATAGGGCTGCTTTGCAGCCCTTCGCGGGCGCGCCCGCTCCCACAGGTATTACACAGGACTCAAGGTCTGCGAGGAGCCTGTGGGAGCGGGCTTGTCCCGCGAATGGACCGCAAACACAAGGACTCAGTAGTCGAAGCGGTCGACCGCTCGCCGGCGTTCGTTGTCGTCACGCCGGTCATAAATGGCGGTGGTCTGGATATTGGCATGGTGCGCCAGCTTCTGGGCAATCGACAGATCATGCTCTTCGATCACCCGGGTGATGAACGCCCGGCGGAAGTCGTGCGGCATGATTTTCACCCCCACTTGCGCACCGCGCTGACGGGCAATGTAGTAGATCGCATGCTTGGTGATACGCGCCCGGGTGATGTGGCTACCGCGGCGGATGCGGTTGAACAGGAACGGGTCGTCCTCTGCCCCTGCTGGCAGGTCCTGACGGCGCAAGTCCAGCCACGCCTGCAGCTTCTCGAACGCCCATGGCGGGGCGTACTTGATCAGTTGGTGGTTGCCCTTGCCCACCACCTGCAGGCTGCGCGCCTGGAAATCGACCTGGGCCAGGTCGATGTCCACCGACTCTGACTTGCGCATGCCGGTGCCATAGAGCAAGGCGATGATCGCCGCGTCGCGCACGCCTTGCGGCCGAGGGTCGGATGCGCACACCTCCATCAGTTCGCGAATCAGGCTGCGGCGCAGGTTGCGCCCTGGCGGCAGGCGGCTGCCGGTGGCCGGTTTGACCTCACGAATGCGCAGCAACTGCTCATGGTCGATCAGGCCCTGACGCCAGGCCTCGTTCATCACCCCACGAATGGCGTTGACATACAAAGACGAACTGTTTGGCGCATAACCGTCGGCACGCAGGGCCGACACCAAGGCAATCACATGGCCCGGCTCTAGCCGATGCCAAGGCACGTCGACGACATTGCAGTCGACAAAGCCAAGCCGGTCGGCAGCGTCCTGAAGGATGTAGCGCATGGTTTGCTGGCTGGAGGGGGCCAGGCGGTCCATGTACTGCAGCAGCGGATTTTTGGGGAGATCGGACAAAACGTGAACCCTGTAGCGAAGCGGCGGCCGGTCGTGAAACTGGCAAACCCTGAAGCAAGTCGAAACGACATAAAAACAAGTCCTGACGAATGCCAAGCGCGCATTCCATCAAGCCCCTGTGAAGTGCCATCACCTTGATATACAAGGCTTTGCAACTGGCATGGTTCGTGATCTTACCGCAATCGGAGCGTGCTTTTGTCATCAGCCGGCGTGCTGGCCGGCGCAGCCTTGGGCCACCATGCCGGAAACATCTGCTGCACCCGGGGCTCGGCGAAGCGTTCATCTATCAGCACCAGCACGCCCCGGTCCTGGTCTCCACGGATAACCCGGCCAGCCGCCTGGATCACTTTGCGCACACCCGGGTAAAGATAGGTGTAGTCAAAACCCGCACCAAATTGCCGACCCAGGCGTTGCTTGAACTGCTCGTTGACCGGGTTGACCTGCGGCAACCCCAGGGTGGCGACAAACGCCCCGATCAGCCGGGTACCTGGTAAATCCACGCCTTCGCCGAAAGCCCCCCCCAATACGGCAAAGCCAACGCCCCGGCCGTCGGCAACAAATCGATCAAGAAACGCCTGGCGGGCGGCCTCGTCCATCCCCGGGGCCTGGGCCCACAGGGGAATCTGCCCATGCCGCTCGGCCAACAGGTCGGCCACCTGCTGCAGGTATTCGAAGCTGCTGAAGAATGCCAGGTAGTTACCCGGCATGTGCTCATACTGCTGGGCAATCAGCTCCACGATCGGTACCAGAGAGGCTTGCCGCTGCTGGTAGCGGGTGGACACCTGGCTGGCAATCCGTACCTCCAGCTGCTCTGCGCGAAACGGCGCAGCCACTTCCAGCCAGGCGGTATCGGCCGGCATACCCAGCAAGTCGCTGTAGAAATGCCGCGGGCTCAACGTGGCGGAAAACAGCGTCACACTGCGCGCCGCCAGCATGCGTGGGGCCAACAGGCGCGCCGGGGTGACATTGCGCAGGCACAGGGTAGCCAGCCGGCGCTTGCGCGGGCCCTGGCGCTGGCTGATGTCGAACAGGAAGTGTTCATCGAACAGCTCGGCAACCCGGCTGAACTGCAAGGCCTGATAGAAGAACTGCAATACCTGCGGGTCCATGTGCGCGGGCATCTGATTCATCTGCTCCTGAATCTGGCCGATGCACTGCTGCAAGGCGCGCAACAACCCGTCGGGCAGCGACTCGCTGGCCTGGTACGGCGCACGCTGTTCTTTGTACAGCGCATTCCACTGCCGGTTCAGGCGGTCAAGGGCGCTGACCAGCCCGGGCGGTTTGCGCTGACGCAGGGCCAGCAGCTGCCCTTGGTCAAGGCTGGCGCTGTACATGCCACGACCACGCTCAACCAGGTTATGCGCTTCGTCAACCAGCACCGCAACGCGCCACTGGTTGAGCTGGGTCAGGCCGAACAGCAAGGCATGCGCATCAAAGTAGTAGTTGTAGTCGGCGACCAGCACGTCGACCCAGCGCGCCATCTCCTGCCCCAGGTAATACGGGCAAACCTGGTGCGCCAAGGCCACTTCGCGCAGGTTGGCACGGTCGAGCAACGGCAGTGTTGCGGCGGCCTCACGCGCTGCCGGCAAGCGGTCGTAGAAGCCAGCGGCCAATGGGCAGGACTCGCCATGACAGGCTTTGTCCAGGTACTCGCAGGCCTTGTCGCGGGCAATCAACTCCAGTGTGCGCAAAGCAGGTTGTGGCGCAGCATCAGTGATCTGACGCATGGCATCGAGGGCCAGCGCCCGGCCCGGCGTCTTGGCGGTGAGAAAGAACAGCTTGTCCAGCTGCTGCGGCACCATGGCTTTCAGCAGCGGGAACAACGTACCAAGGGTCTTGCCAATGCCGGTGCTGGCCTGGGCCATCAGGCAACGCCCGGTGCTTACCGCCTTGTACAAGGTTTCGGCCAGCTGCCGCTGGCCCTGGCGAAACTGTGGGTAGGGGAAGCGCAGCGCCTGAAGGCCTTGGTCACGTTCGGCCAGGCGTCGTTGCTGGAATTGGGCCCAGCCTAGAAAGCGCTGGCACTGGGTTTCGAAGAAGGCCCGCAATTCAGCGGACTCATAGTGTTCACTGAACAGTGTCTGCTCATCGCTGTCCACGTCCAGGTACACCAGCGCCACCTCAATGGCGGACAGTTGTCGTGCCTGGCACATCAACCAGCCATAGACCTTGGCCTGTGCCCAGTGCAACTGACGGTGATTGGCGGGTTGACGCGCCAAGTCGCCACGGTGCGTCTTGATCTCTTCCAGGCGGTTGCTGCCAGGGTCGTAACCGTCGGCGCGGCCCCGCACCTTGAGGGTTTCGAATTGGCCTTCAAGGGTGATTTCCGACTCGTAGCCCGCAGCCCTCCGTGCCACTACCCGCTGATGCCCTTCGATGCCTTCCTGAGCGCTGGGCGACGGCGTGAAACGCAGGTCCAGGTCGCCAACCTTGGCGCTGAACTCGCACAGAGCACGCACCGCAATGCTGTAGCTCATGGCGCTTCGCGCCAACGCACATGGCACACCGCAACGGGCAGACCGTGTTGCCTGCAGAATTCCAGCCAGCGCAACTGGTTGTCCTGCAGGCGGTCACCGGGCCCCTTGACCTCGACCATGCGGTAACGGCCCTGCTCTGGCCAGAACTGAATCAGGTCGGGCATGCCCGCGCGGTTGCTGCGAATATCCTGCAACAGGCGCAGAAAGCACTGTTTCAGCTGGGCTGCCGGAAGGCAAGCCAGGGCCTGCTCCAGCAGTTGCTCGCTGAGCATGGACCAGAACACGAACGGCGACTGCAGGCCCTGCTTGCCCCTGTAGCAGTCGAGTATCGCCTGGCGATGGCTGCCATCGTCCAGCCGGCCCAGACAAAAATCGAACAGCGCACTGCGCCGTTGCTGGAAGTCACTGTCATGCAGGTCCTGTGGCGCCGCCTGGAACGGGTTGAAAAACGCGCCGGGCACCGGCGCAAAGATAGCCTCCCAGCACAACAGGCCAAACAGGCTGTTGAGCAACGTGTTCTCCACGTAATGCACCTGGCCGCCTTCTTGTGCCAGGTGTTGTCGCACGGCTTCCTCCACACCCAGCGCAGCGTGCTCGCGGGGCAGTTCGAGCTCGATCAGCTCCAGCGGCGTGGCCCGCTGGCGCCGCTGTGGCGGGCCGCCGAGCTTACGCGCCAAGCGTGGCAGCATGCGCTCGAGTGCTTGCACCTCCAGTGCATTGGCTGGTGCCGCAGCAAGTTGCAGTGCCAGCGCGTGGGCATGGGGCCACTGTTCGGTGCGCTCAAGTACACGCACCTGGCGAATGCGCGCCTGGGCATGGTTGCACTGCGCATACACGGCCATGGCCAGGTCCCACTCCCCCAGACGCTCGCATTGTTGGCCCAAGGCGAATTGCAGGCGCGCATGGCGCCTGGCCAACCAAGGGTTCTCGCTGTGCAGGCCTTGTAGAGTCGCCAGGATCGGCACTGGATCGCCGCCCTGCTCCAGGCGCTCGGCGCACTGATGCAAAGCCATGGCCAGGTCGATATCGTCACGTTGCTGCAAGGCGCGGGAATCTGTGCTGAACGGTACTTGCTCGTAGCGCAACAGGCCAAGGTCGGCCAGGACGAAATCTGACCAGTCCTGGTAAAGGTTGCCAAAGAACAACAACCGGATACGGTCGCACAGGGGCTGCAAGCACCACTGGAGAATGCGCACCTCGCTGTCCGGGAACCACTCGAGCAGTGATCGGGCCGCCAGCTCCAAAGGCTGCAGCTGTGCCAACAACTCATGCTTGGCGGCCCGCGGGCGGCTCAGTTGCCGGGCGAAGCAGCGGGCCAGCTCCTCCTTGCGCAGCAAGGCAAACAGCTGCTCCAGTTCCAGTTGCTCGGGTTCCCGCACCCAGCCAAGAACCTGCAACGGCTGCAGCGCCAGCGCGCTGTCGCCGATTTCGGCGTAGTCGAGCCGGTCGCTGCGAAACAACTCGCCTTTGCGCATGACCATGCGCACCATCAAGGCCTGGGCTGGCGCCTGCAGTTGGCTGAAGGCACGGATGAAAGCCAGTTCCTGCTCATCGAGCAGGTCCTGGTAGCGTTGTTCGACCCACAGCACTACCTGGCGGAAGTTGTGCAGGTAATAGAAAGGGTCGTCGACAGAATGGGCGATCACGGGCTGAAGTCAGATTGCGGTATCAGGCACTGTTTATACATACAGATAAACGTGCCTGACAAGAGCCGTGGGTCAGTCCATTGACGCTCCTACAGGGATTACGTGACGTTTCCGGGTTACTTGGTTGCCGGGACCCTCTCCCCTGCCGCGTCCTTCACTGCCAATCGGCGCCTGCAGCAGCAGGAAGTACGCCACCGCCGAGCACAGTGCCACCCCCGCGCTGATCATGAACGCCGTGGTGAACGAACCCGAGTACTGCGCTGGTACTTCTTCATAGGGTTCATGTGTCGCCCTTTTATTATTATTGTTGCCGCGCTGTCAGCGCCTTGGCGATCCATCGAGCGTGCTGCGCCCCTCCCTGGCGCAGCGTGTTGTTCAGGGCTGGCGGGCGGTGGCTGCGACCTCCAGCAGGCCACGCCGGCCAAGGTTGTCGATCAACGCGCGCAGGCCAAACGCCCACTGCGGTGCCTGGTCGCTGGTGGTCACCCGGTTGCACAGAGTGCCCAGTTGCGGGTTGCTGATGGTCACCACGTCGCCCGGCTTGTGAGTAAAGCCATTGCCTGGCTGGTCGCGGTCCTGCTTGGGGGCGAACAGGGTGCCCAGGAACAGCACCATGCCGTCGGGGTACTGATGGTTTTCGTTGAGGGTTTGCTGCACCAGGTCTTGCGGGTCGCGGCTGATCTGGCGCATGGAACTGCGGCCAGACAGGATGAAGCCGTCTTCGCCTTCAACACGCAGGTCCACTTCGGCGTTGCGCACATCGTCAAGGCCGAAGCTTTCGTCAAACAGGCGCAGCAGCGGGCCCAGGGCGGTAGAGGCGTTGTTGTCCTTAGCCTTGGACAGCAGCAAGGCGCTACGCCCTTCGAAGTCGCGCAGGTTGACGTCGTTGCCAAGCATCGCGCCCTTGATGCGGCCATCACTGGACACCGCCAGCACCACTTCCGGCTCTGGGTTGTTCCAGCTGGACTTGGGGTGGATGCCGATAGCGGCACCGTGGCCAACCGCCGACAGCGGCTGGGCCTTGGTGAACACTTCGGCATCCGGGCCGATGCCCACCTCCAGGTATTGCGACCACAGGCCCTGCTCCACCAGCACTTTGCGTAGCGCTTCGGCCTGGGCGGAGCCGGGCACGATCTGCGACAGGTCGGCGCCGATGCGGCTGACCAAGGTGTCACGGATTGCATCGGCCTTGGCCGGGTCGCCCTTGGCCTGCTCTTCGACCACACGTTCCAGCAAGCTGGTCGCAAAGGTCACACCTGCGGCCTTCACCGCCTGCAGGTCGATGGGTGCCAGCAGCCATGGCTGACTGGGGTCGCGCTGGCTCGGATCGCTGTTGTCCAGCAACACCGATAGCGCAACCAGTGGCTCGGCCAGCGGCAAGGCGCGCAGATAGGCCACCGGGTCGGTCACTTCCAGCAGGGCCGAAACAGTCGCCACGTGGCTGCTGATATCGTAGACGGCGCCTGCTTTCACCAGCACCACCGCCGGGCCCTGGTCCGCCAGCCAGACCCGCCCTACCCAGCTCCCGCTCTCGAAGACACTGGCGTTCTGGTTCAGCGACAGCGGTTGATTGGCGTTCGATCGATCAGTCATCTGTGTACCCTTGGTGTGCATTATTGGGAGAGTGCCGGCAGTTGCAGTTGGCCGGCCAGGCGGTCGAGGTCCGCCAGCAGTTCAGGCGAGAGGGTCATGCCCTGTTCCCCACCAGGCCCCGGTCGGTATAGGGCTTGAGATAGGCGGCCAGGCAGCCGATGTGCGAAGCACGGCGCACCACCGCAATACCGATGCCCTGCGCAGTCGCCCCCTTTGCCGCACAATCCAGCGCACGGCTGACGCAGTAAGGCCCCAGCAGGTAGTGGCCATCGAACACGCTGGAGACGTCACTGTGCGACACCTGTTCCAGTGCCTGCGCACGGGCCTTGACCGTTCCTTCCAGCATGCCGCCGATGTAGCGGCTGACCAGGTTCAGGCCGTGGGTGCGGTGCCCGAGCAGTTCACCCTCGAGCAGTACCTGGGTCACCACCTGGGCGACTTCGGCATCGGCGCCGGCCTTTTCGAACAGTTGCTCGACAAAGGTGGTGAGCGCTCGCACGTTGAAATGTGTGGCTTGAGTCATGGGTGTCATCTCGTAGGCGGAACAGAAGCGGTCAATCAGGTCACTGCACCGATCTGCCAGGGCACGAACTCGTTCTGCCCATACCCGTGCTGTTCGCTCTTGCTGCGTTCCCCGGAAGCAATGCGCAACATCTGTTCGAAAATGTACGCACCACGCTCTTCGATAGTGGTGGAGCCGTCGGCAATGCCGCCGCAGTTGACGTCCATGTCCTCTTGCTGGTGTTCGAACACCCGGTTGTTGGTTGCCAGCTTGATCGACGGTGCCGGAGCACAGCCGTAAGCCGAGCCGCGCCCGGTGGTGAAGGCGATCAGGTTAGCCCCGCCGGCCACCTGGCCGGTGGCCGAGACCGGGTCGTAACCGGGGGTATCCATGAACACCAGGCCTTGGGCACGCACAGCTTCGGCGTACTGGTACACATCGACCAGGTTGCTGGAGCCCGCCTTGGCCACTGCGCCCAGCGACTTTTCGAGGATGGTGGTCAGGCCCCCGGCCTTGTTGCCGGCTGAAGGGTTGTTGTTCAGCTCGGCGTTCATGCGCTGGCAGTAGTCTTCCCACCAGCGGATGCGCGCCACCAGCTTTTCGCCGACCTCACGGGTGACCGCGCGGCGGGTCAGCAAGTGCTCGGCGCCGTAGATTTCCGGGGTTTCGGACAGGATCGCCGTACCACCGGCCGCCACCAGACGGTCGACCGCGTTGCCCAGTGCCGGGTTGGCGGTAATGCCGGAGTAGCCATCTGAGCCGCCACATTGCAGGCCGACCACCAGGTGCCGTGCGCTGACCGGTTGGCGCTGGACATGGTTGGCCTCGGCCAGCAGGCTGCGGATCTGCTCGATGCCGGCAGCGATGGTTTTCGACGTGCCGCCGATGCCCTGGATGGTGAAGGCACGCAGCTGCGCACTGGCTTGCAGCCCCTGGGTTTCCAGCAGGCTTTCGATCTGGTTGGTTTCGCAGCCCAGGCCAATGATCAGTACCGCAGCAAAGTTGGGGTGCACGGCGTACCCGCCCAGGGTACGGCGCAGCAGGCCAAGGGCTTCCCCGCTGGGGTCCACTGCGCAACCGGCACCGTGGGTCAAGGCGACCACGCCGTCGATGTTCGGGTAGTCGGCCAGCACCTCGGGGTGAATGTCACGGCGGAAGTGGTCGGCCACAGCCCGGGCCACGGTCGCCGAGCAGTTCACCGAGGTGAGAATGCCGATGTAATTACGGGTGGCAACACGCCCATCGGCGCGCACGATGCCCTGGAACACTGCTTCGCTACCCGGCAAGCTGCGCGTGTCGACACCAAAGGCATAGTCGCGAGCAAAATCACCCATCTGTACGTTGTGCACATGCACGTGGTCGCCGGCATCAATGGCCTGCGAAGCAAAACCGATAATCTGCCCGTAGCGGCGTAGCGGCTGGCCCTGCTCCACGCGTTCGGTCGCGAGTTTGTGGCCCGAAGGAATCGGCTGACGCACGGTAATCGCCTCGGTATCCAGATGCAGGCCTTGCGGCAAGGCCTGGCGGGCGATGAGCACATTGTCCAGCGGGTTGAGGCGGATGACGGCAAGGTCACCGGACTTGGCAATCAGTTGCATGGGACCTCTCAGGGTAGTGCAGCGAGCTTCTTGTTATGGCTGTTGCCACTGTAAGAAGCCTTGGGCAGCATTCCCAATGAGATGATCCGATCAAGCGATAACCAGTGGTTATCAAAAGTTGTAATCGGGCGGTGATCCCTGATCGTCTAAAAGCCTGCCTCGAATTACTCAGGCCTGCACACACCCTGTGGGAGCGCCTGAACCATCAGGCCTTGCCCGAGGCGGTTGCAGCCGTACCTTCCTTTTGTCGCTGCCTGGCGCCCTCCAGCAAAATCTCGACAAACGCCCGGGCCGAAGCGCTCAGCGGTTCATCCTTGCGGGTAACCACGCCATACTCCAGGGCGGGTACGTGCAAGGGGCTGCGCAACTCCCTGAACTGCCCGCTGGCCAGCTGCGCGGCAACCATCGAGCGCGGCAACATGGCAATCATCGGAGCCGACTGCAGTAACTGCAGGAACATCGGCATGGAGATGGTCTCGACGCTGTCAGCCGGCGTGGCGATACCCGCCACCCGGAAGGCCTGCTCCAGGCGGTTGCGAATCGGCGTGCCCACCGGGTACAACACCCACGGCCAGTCGCCCAACGCCGCCAGGGGCGGGCTTTCCAGCTGGTTAAGCGGGTGCTCGCTGTTGACCACCAGGCTGAACGGTTCGGGCTCCAGAGGCTGGAAGTCGAACAACTGGCTGAAGCGCTCTTCGGTAAAGCGGCCAATCATGATGTCGAGCTTGTTCTGCTCGAGCATGGTCAGCAGGTGATCACTGGAATGCTCTACCACTTCAATCGACAACAGCGGGCTGCGCGCCTTGATCGCAGCGATGGCCTGCGGCAGGACCAGTGCAGTGGCGGCAAAGATGCCGCCGACGCGGATAAAACCGTGCCCGCCGTTGCGCAGGCGGTTGACCTGGTCGACGAATTGCTGCGACTCGGCTAACGCACCCTGGGCATAACGCACCACATATTCACCCAGCTCAGTGGGCGGCATGCTGCGTGGCAGGCGCTCGAACAGGGCAAAGCCGAACTGCTCTTCGAGATCGCGCAGCATCTTGCTCAGGGCCGGCTGACTGAGGTTCATGCGCGTGGCGGTTGCGTGCATGTTGCGGGTGCGCGCCAGGGTGTCGATCAGCACCAGGTGCTTGTAGCGGATCCAGTTGCAAAAGCTTGCGTGACTAATTTGCAGCCCTTTAACCACGGGGGCTGCATCGTTTCGGAAAGTCATCCTTTAGGTCCTATTGGGGCCTGAATGGCTCGATAATGCCAGCTTTATGACAACGCAGCTATTCCAGCCCTCGGCGTTCTGCCGACCGTTTTCCTTCCTTTATATGGCTACTCACAGCTGTGCCGTTTTCCGGCACCCTTGATCACCTGGTACCCGCCATGGTGGTCAGGCTCGTAATCGCCGAAGAGACCGATAGCCCAGGCCTCCTCGTGCTCCATCAGCGCCCACATCCTGCCCGCCTCGGCAAGCTCGAGCATGTCGACCAGGTCATTGTCATCGACATCCAGGCGCCGGTGAGCGGCGTAGGCCATCTCACTGAGCACCGCAGCACGCCCATCAGGATCGGTTACCAGGGCAACGTAGTCGCCCAGTTCGGCCAGCCAGGTCTGTGGCAGCCCACTCATCATTCTGCCCT
This sequence comes from Pseudomonas sp. NMI542_15, assembly GCF_021283425.1. Classification (NCBI taxonomy): domain Bacteria; kingdom Pseudomonadati; phylum Pseudomonadota; class Gammaproteobacteria; order Pseudomonadales; family Pseudomonadaceae; genus Pseudomonas; species Pseudomonas sp. NMI542_15. Next base: position 178,652 of record NZ_JAJSRO010000004.1, on the reverse strand, counting down.
GCACCACCAGGACTGCGCGTACAGCACGCCGTCGATTTCCTCCACCCCGTTGATGTTAATGCCGAGCTGGGCCATGCCGTTGACCTTAGCGTCGTGCAGGCGCGGAATGATGTCCGGTCCAGGTGTAGGGTTGAACACCCAGGCCTGAGTCGACACACGCCCCAGGGGCTCGCTGTGGTGATCACCGATGTGGACGTCCGCACGGAGTGGCTGGACTTTCCGTAGACGGTCGGAGGGTAAGGCCACGCCATGCTCGCGGCGTCGAACGAGAAGGAAGTACATGTGGCACCAATACTGTATAAATAGACAGTATCGTATAACCCATTAGCACTTCAGGCAACGACCGACCGGCGGCCTAATGCAGCGGTGGCAACTCCTTGCCTCGGGCCTTGGCCACGACACGAAGCTGATAATCCGACACGACCTGGAACAGCGACTCGGCCAGCTGGCGCAGGCGCTCCACCTCATGTACCGGCGCGCCGCGATCCTGGGCCTGGTGATACTCGCGCATGGCGTCGATCGCCTGCTGAATCAGCGGCTCGCCAGCCTCGACCATTCCGATAAACGTCCGCTTGTCCACTTCGATGCCCTGCTCACTTGGTCAGGCCATTATAGATCGACTCACACGCCAGCCCGGCTATTCGGCTTCGCTCAAGCGCTGCCGCGAGGTCTCCCGCCATTCGGTCAGACTCTTCAAGCAATCCCCCGAGCACCACGACGGCAGAGGTTCCTGCCTGGCGCTGCTGGGCAGCGATGGAGTCGCAGGTTGCTGCTCGGCCGGCGCGCAGTCGAGCGATTTCCCCGCGCAGCCCGCCAGCAGCAGACTCAGCAGCAGCGGCGCGGCCTTGGGCCAGTTCCAGTTTCTGTCGTGCACTCGCACCCTCCTCGTCCGCCAAAGCCTGGCGGCGCTGTTCTACTGCTCTGGCTTGGGCGGCAGTGCGCCGGTCGCGCTCGGATACCTCAAGGCGGTAGTCGGAAAGCTCGGCGCGCGCAGATGCGGTTTCACCGCGGGCGGCGGCCGCCTCAGCCTTTCCCGCTCCCACGCGGATTTCCTGGCCTCCAGCCACCATAGCCAAGGCAATCAGCCACCAGCACCAGGTGGGCACCGCGGCCCGCCAGGTCATGCCAGCGCCCGCCGAACGCCTTCATCAATGATCGTCGGCGCGTATGGGTTACCGCCGTTCTCGTGGATGATGATGCTGACCACCATGCCGCGCAGCGTGGCCGGGTCCTTGATATTGATCGGGTCGGTGGTACGCACGCCCAGGCGCTTGGCCACGGTCGAGGCGTAGGCTTGGGTGTCGTTCTCGTTGCTAGGCGCCCATCGGTTGATGGTTTCGAGCACCGTATCAATGCCCTTCCCGCCCACACCGGGCATGCCGTCTTTGCTGCGGTAGTTGATCAGCAGCTTGCCCAGCGCGCGGATGCCGTTTTCCGGGGTGTCGAAGACGGCGAAGCGGCCGCCGGGCTCCTTGCCGATCTGGCCCTGCCAGTCGTTGCGGGGGTTGTAATCGATATTGCCGGGGTTTTTGTTGCGAACACCGCGTGCGGTCATGGGATTTCTCCAGGCGAAAAAAAGCCCGCACAAAGCGGGCATTGGGTGGTTGCGAATGCCGTCAGGCAGCAGGCGCCCCAGGCTCCGGTGCTGGCTCTGCCGGATCTTTCGCGCTGATGGAGACCTTGGCGGTATAGTCCTTCAGTACCTGCGCGACACAGACCTGGGCGGCCGGGAACTGGGTCAGGATCTCGCGGGCACGGGCGTCAGCCTCCTCCTGGGTGGCGTAGCGGGTTTTGTTGGCGACTTCGTAGTCATTGCTCAGGTTGATGGCGACAAATGGCATGGGTTTTCTCCAGATAAAAAGAAGCCCGCTCAACGGCGGGCATGGGGTTTTGTGAAACCTTCAGGCTTTGGGGTGTTGCTGTTTGACCCTCTGCAGGGTCGTGTAGAAAGGCTCAGCCTTGGGCATCGCGCCTTGATCCATGGCGTGCCAAAGCATGTCCAATTGATCCTCAATAGGCGGGTACCCGTCCCGGCGCGCCAGGTCATAACTGACAGCGGGCGCGTAGGGCTCAAACTCGCCGTCGATGTACTTGAAGCGTCCCTGCGGCGCCGTGCCAAGGTGCAATACGCCGTCCAGGGCATGGTCATTCAGGTGCAGGCGCTGGGAAGTGCCCGACTGAATAACCACATTCTGCTGGTCCGTAACAAAGTACGAGACGACCTCATACGGATCGTCCCCATCCAAGGTCAATCTGTTCATCGTTTGCATACCACCGCAAGAATCGAGGCGCCGTTAGTGTTACCGGCGTGGTTTGAGGAAAGGGTGTAGGTGTGCGTGCCTGGCCCTGGGTAATCCATCACTCCGCGGCTGGCGATGCTGCTCCCTTGCGGTCGCTCGACCCACAGCGCAACCCCGTTCCTGGTCATCGAGATGTCCGAGTAATAGGTTTGCGTAAGCGATCCGAGCAAAAACACGGGGTAATTACCGTCGAGCGTTACCGTCACGCTGACGGAGCTGGCAGATGCGAATGCACCCACCGGAATGGTCACTGCGTTACCCCGAATACGCAGCGTGTCCACCTCCGCCTCACCGATCTTCGCGGTAGTGATGGCAGCATTCGTGATCTTGGCATTTCCGATACTTGCGTCCCGGATATACGCATCACTGATGAACGTCTGGTTGCCGACCACCGCAAACGGGCTTGAAACTGCATCGCCAGAAGGGTTGAGAATCGCAAACCTGCCGGCCAGGATCGCAAACGTGGATTGAACCGCACCTTTGGAGTTGTCGATGCTCAGGCCGAACCCGGCGACGTGCCGAATACCGTTGGCGGTCATCTGGACCTTCACGACCTCTGACGCATTTGCCACGGCATTAAGCTGAGTCAGCGTCGAGCTCACTCGCTGCACTGACGCATTCGTGTCCCCCAAGGACGATTGCGTGGTCTGGATCTGCTGGCTGAGTGCCGAGTCGGCGTTGGTTCGCGCAGTTATCTCGTTCTGGATCGCTGCCTGGGCGCTGCCAACCGATGTGTACAGCCCATCGATGCGCTGCGCCTCTGCCGTCAGCTTGTCGCCCTGCTGGGTGACCGTCGAAGTCAGCGACTCAACCACGCGGCTCGACGCCGACGGCCCGACACGGCCGACTGCGATCCAATCAACATCCCACACAGAATCGAGCGAATTGGCGAAGTCGAACCGCAACCGGCCGATGGTGCTATCCAACCAGTCCGTGCCGCCGACAGCCAGATTGGCCATGTCCCACTCAACAACAGCTGACTGGCCCACCGCGATGTTCGGGTTAGCCGCACTGGCTCGATAGGCAGACAAAATGCCGTGGGTAGTCGTTGAGTAGTAAAGTGTCCCCGTCCACGACGTGGCTGCACCGCCGCGGCGCGTTAACCCTACGCGCACCTTGGTGTATTGAGCACCGGGAATACTCAAGGTGAGCGCCCCGCTACTGGTCAGCAACTGCGGATTGGTGCTGGTCGGCGTCAGGCGCAGCGAGCCTCCAGACACTGCAGTATTTGCATTGACACCCACCAATCCTTCGGCGCCGGCATCGAACTGCCAGTAGGCCCCGGGAGCTGGGTCGAGCCCGGATGCGCCCAGGCCGCTCTGGATTGCACCGACATTGTTGCTCAAGTCGATCAGGCTTGCGGACTGGCTGGTGTTAACCCCCTCAGCTGCAGCAACACGGTTGGTAAGGGTTTGCAGCGCGGATGCCTCGGCTTTGGTGGCAACCTGAGTGAGCGCCGACTGCGCAGCGGCCGCAGCATCGGTAGCCGCTTTGTCGGTGACCGCCACCCAAGCGCTGCCGCTCCACCGTTTCGGCGTGTTGGCGTTGTTGGTGGTATCGATCCACAAGTTCTGGCCAAGGCGATCCGCCACCGCCGGGGCAGCAGACTGGTACAGCACCTTGCCCTTGGTCCCTGCCGAATCAGCCGCCGCTTGTGCCGCCTGCTGCGCGGTCGTGGCGTTTTGGTTGGTCACCGTTAGGCTGTTGTCCATGGCCGTGATCGCCTGACCCTGCGAGGTCAGCTTGCCCTCGGCGTCCGTCACCCGCGAGTTAATACCCTGCACCACCGATGCATCAGCTTTGCCCTGGGCAACCGACAACGCATTGGCTGCCGCCGCAGCCGCATCGGTGGCCGCCTTGTCCGTGACCGCGACCCAGGCACTACCGCTCCAGCGTTTAGGCGTATTCGCATTGTTGGTTGTGTCGATCCACAGGTTTTGCGCCAATCGATCAGCGGCCGCAGGGGCTGACGCCTGAATGATCACCTTGCCTTTGCCACCCGCCAGCGTGTTTGCCGCATCGGCGGCCTGTTGAGCAGTAGTCACGTTCTGGTTGGTGGTGGTCAAGCTGTTCTCAAGCGTTGTAGTCCTCCCGGTGACGCTGCTCAGCGTGCCGCCCTGCTGGTTGACGACCGACGTCAAGTTATCGACCGCTTTCGAGGTCGCACTGTTGATCGCAGCGTTGACCAGCCTGTTGTCTCGCCACCCGCTTGCACGAGTGCCTTGCTCCACTTGGTACTGGTCAGCCTCGATAAAACCACCTGTAACACTGGCGCCGCCGTACACCACTATCGACGGATACAGCAGGACGGTGTCGGAGGTGGCAACGAAGGTCACAACCAGGCGCGCCCACTCCAATGTGGCATCCTGCCGGACCGACCCCCACGAAGCCGTGTTGCTGCCGGCGGCGTTCAGGTTGTAGACCTGAGCGAGCACGCGTAGCCCTGGGGTGCCCCGCACGTAGACGGACGCCGTGTAGGTTTTCCCGGGAGTGACCTTGAACCGCATGCTTTGCTTGACGTAAACACGCGCCCAGGTACTTGGCGAGAGCCCAGTAATATCGAGACGCTGTGCAATGCCCGGTGCCACCGTTGAGGGAACCAGACTCGGTGCCCGTGTACCGGCGCTGCCGTCATACCACCAACCGTTGCCGATCCCTGGTGTACCGGGATCTTCTTCCTCAAAAGACGAGTTGTAGACCAGGTTCTCGCCACCGACATCGCCAATACTGTTGTTCAGCTCGGTCAATTGGTTTGAAGCGCTGGTCAGCCCTTGTTCAGTCAAAGAGACACGGCCAGTCAGCGCACTGGTGGCCAAGGCGTTGTTATCGATCTGGGCCTGCTCGGTAACATCTTCGATGGTGAAGAAGTCCACCGCCAGCTCACCACCAATACCGCTATAACCCGCGATCATCATCGGGGATACCCAAGCCACGCCGGACTTCATCCGCTTGGGATCGGCCAGTGTTCCCGCACCCGCCCCACCACCCTCGCTGCCGACGGTGTGACCTTTGACATAGGCCGTATGAGTAACCCACTCGCCCACCGGCTGCGGCCGCCCGTTTATAACCACATAATGCGAAGAACCAATGCCCACATTACCGAGGTTGTTTAAACGAGTTACACCGTCTTCGGCAAAGCCATCAAGTCCGGCATAGGTAACCGGGCTTCCATTGCCCGGGGTCAGTTGTTGAATGCGCACCGTAAGCTTGTACAGCCGCTCAGGGTCGAAGCGGATTTTCCGGGTCGAAGCGCCCCACCAGCTGGCATTGTTGGCTCCCCCACTCAGCGTCAGCGTAGCGCCGCTGGTATTGCCTGCAACGTTGGAAAACGAAGCTGACGCGCCTGCACCACTGTTGGTGGAAATCCATTTATCAAGCGATGCGTCAGAGAAAACGCTCTGGTAGATCTTGGCCGGGTTGTTGTCCAGGCTCTGAGCCAGGTTGGCGTTGATGCTGATCAACGCCTGTCCGTTGGCCGTAACCTGCTGGCCCTGCTGGGATACGGTCGACCCCAGCGTCTGCAGCGCCGAAGCGTCTGCCTTGAGTGCCACTTGTGACAGCGCCGACTGCGCCGCTGCCGCCGCATCGGTGGCCACCTTGTCCGTCACCACATGCCAGGTCGTGCCGTTCCAACGTTTGGGCGTATTGGCGTTGCCCGTGGTGTCGATCCACAGGTTTTGTGCAACACGATCCACCACGTCGGGCGCAGCAGCCTGCACGATGACCTTGCCCTTGCTGCCTGCCAGCGCGGCCGCGTTCTGCGCCGCTGCCTGCGCCGCCGTCACGTTGCCGTTGGTGGTGTTCAGGCTGTTTTCCAGGCTGGTGGTCTTGCTCGACGTACTAGCTAAGTCCGTACCCTGCTGGGTCACCTTGGCATTCAACGCTTCCACCGCTGTCGCGGTCGACGCCTGATTGCCACTGTTGACCTGACCGTTGTCGCGCCACCCGGTGGCCAGCGCGCCCTCCTCGATCTGGTATTGGTCGCCCTCGATAAAGCCGGCAGAGGCAGACGCGCCGCCATACACCACAAACGCCGGGTAGATTTGCGCGGTATTGGCGTCAGCGGTGAACGTGACCGAGAGGCGCGCCCACGTATCGCTGGCATCGACACGAACACCGGCCCACGAATTGCTGCTGACGCCGGCGTCGCTGACGCCATACACCTGCGGCAGAATACGCAGGCCGGCGGTGCCGCGCATGTACACCGAAGCGGTGTACGTCTTGCCGGGCACCACCTTGAACCGGCGATTGGCACGGCCATAAACTCGGGCCCAAGTGCTCGATGTCAGCCCTGCTACGTCAAGGCGCTGGGCAAAGCCCGGGGCCAGGGTAGAGACGACCAACGAAGGCACCCGGGTAACCGGAGCGCTCGCACTGTCATACCACCAGCCATCGGCCACCAGGGGTGTGGTGGGGTCCGGTGTGTCGAACGACGGGTTGTAGACTAGGTTCTCGCCGCCAACCAGCGGCAAGGCCGCATTGATCTTGGTCAGCGACTGTCCCTGCGCGCTGAGGTTCTGGCCGTGCTGGTTGACCTCATTGCTCAGGGCCTGAACGGTCGACGCTTCGGCCTTCTTGCTCACGCTGTCGGTGAGCGAGGTCAGGACCTGGCTCTGCGACGTAAGCTGCTGGTCTTGTGCCGCGTCCTTTTGCTCGGTGGCCGTGACGCGGTTACTGACCTGCTGCAACGACTGAGAACTGGCCTTGCCGTCGATGCTGGTCTGCATCCCATCCATGCGGGAAGCCTGAGACGACAGCTTGCCCTCGGCCTCACTGACCCGGGTGGCCACGTTGTTGACCACGGTTGCATCGGCCTTCAAGGCAACCTGAGACAACGCCGACTGGGCCGCAGCCGCAGCATCGATCGCCGCTTTGTCGGTGACCGCCAACCAGGTGGTGCCGTTCCAACGCTTGGGCGTGTTCGCATTGTTGGTGGTGTCGATCCACAGGTTTTGGGCCAAGCGATCAGCGGCCGCAGGAGCTGACGCCTGAATGATCACCTTGCCCTTGCCGCCCGCCAGCGTGTTAGCCGCATCAGCTGCCTGCTGGGCGGTGGTCACGTTCTGGTTGGTGGTGGTGAGGCTCGACTGCAAGCCACCGATCTGTGTCGCTTGCGCCGTGGCCTTGCCGTCCAGCGTGGATACGTCGGTTTCGACCTTGGACACACGCGAAGCCGTGCCGGCCGCCGTGACGATGGCCTGGCCAACGTCGGTCCAGTAGGTCGCGTTCGGTGGCGGGGTGTTCTTCGGTACCGCTTTCAGCGCCTGGTACAGCTTGCCGTCAGCCCCCAGCACTCCCTGATTGGTGGTGTAGGTCTTGTCTTTGTTGTACGGCAGCGAGCCGGCCAGCACGGATACCGAGTCGATTTTCTGCTGCAGGTCGGCCTTGGCGGCACCAACCTCCTGGCCAACCGCATTTACTTGCTGCTGCAGGTTGTCGCGGACGGCGGTGACCGAGTTGTGTACAGCCGCGACTGCGTTGTTGACCTCGGAAACCTGCTCGCTCAGGTCGCTACGCGCCGCCTCAACTCGCTCGTTTACCGATCCAGGGCCATTGCCATCTATAAGGTCGATCTTCTCGGTGAGCTGCTGACCAAGGTGGCTTTCGAGGATCTCGCCAGCGATCTGCTCAAGGATCGGCCCGGCATCGGCGCTGGCTGCGCCAGTTACGTACGTCCCCTCGACAGGATAAAACGGTCCGATGTTGCCAGACCGATCTACCAGACGCGCCCAGAAGTAGAAGCGCTGCCCGGCACGTAGGCCCTGCATGACATATTCATTCTGCGGGTACGCCAAGTCAGCCAGCTTGGTGGTCAGGCTAAGATCTGCACCCTCGCTGTACCATAATTCGGTGCGTTGCGTGTCTTCAGCACCCGCTGGAAAGCCCCATTTAATGCCGATGCCGAATAGCAGGCTCTCAGCTTCGAGGTAGGTGACCGATGGCGGCTGGCCTTCCTTTCCGGAGAGCTGAGTGAGAACAGAGCTTTTCCAGACCGAAGTGATGTCGAAAGCGCTCACCGCACGGACGCGCGCCAGGTAGGCACCAGCATAGATACCGACCACGTCGACAGAAGCGGCCCCAGTGCGCTGCATGCTCACCCAGTTGCCATTATCCTTGCGCCACTCTACGTCGTAGGCGACAGCGCCATCCACCGCCGGCCAGACGATGGTCATGGTGCTGACCGCTATGCCTTGGTCGATCATGTGGGTGGACGACAGCGTCACGCTGGCCGGGGGCTGCACGGTTGTCACCGGGATCACGCTGATCGGACGCTCATCCAGCTTGGCGCCGGTGTCGATCGCCGCGAACTTGCTCGGGTTGAACTCGAGCGCGGTGATCTCGTACTCGCCCTCTTGGGTGCGCGTTGTCTTCAGCACCCGGAACAGCTGCACCGCCAGGTCGTGGTAATCGATTGCCCACTGCAGTTCCGGCTCGGGCTGCACGCCATACGCGGTGGTTACCGTCACCGCGCGGCCGGCCACCGACTGCACCGTGCGTGCCTGGGCGGTGCCGTTCGGCAGGTTCAAGATCAGCCGGTCGCCAGCCTTGATCGGCGTGTCACGGTCCAAGGTCACAACGCGGCCGGCAGCCGCCGAAATCCGACCGCCGTTTGGACGGCCCGCAACCAGCTCGTCTGCGACGGGAATGACGTAGCCAGGCAGCGGAATGCGCCCTTCCATGCCGGTCTTGAATGTGACGGTGCGGTCCTGGCTGTTACTCAACAGCGCCCACTTACCGCGGCGCTGGGCCTCGGACGCACGGGTGCAGCCGATGGCTGAAATCTCCACCGGCCGGTCCCGGTACCGGCGCTGGAGAGCGTTGTCCGTGACCGGGATTACATCGGTGTCATAGTTGTTGGCCGGGTTGTCGTAGCTGACCAGAGCCCGGCTGTAGTGCGTGTTACGCTCGGCACCGCCGTAAACGAACTCCCCGTCGATGACATTGGCCCGGGTGAATACGTAGTCGATATCCTGGGCGCGCGGCATGTCTGCCTGCATGAAAAGAGAGCCGTGAGCCCAGTACACCATGCCCCGGTAAATCGCCGAGAGGTCGCGCAGCAAGGTCCAGGCTTCGGCGCGGCCCTGAAGATTCATGTCGCACAGGAAACGCGGCTCCTGACCGCCCTGCCCATTCGGCACCTGCTGGTCGCAGTACTGGGCGATGCGGTACATCTCCCACTTGTCGACCATCCACGGCTTGATGCGTTTGCCCAGGCCAAAACGGTCCTCGACGCACAGACCGTAGGTCACAAACGCCGGGTTGTTGGTCCAGGCCTGCTTGAAGGTGCCGTCCCACACGCCCGTATAGGTGCGTCCAATGGGGTCATAGTTGCTTGGCACAGGCCAGCGCTTGGCCTTGCAGTCGACGGTCACCGCCGGAATATTCTGGAACTGCTGCGCATCGAACTCGATGTACAGCAGCGCTGTGTTCGGGTAACGCAGCTTTTCGTCGATGATTTCGGTGTAGCCGGCGATGGTCATCGTGTCGGCAATGGTGCCCTTGTTGGCGTTCGGAGTGATCCTGCGGACGCGGAACATCCACCCCGAGGTGGCCTTGGGCAGGTCCACGCGCACGGAGCGCTGGTAGCCGCTGGTGGTCTTGCCGTCTACGGCGCCAAGGTGGGCCTCGACATAGGCGCCGCCGTCGGTGGCGATATCGATGGCGTACTCGATGCGGTAACCATTGGTGTTGCCGTTGCTGTCCTGCTGAGCAAGGCGCGGCCAGGACATGCGAACACGCACGGCGGAGAGCTGGGTGTCGCTCAGGGCACGACTGAACGGATTGTCACTGCGCAGCTCGACACCAACGGTGGTCTCGTTCTCCACGGCAGGAATGCCTTGGATATAGTCTTGCTCGATCGTGCCGCGGCGCCACTCCCACTTCACGCCAGGGAAGTTCACATTGCCGCTGGCATCCATGATCGGCGTGTTGTCGAGGTAGATGTCGCGGTCTGTAGGAGTGCCGTCAAACTCGCCCTCGCCCACGGCGATCAGAATCTTAGCGACGTTCGTCGATTGCAGGCTGTCAGGAGCCTCAACGGGAGTCTTCGGTTTGCTCTCGCCGCCCTTGGCGCCAGTGATTTTCAGATGAGCTGCTGCGCCCATACTTTCCTCCGGGCAATAAAAAACCGCCCGGAGGCGGCTGGTTTGCTGAATTGGCCCTAAGCCTTGTCTTGCGCCTCGATCGAGGCAGAGATAATCGCCCCGCCCCAGCGGCGCTTGCCGATGCAGATTGGGACAGGGTTACCGCTGGCGGTGGTGTTCTTCGCGCTGCCGAAGGCGTAGGAAGGAAGGTTCTCGGGCGATCCGCTCTGTGACAAGCCCTTGGCCTGCGGGCTGAGCATCTGGATCACACCTCCGATCCCTACCGCAATACCCGTTTGAACAAGCCAGGGCTGCCCGGTGACGACGCCAACGACAATCAGGACTGCAGCGATTACCGTCTGTAATACGCCGCCTCGCTTGCTGCCTTCTACTACGGGGACAATGCGCACTTCCTGAGTGCCGCGTCGCCCCAGATCATCCACTCCGACATTCTTCCGGTTGCGGAAAATGGCGAAACGCATGCCCAGTCCATCCAGGCGCCTGATCTCTGCCTCAAAGCCATCCAGCGTGGCCTTGAGAGCCTTGAAGACCTCCCAGGTTTCGCCACTGTCTATCTGTCGGCGGTGCGTGCGGCCAAACTTCTGGGCCAGAGAGCCGGAGAGTTTGATCGTCGTTAATGATTCGTAGTGTGCTGCTGTGACCGCCATGCTTTCCTCCGGGCAATAAAAAACCGCCCGGAGGCGGTTTGTTCAGTTGTAATTGACATACGGCCCTATATAGATGCCGCTCATGTCTCCAGTGATGCTGTAGAGGCTTTCAGCCCCAACCTGCACGGCGCCCGTAATGGTTCGGACGGCTACGCCCATGCATAGGCCTGATCCCGCGAAGCCGACCCCAATGTTGGGATGGCCTGGAGGAAGAAAGAACGTCGCGCGCTGTCCTGTGCCAATTTTCGCCGCCTTCACGCCGTCGATGTAGACGACTGCATCGCATCCAGACCCCACGAAACCAGAGTCCCGGACGACAGTGAGCGTCCCGCTTTGTCCTGCGGGCTTTGTCTGATAAGCATAGAGTTCGTCACTCGGCACCGGCTTCGCTTGCCCGACAGATATCGCAGATGAAGCACACCCCGCCAGCATCGCCAGCCCTACCGCACCGATCAGAATGCGCATGCCGCCACTCCCATGCGAGCTTATTGAAGCCATTCGTATACCCACCTATTGGTAGATGGCTCAGGCTTCTTGAAAATCTGCTCCCAAGCTCTGGCATATGATGGGTACCGCGAAACCTGAGAGATCTTCCAACTGCTACTGACGTCCTTTCTTTCGAGAACATACTGGAAGGGCTCGCCCGCTTCCTTGGCCTTCTTGTCATCAGCATCAAGAACTGCACCCTCTTCAGGAGGTGTCACGTTCTTGATTTGAGCGGTAACTACAGCGCGCGTGTCCGACTGGACCTCCACCTTCGTGATCTGCCTCTCAAAGAGAGGTGGAGTCTGCCCGCAGCTTCGCTCGTTGTATACGTCATCAGTCGACAGCTCTGAAAGCTTCTCGAAGTATGGAGCGGCCAGTTTCAAGTTGTTTTTACAGATTTCTGCCTGCAGGGCCGCACCGCTGTCTTTGGCTCGCCACCATGACTTTACAGCTACGTCAGGAGAGTTATTGCTAACTTCTGTCCTTCCGACCGCGCTGATAGCTTGAGCGAGGCCGTCCCCTGTCGCTTTCTCCTCATAGCATCCGCCCAAAACCAAAGCGGTCGCCGTTACCAGTACCAAACGTTTCATGCTCGCCCTCCTTGCTGATGAGGGCAATCTACCACTACAGCGCGCCAGCACCAAAACCCCGCGATGGCGGGGTTCTGCTTTCATTGGGTGATTACCGGGACAGACCGTGCGCGACGACCTCCGGCATTTCAGCCTGCAGCTTCTCGGCCAGGCGCTTCAGTGGCTTGGCTACCGACTCCTTCCAGAGGATCTGCTGTACCGGCTTTCCGTCGCTGTGCTTCTTTCCAGTGTCGGTGATGACAGCGAACTCCTTGCCATCCGGCGTGACCTCCCAGCGTTTCTTGCCGGGCTTGTACGTCACGTGGTGTTGCAGCCCGCACTGGGCCAGCAGCTTGTTCATGCCGTTCGCAGTCACGCCAAACTTCGCACCAAGCTCGCTGGGAAGGTAGTTCATCTCCTGAGCTTCGTTGACCAGCCGCTTAACGCCGGCCATTTCCATCAGGTCGATGCCAATGGCCGAACGGACCATGCTGTTCGCGCTCAGGATCGCTTGGTTACCTTCAAGCCCCAGGCTCTCAGCGATGCGCTTGGCGGCATCGAAGTTATCTGCTGCTACGGGCAGGCGCCGCTCCTGCGGAATGACAGCATCGTTCGCCGCTGCCGAGTCGAAGGTTCGGATCACATGCAGGCTGAACGTTGGGCTGACCCACATGGCGTAGGCGTAAACCAATTCCTTGCAGGCATAGGTTCCCGGTGAGCTACCTCCGCGCACAACTCTCAAAGCGGGAATTCCCGCTTTGAGCCTTAAGGTCTGCTAATCACACAGACCCTTGTCAGGGGTCAGCCCGACCAAACGCCGGACTTTTCGTTCCTGCCAGATACAAAAAAGCCCACATCAGTGGGCCGTGTCGACAGGGTAAAAGATCAGAAAACGGATGTGATGTCCATGATCGCAAATTTCTGACCATCCTCTGCCGGGACTGCGCACATAGTGCGACGCCCCTTGTCATCCCAGTCAATTGCGACGCTGACCGCAGAGACTTCGATGACCTCGAATGGGCGAACCTGGTAGCCTGGCACTACCACCCCCTCATCCTCGCAAGCCGCGAGTACGTGCATATCAGGGTCGAGCTTTTGCAGTTCAGCGATGAGTTCTTTTACCCTCATGGGCATTGCTCCTGACTGTTGACGAGAAACGCCAACTTAACAGCGCGGCTACGGCGCCGCTAGCCGAGAAGCAAAAAGCCCAGCGCGTTGCCAGGCTTCTTAGGAGGGTTCGACTAAGGAATTATCGTTCCATCGGCCCCGCTTGCGATCGACGGCTCAGGTTAAAGCAGCCTGAGGATATTCACCTTGAACACACTGCTGTAACCGCTGAAAAAAGCAAGCCACTCAGCGTCGGTCCAATTGGACCTGCGCTTGACCTGCCTCAAGTCGTGCCGGCTTGCCTTCAAGGCAGTGAGGCGCTTCCTGGATTTCTCAAAATCCAGCAAGGCCACCTTCACCGCGCCGCCGCGAAGATCAACGAACACGTGTTTCAGGTATAAGCACCCGTGCTGCCACCGACCGCGGTTCAAGGTTGCCAGAGCGCGGCCGTATGCGGCCAGAACCTCGTGATGCCGATCAGTTCCCACCGACTGGTACAGACCCTGGCGGTAGAACTCCTCCAGCGACAAATAGCCATCGAGAGCCGCAGTTATCATCACTGCCTGCCATACCCCATCAAGCTTGCGGACGTAGCTGTAGAGAAGCTCCGGAGTCAGTACTCCCAGCGAATCGGCGGCCGCCAGAGCATGCGCTTCACGGGCAACCGTCGGGTATCCAAGTGGATGACGCAGGCTTCGATAGATGTGCCCTGCCTGCTGTTTTTTGTAGAAGGTTTGCCCATCGTACTCAACCCTCAGTACACCGCTCTCACCTCCTCTACGGATGTTTGGAGGCTCTACCCATACCCCAGGAGCTGCCAAGATATGCTCGAGTCTTGGAGGGCTGGCATCGAGGCCGTGTGAATGTCTCATCAGGAACCTGCTGGCGGCTGGATATCAGCACTATCCTACCAATACGAGATGCTGTCTACCCAGATTTCGGTTACAAGCCGGGCTAGCAAACCATCCAAAGTGGAGGGGCAGCTTAAAAGTGGACCGCAGGTGAAATGGTGCGCATGCAAAAAGCCCAGCGCGGGGCTGGGCACACCGCTAACCAATCTGATTAGCAAAAAGTTGCAAAAAGCACCATTTTAGGTACACTCCCCTCATGCCTGATATCCCTCTTGTACTAAACGTCCGCTTCTTCTGTACCACCGCAGGCAACGAACCAGTGCGCGAATGGCTGGCTGCCCTGCCTCGGGAGCACAGGAGGATGATCGGCATCGACATAAAGACCGTTCAACTGGGCTGGCCCATCGGTATGCCGGTGGTACGCAAGCTTGATGCCGGGCTCTGGGAGGTCAGGGTGGATCTTGGCGATTCCATCGCGCGTGTTCTATTTACGGTTGCAGGCTCCGACATGGTGCTGCTGCATGGCTTCATTAAAAAAAGTCAAAAAACACCCGCATCGGACATGGCAACCGCCAAACAGCGCAAAGCAAGACTATGAGGTGCAACACATGAATCAGCACATTGGATCTGACTTTGATGACTTCCTTGCCGAGCAAGGCCTTGCCGAAGAGGTCTCCGCCGCGGCACTCAAGCGCGTTATCGCCTGGCAGATATCCGAGGCGATGAAGGCACAGCATGTCACCAAGAAAGCCCTGGCTGCACGCATGCATACCAGTCGAACCGCAGTGGACCGCGCCCTCGATCAGGATGATCCAGGAATGACCCTGGCCACGCTGGCTAGCGCTGCTCGCGCACTGGGTCAACGTGTGGAGGTGCGACTGGTGCCAGAGCAAGAGGCGGCTCACGCATAATCTCGACCCAATCGAGTAAGCCCGGCCAAGCGCCGGGCTTTTCGTTCCTGTCCACCCATCCAGCGTGGATGGAAAGCCAGTACCGAGCCTGGCGGAGGCGTAGTAGGTTTGCGCACCAACAAGACGAACTAATCACGGAGATGGATCGAAAGTGCGACCGAGAGCTGTAGTGGACGAGAATGTCGTAAGGATCAAGTTTTTGAATGATGATGGCTCGCTTTCCGAACTCCCCAGGGAGCTCGACCTCAAGCCAGTGATTGAGATAGAGGTGGAGCACTCCACACCTACTGGTTTGATCACATCAAAGGCTTTGGCTCTTATAGATACAGGCGCTGACCATCGAGTAATCGACAAGGCTTTTGCTGAGAGTTTAGAGTTGCCACCTGCTGGAACCACCGATACCTCTGGAGTGGGCGGCCACGCGAGAGATATCAACTACTACCAAATCAACTACAGAGTCACAACAAACGGCGGTTTGAAAAATCTCAAAGGTGCCTTTGTAGCGCCGTCTTTAGCTGACACGGGTCGAAAGTACCAGGTCATTCTAGGTATGTCCTTCCTGCAGAAAGGTCGTCTAATAATGGATGCTCAGACCCACGATTACTTGTTCGAGTTTTCGGATTAACCTATCCGTGCAGCAAGTGCCATGTCCCGATATTGGGCTGAAATGATGGGTTGGTCTGCTTGGGTATTCAGAAGGTACACAATTTTTACTGGGCGGCCCGGCGCAAAGCCGTCTGGGAAAGCCCATAGATAGCATCCGCTCCAAGCCTTCCAATCTCTATCGATACAGGAAACCAAGCGGGTTTCACTCTGCATTGCTGGCTCCTTGTTGACCCTTCATCACTTTGCGTCCCGATGACGCAGCACAAGGCGCGTCCGGTCGAGCCATGGCCCGCCGAATACGATGATTTCTGATGGCCTGCCAAACAGGTGGTGCAACAGGAATGGCCCGGGGCCAAACACTTCTACCTGCTCGCCGGGCAGCTGCGGGTTGGCACCCAGGTAGATGCCGGCGTGGTTCGGGTGCGCTGTGCGCCCCACGGCCATGACGATCATGTCGCCGCGTTGCGGCTGCCCCACCTGGTAAAAACCGGCGTCCTCATAGGCCTGCTCGTACAGGCTTGGCCCGCTCGCCTGCTCCCACCAACCCTCTTCCCGGGCGTAGGCCGGGAACTCCAGGCCCCACTCCCGCTGGTACCAGTCGGCGCAGACCTGCCAGCAGTCCCAAGCGCCGTGCACGAAGGGCCGGCTGAGCAGAGGGGTATGCCCGGTCGGCGTGATCGAGCGCAGGTCGCCCTCGGGCCAAGACAGGATGTGCCAGGGCAGTCCAGTGGCCTCGCACATGGCCAGGTCCCGCGGCGACGGCCGGCTGGTTGCGTCAGGGTGGGAGTGCACGATGCCGATCACCTCGCCCTGGTCCTCTGCTGCCGCGTACTGCTCCGGCGAGATCCGAAACTCTTCGGCGGGCTCGGTCGCGGTGTTGTCGCAGGCGATGTACCTGTGAGCCCTGCCGACAGCGACAATGAGCCCGCAGCACTCGCGCGGGTATTCCGCCGCGGCGTGCTTCTGCACGGCGGCCAGGATGTGTTTGCGCATGGTTAACTCCGGGCGATCAGGGAAACGGCTGGGAAGCCGCCGAAGGGCAGCTGATTACCTTGACCGAAGCGAACGGTGCAGCCTGTGTCCAGGCAGCCGTTGCATTGGTCCTTGACGGGGTCATCGGTTGGGTTGCCGTCCAGGTCGTAATAAGGGCCGGTGTAGCCGCAGTTCGGGCCGCGGTAGCCGGCGGTCATCGCCCAGTGGCATAGCTGGGTCATCTGCCGGCCAATGGTCTCGCCGCCGACATCGCCGGGGCTGGCAAGCTCCCAGGCGACCGTGGTGCCGCTCTCCGACACCTTCTGGTCGATGTACCAGACTTCGATCGCTTCTTCGGTCGGATCGGCCTCCGGATTGCCGCCTGGAAAGTTGGCCGCGTCCAGGTATCGCGCCATGGTGTGGCGCATGGTCAGCTTGAACTCGAGCAGGTTGTCGAAGGCCAGGCATAGCGCCGTTATCCTGCCGTTGACGTTGCCTACCGTCAGCGTGGGCCGCACGGCGGTGCCATCCGAATTGGCTTCGATACCGTCGATCTGCATGGGCCAGGCGCCGTACTCATTGCCCTGCCACCAGATGGCCTTGGCAGGTAACTGGTCAGCGTTGGCGCCGGCCGTCGCCAGCTCCTCGGGGGTGTGCGGAATTGCATGCCCGTGGAACCGCAGGGTGTCGGCGCCAAAGTCCGAGCCATCCAGCTCAAACAGCAGCACCTCGCTGCCCGGCTCCAGGGTCTGGATGTCCTTGATCAGTGACATTGTGGGTCCTTACGGGTGGAAAGCCCGCTGGAAGGTGGCGGTTACCTTGAACCGACCGCCGCCGACGGGTGTGGGCTTGGGGTCAGCGCAGGTGAACAGGCCAAGATCACCGAGGGGCGTGGTCCAAAGGAAAGCCTTCGCGCCGCCGTGGCGGTCGAGGAAGTCCATGATCTGGCGGACCTTGGCCTTTGTGCCGAAAACCGTGACGGGGTAGCTGTCTTCCTTATTGTTGGGGCCGTCGCCGACCACCTGCCGATACCCGCCACCAAACCGCGACTCCCGAATCCGATAGTTGATGTCTGGCGTTTCACCGCGCTGGGTTGGCCAGCTGAATTTCTCGACGGCCATCAGCGCCTCCCGTTTGCGTTTCGGTAGCTGGTGCCACCTGGTCGCCACGAATCGGCGATCGCTTTTTCTGCTGCCATCTGCATCTGCTTCTGCATGTTCTGCTGGAGCAGGTCCTGATCGAGCTCCACCCCCTCATCGCTCCGATCAGGGATGCTGATGCTCACAGGCGCGTTGATTGAGATGGATGTACCGCCTCCACTACCCCCGATTGCTCGAACGCCGAGGTTACCGTCCGAAGTGCGGGTCAGCGGCATGATTGCCTCAGGCCCAGCCTCGGCGAACACGCCGGCACCCTTCGCAAACGCGAAGAACTTCGGCGTGTCGTGTACCTGGTTGCTGAAACTTGAAAGGCTGGGCGAGTCGTAGACACCGCCCTTTGCGTTTGCAGTTACGAAGCCACCTTCGCTGAAGCCGCTGGTGCTGACCGTTTGCCCGCCAGGAGTGAAGTAGGCCCCAGCCACGGAGCCCAGGATGCTCCCGGCGATACCGGCGATAGCCTTCTGGGTCGCAATACGCGCCATGTCGGCCAGGATCGACTTGGTGAAGTCGGCGAACGAGAACTTGCCTGTCATGGCGAAGTTGACGACCGCATCTTCCATCGAGCTGAAGGCGTTGGTGAACAGCGTTCTGGTCTGTCCTGCCACGTCCCTGGCCTGCTCCAGATAGTTCTGGAACGCCGACGACGCGCCGGCGTCCCAGTCGCTCTGGGCAGCGGTCATCTGGTCGTAATTGGCGACTGCGGTTTCCTGCAGGTCCCGCTGTGATTTGTCGAGGGCTGCCAGCTTCTGGTTGTACTCGTCGACGCTCATGCCGCGCGAGCCATCGCCGTACTGGTTGGCCAGGTCCAGACGCTGCTGGTTGACCCGATCAGTTATGCCGTTCTGCTGGTCCTGCAGGCTTCGCTGGCGGTCGCCCAGGCCGAGACCATCGGCAGCACGCTGACCTTGCTGGCGCAGCGCCTGCACCTGCTGATCGAGCGCACTGGTATAGGTCTGCACCGCCTGGGCCTGCTTGCGCAGCCGGCCTTCCTCGTTCGTGGCCAGCACGGCCAGTTCCGAGTCGGCATCCTTTTGGGCCTTGACCATGCTGGCCCGGGCATCGGCGATCTTCTGGTCAAGCTGGACCCGCTGCTGGGTGCTAGTGGTAGCGCGGCCCTTGGCTTCCTCCAAGGCGCTGATTTCGGCCTGGTAGGCGCCGGTTATCTCGGCCTTCTGCTGCTCGATGATCGCGGCGCGCTGGGCAGCATACGACTCCTGGGAGATGATCCCGGCCTTCTGCGCCGCGTCCAACTCCTTCTGGTGGTTCTTGTACTCGGCCAGGATCACGTTGAGCGCGTTTTTCTGATCATTGAATCCAGTGAGGTCGACTGCCGAGGTCTTGCCGGCTGAATCCTTGTACTGCTTGGCAATATCGGCCTGCACCCGGGCGATGCTCCCGGGTTTCAGGCGCTCATCGTTCGGATTGACTTTGCGAATGTCTTCGAGGGATTTTTTATAGTCCTTCAAAGCATCCGCGCGCTTCTCGGCGTTGGTCCTAGCCGACTTTTCAAGGGCATCCACTTTGCCGATGGCCAGGATCGCAGCCTGTTGTCGCTGGTTATCCAGCGCACGCGCCTTGGCGATAGCGTCGAGCGTGTCTCGCTGCTGGATGAGGCCTTTGAGTTCCAGGCTCGCATTATCCCGCTTGGCCTTAGCGTCCGTATCGCTTGGGTCGCCCCTCAACGCGCTTTCAGCGGCAGCAAGTCGCTGCTGGGCTTCAACTATGCGGCTGGCCGCATCCTGCTCGCGACCGACGTCTTTCATGGCATCGACGGTGGCAGACACCTCGCCTTTGAGCGCCTTCCAGCCGCGCTCCCAGAGCGACAGGTTCTCAGTCACTTCACTGCTGCGGGTTTTGATCGTGTCGACGTAGGTGTCGGTCAGCAGTTTGGCGGCGCCGATGGTGTCGCCCTGCTCCTTCAGCGCAACGATCTGCGAGTAGGTTGCTGCGGTCAGAAAGTTGTACTGCTCGTTGAGGTCTTTGGCGGCCGCCACGGGATCCTTGCCGATCTTCACGAACTCGGCGACCGTGTCCTCTACCGCCCGACCTGTTGCCGAGCGCCATTCGAGGGCAGCTTCGGTAATCTCCACAAAGCTGGCCGAGGCAACCTTGCCGCTGCTCGCCAGCTGAGTGAGCACTCCAGCGGCGGCGCCGGTGGTACCGACCGTGGCCGCAACCTCGCGTGCCATGCCAGACAGCCGGTCAGAGGTCGTGCCGGCGGCGTTGCCGGACAGGATGAGCGCCTTCTGGAAGCGAACGGCCTCTTCGCTGCCGGAATAGTAGGCCAGGCCAAGCGCGCCCACTGCTGCTGCAGCGACGGTAAACGGATTCACCAGGCTCAGCACGTAGCCGCCAAGCGCCTGCGCGGCCGGCCCGATGCCGCCAAACATGTCCTTGAGCTGGCCGCCCTGTTGCAGCAGGACAGTGAGCGGGGCCTGGCCGCCCTGCAGTGACACGAAAATATCGGTGAATTGGGCAGGAACGCCCCGGAGCGCGGCAGCGTTCTGCTTGGCCGTGTTGCCAGTACGGGTCAGCGACTCATCAAAGCCAGTAAGCGACTTGCGTGTCTGATCGATCTTGCCCTGGTATTCGCTGAAGGTGGCGACATCCAGCGCCCCCAGCTTTTTCTGCTTAGCCAGGCGGGTTTCAAGTTCGTCCAACCGGCCAAGCGCTTTAACGGTCGGGTCGATCTCGCCGAGTAGCTGGCCAAGGTCGTCAGCTTGCCCACGAATGGCCTGGCCAGCTTTCTTGGCGCTCTGCTCCAGACCGGCAGCCGCCTTCTCGGCACGGCCACCAGCCTCAACCAGCTTGTCCAAGTCAGTCGCAGCGTGTACGGCATCGCCGGAATCCACCCTGATCCCGAGTTCGGCAATGGTGGTCATGATCTACTCCACAGATTCGGCCATGACGGCCAGTGCCTCGACCTCCATGGTGCGCAGGTCGGGGAAAATGTCGATAAGTTCGAGGCGTTTGATGCCAAGCATCGAGGCGGTGATCGGAATGGCAGCGTAGTCCAGGCCAGAAGGTCCGCCCTGCCCCAGGCGCCATTGCGTGCTTAGGGCCTCGAACAGCCGGAAGGCGGGCCAGGCGTCGGGCCAGACCTCGACTTCTTCTTCGGGAATGTCCGCGAGGGTCAGTCCCAGCACCGCCAGCTGCTCGGCAGAAGGACCAGGTTCATAGATGGCCCTGGCGGCCGCCCTCAGTTTCCCAGGCGGGCCGGGCTATAGGCGCTCTGGTATGCCTCCGTGACAGCCTTTGGCGCACCGGTGCAGGTCTTCACTAGGTCGAGAATCGCCTCCTCGCTGAATTCGTCATCCAGATCCCAGCCAACCACGATGTCCTTGAGCTGCTCGGCCTGCAGCTCGATTTCCGCCGCGGTGGCCTCTTTCCAGCTGGGGCTGTCTTCCTGCACCTTGGCAGCCCATGCGTCACGTGCCCTGTTCCAGCGGTCGAACATTTCGGCCAGGGCCACCCGGTCGAGGTAGCGGAACTGGAATTCCACTGGCACCGGTTCGGCGCCTACGCGCGGGAGCTTCACTTCGGCGCTGAACGTCGGGTTCTGCGCGATCTTGATCTTTGCCATGGGGTCTCCTTAAGCGGCAGCCATGTAGCGCACCGGACGGCCCGAAAGCGCGATGCTAATGGTTCGGGTCATGAGGTTGTTCCGCTCCATGGTTGGTGTGGTGGTGATGCTCACGTAGCCCGGGTAGAGGATCTGGTCGCCGCCTGGGAGCTTGAGGCGCACCACCGTGAGCTCTTTGCTATCCCCGTAGGCCTCGACCAACTCCACGTAGTCAGCGGCCGGCTGGTCCTCGACTGTGATCGACAAGGTGATCGGGTTGCGGTTGGTCGGGAACTGACGGTCATCATCGTCTTCCAGGTAGCCTACGGTCAGGTACTGTTGCTCGCCGCCGGCCGAGGTGAACGCGGTGACCTTGGAGATCTGCGCCCAGTTGCTGACCGGAATGACCGAGCCGATGCCCGCTCCGGCAGTGAACTTGTCTGTGTTGGTGGTATTCAGCCCGCCAAGCGAGAACTTGTCGGCTGCCACATTGGCGGCCCGCACGGCGCGGTCGCTGATCAGCGCCCAGCCGGAGTTGACCAGCAGGACGTCACCATTCTTGATGGTGTGGCCGGCCGCGTTGGCCACCGGTGGTGCAGCGTTGGTCAAAGCGGTAAAGGCGACGGCGGCGCCCAGCGTGCTGGCGATCTCCAGCACAGAGCCGTTCGGCAGCGGGAAGCGTGCGGCCATGGTGTTTTCCTCTTGGGTAAAAACGAAAAAGCCCGCACGCGGCGGGACTTGGAAATTGCAGTGATCAGCTACGGTGCAGAATGCCACCAGGCTTGAGCTCATCGCGGAGCAGGCGGCGAACGTCGTCTTCCAGGCTGGGCCCGAGCTTCAGGCTCCTTGCGACAGTGTTCATGCCAAGCCCGACTCCAGCGACGTAGAAGTGCCCCTGATCGTTCACGCCCAACTTGACGCTGTACTGACCGAGCGCAATATCCGCATCGCGCCGGGCATTGACTTCGTTCTCAATCGTATTAGTGAGCCCGGTGATTGCCTGCCCTTGTGGAGTCACAGTGCCGCCTTGGGCGCTGACTTGGCCGGATAGCGAGGCGACCTTAGCGATCAATTCGGAGACAACTCCTTGCAGAGAAACAATCGCATCAGTCGCCACCTTGGCAAACAAAAGGCCGCCAGGTTCGACCAAGTCCTGCCTGGTCAAACATAGGGCAGCGAGCTGCTCGTCTGTAGGTGGCGTGTCGCTATCTTCATCACGCAAATCCCTGAGCTGCTGAGCGGCCTGATCATTGGTCAGGCCTGGCCCGGCAGTGGTGATCATCTTCACCTCCGCATGAATACGACGATTGCCATCGTTCAGTACAAGCCGTCCATAGTCATCAATCTTCCAGCCGGATACCCCCGGCACATAATAGACGCTCTGCATTGATCTTTCCTTCAGGTGGTTGGCTGGTCCGCGACACCGCGGTAGGTGAAGCTGGCCGGGACCGTGTAGGTCGCCGACTCGGTGATAGTTGGGCCCTGCTCTACCGGTTCGGTGATCAGGCCTTCAAAGCCGCTGCGGCTGAGCCGGGAGTCGACGCGGAACAGGATGTTCAGCTCGTCGATGAGGGTCTCGGCGGTGGCCAGGGCCTGGCCCGCTGGGCATACGATACTGACCTGGTAGACCCCGGCGTACTCGTAGGCCTCGCCGCCCAGGTAGCGGCAGGTGGTTCCGGCCGGAAGGACGTAGGCACGAAGATAGGTTTCGTCAGGCTGAGGCTCGAAGCCTTCCTCGAAATTGGCGACCCGGATCGGGCGCGCCGCGGCCCAGGCCATCAGCTTGATTTCGATGGCCTGGCGGGCTCTTGCGTGGCTCATACCTGGTTGTTCCTGATGGCTTCGTCAACGATGCGTTGGAAATTGGCCAGGGTCACCCGGACCATTCCGTGCGGCGCCTGTGTGGAATGTCCATATTCCAATGGAACCGCGTAAATCAGGTTGTTCACGATGTAGGCTGTCTGGCCAATGGTCAGGGCCTGCACTTGGGCCAGCAGGTCAGCGATCGCCTCATTGCCCGACGGGTCGATGCGATCAAGCTCACCGGTGGCCGGCGTGTCGATCGAGAACTGCCAGTTCCCTCGGAAGCGACCGCCGACGTAGCCTTGCCCGGTCACCAGGCCGTTCACGTAGAAGTTCTGGTCCCGCTCGGTCTTCGTCAGCGGCTTGGCGTATCTCACGCCGCGCTTCAGGTTCCCCGCCTTGGTGAAGTTGCTTGGATCCTGGCGGACCGCTTCATTTCGCGCAGCGACCCGGGCGTCGTATCGATCGGCCTCTGCAGTTCGCGCCTGGCGATGAGCGACGTTGGCTGCCCAGATCTCAGGGTTGCCCACTGGAGACATGCGGATGACGCTGCTACCGATCTCGATCACGATCTCGCGGAAGGTGGCATCCAGCGCTTGCTGGGCCTGCTCGGCGAAGGCTCGAATGCTCTCGGCGAATCCACCCTCAAGCCCGCCGTACCGCTGCGTCATGTATGAGCCGCGCGGCATGGGTCACTTCCTCAGCTGGATGGTCCAGGTGGCCTGGGCCGGGTCTTCGGATACGTTGAGTGCTCGGTAACCGCTGACCTGGTCGCCGACCTTGGGCTCCGCAGGGGTTTCGCTAACCTGGCCGCCCTGCTCTTCGAACAACTCGTTCTGCAGCACCAGCAGCTTCACGTCCTCGGTCTGGATGCGTGATCCATCGATTTCCTTGGCCAGGTAGCTGCCGAACACTCCACGGCCGATGTAGCGAATCGTCGTGGCAGGCACTGTTCCGCCGATCTCCGGGTCGTACCCGCCCTTGATGGTGCGGCTGCCGAGAACCGGCTTCACCGCGTCTGCCAGACCGTCCGGATCATCAAAGGCTTCGGCCAGCTCGGCTTGTAGTTCCTCGCGCATGCCCATGATCAAACCCTCTTGAGCATCACGGTGCCAGACCGACGGGTCCAGGGCGCAATCAGATCCAAGGCGAAGTTCTCGCCAGTGGAACGCTCGACGGAGCCAGCAGCGTAGGTCTTGCTGACAGATGTGCCGGACTGGGCCGACACCGTCTTGCTCTGCACCTCGCGCTGCGTGTCCTTGTAGAGCTTGCCCTCAGCAGCCAGCTTGGCGACCTGGACGCCAGCGCTCTTGATTGCGTCAGGTACCACCTCGGGCACGACACGCTTGATCTTGGCCGTCAGCCAGGCATTGGCCATGGCCACGGCAAGGACCGCATCACCGGTGCCAGCCCAGCCTGACCCGAGCCTTTCGTTCACATCGGCAACAGTAATGAAGTCGGTCATGGCTTACTCCTGAGGGATCAGGGCTTGCAAGTCGGGCTTCTTCGCGCTGGCGTCGAAGTTGATGCCCTTGGCAGTGAGCCACTCCTTCAGCTCCGGCACGTTCATCTTGTGCGGGTCGGTTTCGGTGCTGCTTCCGCCTTCCCGCTGGGCGGCGATGGCTGCATCGATCTCTTCTTGAGAGCTTTGAGAGGCGTAACCTTCCGGTGGGTAGTCCGCAGCCTTGTAGCCGGCTTCCACGAACTCGCCAACGGTCGGGCCGTCTTGGCGCGGCCCATCACCCCCGCCACCATTGCCAGATCCTGCGGTCGATTGCGCCTGCTTGCGCAGACGGTTGATCTGGGCGAGCGTGAGCTGCTCACCTGGTTTGATGTCGTCTTTACTCATGGTCGTCTCCATGGAAACGAGGGCCGGAGCCCTCATCGGCTCAGGCGCCTTTGATCTTCAGGAAGGCAATCGGCACGTTCTTGCGATCGACCACACGATTCCAGTTGGCTGCCTTGCGCAGATCAGCCAGCAGTGGCGAGAACTCGTCCACGCTGGTATCGGCACCGGTACGGCCGCGCAGGTTCGCGCGGTTGGTGATGTCGTCACCGGTGAACTGGTAGCCGAACGGGTGCAGGATCCAGGTCTTGCGCTCCCACAGCGTTTCCACGCCGCCACCGTTGCCCGCGCGCGCCTGGCGCTCGATCTCTTCCGGCACCTCTGGGCTGCCCTCGCCGTAGCCAAAGGCGCCCGCGCCAAACAGCACAGCGGTCGTGGTGATGGTTGCGGGGTCACCTGCGCTGGTGGCTGGCATGGAATCGTCCACGATGACGCGCTGACCCATGAACGTGGGGATCGTTAGGTTGCCCTGGCTGTCTGGCACGAAGTCGATGTCATCGGCGTCGATCATCTGCTTGTACGCCAGCGAGTGCACAGCGATGGCCGACAGTTGACCAAAGGCGTCACCCAGCGTGAACACGGCCGAGGTGAACGCCTGGCGCGACCAAAGACCGGCAGCGCCGTCGTAGACCATATCGCCATCGTCGTTCGCTTCGTTGGCAGCCAGCAGGCCGACGGCAGAGGCGATGATGCGGCGCTGCCATTGGCGCTGCCAGTAGGTGCCAAAGCGGTTGCGGATACGCTGCATCGGGTCAGAGCCCGCCAGTTCCACCACCAGATCAGCCGCCGAATAGCCCTGGTTCAGGTAGCTGATCCGCGCCTTCTGCAGGCCAGAGCCCAGCTTGTTTGGCGCAGCCATGTCGGCGGGATCGTCGTTCGAGGCATTCGGCTCGACAGACGCATCCAGGTCGCGCCAGAACGGAACCTGGATCTCCTGTCCGCCTGTGTTCGCCTTCTGGTCCAGCATCGGGTTGCGAACCACAACGCCGGACTCGAAGAAGGCGGTCTTTTCTGGAGTGTTCTCCGCCTGGTAGTCGGCGTAGACCTCGGGGATTACAGCATCAGAAAGGCGAGTAGTCGCCATAGGGTGTTACTCCTGTTTGGTGGCATCGCGCAGCTGGCGATATTTCGCCGGGTCTGCCCTGAACAAGGCAGTGCGCTCGGCTTCGGTCATGTCGGAAAACTTCTGCGTGGCCTTGCCACCGTTGTCGCCGGTCGGTCCGGCACCCTGGGCCCTTGGCCACAGGTGAGTAGCGGTTTCGCGCAGCGATTCCGCCCATTCGAGGGGAGACAGCGGGGTCTTGCCGTCCTTGCCGTAGATGACTTCGCCATCCCGGTTGGTAGCGATTGCCTCGCCGTCCTCACTGAGTTTGAAGGTGCCCCGGGCGCGCAGGATGATGTCCTCAGCGGCCTCGGGTAGCGCACCAGCCTTGATGGCGGCAGCGCGAATGGAGTCAGCCAGCACCTTGTCGCTGTACTTGGCAGCGAAGGCTTCGGCCTTGTCGGCACGCTCGTTGGCGGCCTTGACCTGCTTGTCGAGGTCGGTGCGCAGGCGCTCGGTCCGGCGGGTGATGACCTCGTCCAGCTTGCCCTCGGCGATCAGCTTGGTCTCTTCATCCTGACCCACCTTGGTCAGCAGGCCTTTCACGGCCTCGATGTCCAGGCCATCGAACTGGCCTTTCAGCTTGTCCAGCTCGGTCTTGATGGTCTTGTTGGAGCCCAGCAGCTCGGTGTTCTTGGACTTGAGGCCGGAGACCTCCTTGTCCACGTATTCCTGCACCTTGCCGCCCAACGCCTCCTTGAGGGCTGCGGCTTGGGTTTCGTCGAGGGTGAGGCCGAGGGCGGCCGGGTCGAAGTCAAAAGGCATGTGGCTATCCCCTTGGGATTGGTTGGCCCGCCTGGCGGGCAAGAAAAAGCCCCGCGATAGCGAGGCCTGGAATGCGCGCCACAAAATGGTGGCCCGGAGTTTTGTGGCGCGGATCAGTTGATCCCTGCCCGCTCGAACGCCAGCGGTTCCAGCTCCTTGAGCTGGTCCAGCGATAGCGGCTTGAAGTTCTTGTCCATCTGCAGTGCAGCGAAGCGCTCGGCTGTCAGGCCGCCATTGCGGAACAGCTTGGCGCGCACCGGGCCGAGCGCGGCGTCTTGGAAGGCCGCTGGCTGCGTTTGGAGCCACTGGTAGTAGCTGAGACCTGCCGAGACCTGCGCGCCGCCGGCAGCGCCCACCGAGGCCCGCGTGGCGCCATCGGCGAACAGACCCGACAGCTTTGTCACCGGCACTGTGGTTGACCTGCAGTTCACGTGTGCCGGCGGCAGCGGGCCCTTCCCTACCTCGAACACCCGACCGTCCAGGCTCTTGCACAGGGCACTGGTCTTGCGATCGAGCGTCGACACCCAGCGATAGCCCGGGATCAGGTCGGCATTCGCCTTCAGCGTCTCCATGCGCGCCATGGTGGCCACATGCTGGACTGCGGTTTGAATGACTGACCGAGCGTTGCGGTTGCTGACCGCCAGCACGCCGTCAGTGAAATTCTGCGCCGCGGTACCGCGTATGACCTGAGTGATCTCAGCGTTGGTCTGGCCCTGCACGACGCCGAGCCGGATGGCGTTCGTCACCCGAGTCGCCTCGGTGCGCGTCCAGCCCTTGAGGAACGTCTTCAGCAGCGTGCCGCCGTCGATGCCGGACACCTGCAGCGGCTGCGTATTGATCGCCGCCCGGATCAGGGAGTCGCTCGGCATGATCGCGTCGATCAACAGCGCCTTGGCCAGGCTCCGACCCTCGAAGGCTGCCTCGTACTGCGCGATGTCGACCAGGTCGGCCTGCATGCGGTCATTGAAGGCCTTGTAGATGTCCAACAGCTTGCCGCCGACCCTGGCCAGGAACTCCTCGAGTCGGCTGCGGCTGTAGGTGGTCAGCTCCTTGCGGGTGAGCTGGTCCCGGACATGCGTGTCGACCTTGCGAAGGACGGTCTCGAACTTCTTGACCTCGCCGGCCTTGAGCCGCTCAAGCAGTACCGAGTGGCGGGTCACCTGCTCCAGCAGCTTGTCGTCCGCCGTCTGCTCCGGTTTCGTCGCCATCGTCGTTGTCCAGGTTGATGCCGGCCGACTCGCGCTCGTCGCTGATCAGCTCGGCCTCTTCATCGTAAGGGCGCTCCGGCAGCTTGCCGGTGGTGAGGTACTGCCAGTAGGTCTCGGCGCTGATAGTGCCGGCCATGACGCTCTTCTGCAGTTCGGCCAGCACCTGGGCGTTGACCTCAGGGATGACGAACTCTGGCTTGACCTTGAAGACCACGTCGTCAGGGTTGTAGCCGGTCCACTCGGCGGCATAGCGCAGAGCCTGCTCGATGCCGGCCGCCGCGGTGATGACGATACTGTGCAGCGTGGCGTGCTGGTCGTTCTGCCGGGTCTTGCGCGCCTCGCCAGACTCGGTACCGGCCACGTCCATGACCTTGGCGCCAGCCTCCAGGGCAGCGTTCTTCTGGTCCTCCATGGCGGTGCGGACCGCCTCGATGCCGGCGCCCTGGAACTCCAGGTAGCCGCATGAGCCGCTCGGCCCGAGGTCCCAGGCAGCGGACGGGCCGGTGACACTCAGCTCCACGCTTTCATCCAGTCCGGACACCCAAGGCTGCGGATGGCTGGTCTGGTGCAGTGCGGTGAAGTAGTCGGCGCTGAGCTGGTACGACTTGAGGGCCGCCCGCGCCATGGTCAGCAGCGGGATCTCGTCCACATCCGGAGAGTTGTCGGTCGATCCGCAGTAGATCACCGGGATGTACTCCAGGCCCCGCACCAGCTGGTTGTCCGTGCCGACTGTACCCAGCGGTCGTGCCTCCTCGATGAGCTCGCCCCCTTCGTTGCGCACCGCCGTGTAGCAGACCTCGCCGTCCATGTAGAACTCGCGGAAGACCGTCTCGCACTCATGGCTGTAGCGGTCCTCGGCGTCCTTCTTCCGGAACTCGCGGAACACGGCCAGCACCAGGTCCTGGCGGCCGCCTTGATCAGCAGTGTCCCAGTTGATGGCATTGCGCACTGCGTAGGTGGCGAAGTACGGCTGACCGGAGTCGTCGACGTTCACCACCAGCGGCACGCGCCCGTGGGAAATGGCCTGGCGTACGACCCGCATGAACAGCTGGGTCAGGCCAAAGCCGTCGGCCGTGGCGTACTCTTCGAGCTCCTTCATGCCGCTGGGCAGCTTCACCTCAGGGATGAGCCGGGAGACCAGGCCCATCATCGAGCGCAGCGAATCGCGCACCCAGTGCTCGTATTGGGCGCGGTCGGTGTAGTTGGTGTAGAGGTAGGCGTTCCCGGCGCCGTCCAGTTTCTCAGCCTCGACCATGCCGCTGGGCTTGGGCAGATTGCGCTGGTTGCGCTTGATCGCGCTCTCGCCCTCCAGGGCGTCATCCATCATCCGCCACTCTTCGATATGAGCGTCGTAGTCTGGGTTGGTGGATTGAACAGGCATTACGCCAAACCTCCGATGCGGCGGGTGCCGGCGGACTGAGTCTTGATCGGGAACCGCTTGGCGATGAAGTAGCCTGCGGCGTCGTTCATGTGGTCGTGCCCCTTCTTGGGGTCCTTGTCCGGCTCACCCTTGTCGGTGTAGGTCTGCCGCTCCAGGCATTGGGTGAGCTGCGGGCATTGGTCGATGTTGACCTTCAGGCGCCGCTCCCCGTAGGTGTTGAGGAACATCGAGTTCACCGCGTTGATGCGATCCTTCACGCCGGGGTTCTGCGAGTCGACCACCACGGTGAAGCCGGCCTTCTTGAGCAGGGACAGGTCCGATTCGCTGGCGTTCTTGCTGCTGGTGTTTTGGCCGCTGGCGTCGGGGTACACAGAAACGCTGTGGCCAGAGAAGCGAACCTTGATCTTCTCGATCATCTCTGGTGTATCGCGAACCGAATGGAACTCGTCCAGCGCCAGCGGCAAGCCGTCGCGAACCACGTACACGACCGCGGCCATCTTCATGACGTTGAAGTCCATGCCGATGTGCACGGCCTCGCCCGGTTTGACGCGCTCACTGGTGCGGCACTCGGCTCGGTCGAAGGTGTAGTAGACCACCCCGGCGTAATTCTCGAACCCAGCCTCGTATTCTTGGCGGAACGTGCGCGGGTCCATCTTGCGGCGCGCGGCGTCCAGCTCTTCGGCTGGGACGTTACCGCCCTGCAGCGAGGTGTACTGCCAGCTCTTGTGGTCTGGCTCTCCGCCCAGCTGCCCATCGCGATAAGTGTCGTAGCAGTGGTTGAAGCCCTTCGGGGTGCCGATCCGAAGCGCATGGCCGCCCTTCCTCGACTCCCCGGTCTGGGGAATCGTGTACTGGCAGGTCGAAAGCATGGGCCTGAGCACTTCTTCCCAAGCAGCCCACGGGCAGTCCGCCCATTCGTCCACCAGGACAAAGAACAGGCCAGAGCCACGCAGATTGTCGTAGTTGTCCAGGCCAACCACACGCATGATGTGGCCGGACTTGAGGGTGATCGAGCACTCGGTCTCGTTCGGCCGATTGGCGCGCCATGCTTCGGGGATGGCTTGCTTCAGCCGGCGCCAGAAGACCCGCTTGGCCTGCTTGAACGTCGGCGCGCCATACCAGATCTCGTCCTCGACGCTCACGCCCCATTCGGCAGCCAGCCGGGCCGCGCGACGCATCTCAGCCTTACCGAGAAAGGTCTTGCCGAATCGCCGCCCACACACCGCATCACGAAAGCGCGCCTCAGGCTGGAAGCCCCAGACGTAGATATTCGCCTGCTTCGGCGTCAGCTTCACCGGCGGGTCATAGGTACGGGGTAGTCGGGACACCTTCGTCTGGCTCCAGCTTGTACTCAGCAACCGCGTGCGGCTGATCCGCCTGGGAGCCCAGGGGCTTGTCGGGTTCGATCTTGCGGTTGACGTACATGTCGCCGCATTCCTTGGCTGCCTGCTCGTACAGCTGGGCAGTCAGCGCTAGGTTGCGCATGTTCTCGGCCTTCTCGGCCATTCGCCCGAGGCCGCGCAGACGGAACGCTCGGTTGGCAATGGGGATCTCAGCGGTCTCCTCACGGAAGCGCTTGCGGGTGTCCTCGAACAGGACCCGCCACTTGGCTGCCAGGTTCGCCCCAGCACGTTTGGTTGGGTCGTGCTGCTCCACCTGCTGACGAGTGACATCGATGTCGAATTCTTGCTTGACGGCTTGCGAGACCTGAGTAGGCGTATCGAAGCACGCCAAAGCCTGAACGATGAAGGCTTTCACATCGTTTTTCAGGGCTGCCATAGATTGGATTCCGTCTCATGCCTGTCTCACATCAGGCCAACTTGAGCAGACAGGTTCCGCAGGCCCTCGAAATGTTGATCTTGGCCACCTCAGGCGGCCGGCTTGCAGCGTCAATCAGCTGCTGTACGTCGTCGCTGGCACCGTAGCGCCTCACCACGCCGACGAACTCCTCGACGTCATGTCCGCGCAGGTAGAGCTTGGGCATCCCGTCCTGGGTGAACTTGGGCGCGCCATGCTCATCGGTCGCCTGGGCGATGTGGTACAGCTCGTGCTCGACTAGGGCGCAGAACTCAGCATCGGTGCACTGGGAGCAGTAGTCAGCTGCCAGGGTGATGAGGTAGGACGGCTCCTCGCCGAACCACTGCCGCATCTGCTGCTCTTGCCGGGCTTTCTGCCAGCCGCCAGCACGGAACATCAACTGCTCGGCCTGGCCTAGTACCACCCGCCCCTGCTTGCCGAATCCGCTTGATGCCCACAGCACGCCGATGTTGGCGTCGATCAGGTGGGCGTGGTCTGGGTTATGGATGCTGCCAGTTTCGGAAATTATCTCGCTCTGCACCCAATCCCACATACTCGTAGCCGGGCGCAGTGTGAGCCACAGCGATTCGAGCAGGTCTGCCGGTGGAAGTGGTCTAGCCAAAGTGCCTGGCCTCCAGCCGCTTATGGCATCGACTACCAACATGAGGCAATCTTACAGAGCACCATTGATCAGATAGGGATTTCACTGATGCCATTTCCACCGAAGGAACGTGCTGCACTATTGGAACTCAAGGGCGTAGGCCCAACGGTGATCGTCAGACTTGAGCAGATGGGGATCGACTCGTTGGCCGAACTGGGCAGAGCCGATGTTACCGACATCTTGGCGCGAGCATCTGCCGCATTGGGATCGACATGCTGGAGAAATAGCCCTCAAGCAAGAGCAGCTATTACTGCTGCCGTCGATTTTGCGAAAGGTGCGCTTAGCCAATAGCGCATCCTCACGTAACCACCATCCTGTGCGTCTCGGCATGAGCATGTCCGTGCAGGATGGACACGATCATGCCCTGGGGCAGGCCGGCGTCCTTAGCTTCAGCGATCGCCTTCACTACAGCTGCGTCGAGCGCATTGGTGGCGACCGTTACGTCGGCCGGGAGCGGCAAGACGTGCCGCAGGCGTGTCACGTTGCTCATATAGGCCTCCTTACGGGGATGGTCAAGCAAATGGATCAGCGGGCTTGGCGATCGAGCGAACGAACCACATGAAACCCTGCTGCAGGTTGGTCTTGGCCAGGGCCAAGGTGCGCTGATCCACGCCTTCGATCTGCCCGATCTGCTTAAACAGTTCGCCAGCGTCGGCCTCCAGGGCCTTGATCGAGTTCATGCCGTCGATCTCGCTCTGGGTGAGGTCGCGGTAGCCGGTGATCTTCTTGTGCTGGTTGTCCATGGATGATTCTCTATGCTGTTTGCAAGGCCTAATGGAGAAGGACGCTATGGAAGGAAAAAAGGATCTCGCCAAAAAGCATCTAGAGCTGATCGACCAACTCAAGCGGCTTTCTAGCATGCTGCACGATCACCCAGGCAGCACCGATCCACTGCTGGTCATGCGGCTTGATTATCGAATACACCAACTAGAACAAGCTGTCGTACAGGAGAAAGGCTGGCGATCTCCATTTTCGACAGGGGTTAAAAGATAGGCGCCTGATCTGTCAGTCAGCATCGCGCCACGAAACGGCGCATGCCGAATTTGTGGCGCGGCTTATGTGAAGACGTGGCCGCGACGGGCCCAGGCATAGGCCACCACCCCAGCGTGAAGCATCACGCCGAACGGGTTAACCCAGTGACCCTGCAGAGCGGTGACGAATGCACCGAATCCGCCAATGGCCACCAGGTAGAAGGCGATGCTCAGCAGCGGCTGGTCAGCCGGGCGAACCTTGCGCAGGTAGTCACACGCTGCAGCCACCACCAGAACGCACAGGAACACGTCCAGGGCGGTCAGCGCTGAAACCAGGATGTTGTTCATATCAGGCACCTCGCGCCGTGACGAACGACCCCATGGCAGCCTTGATCGCGGGGATGATGTTCATGGCGGTGAGGCCAAGCACGAACGCTACCCCGCACAGCAGGTCATCGGTGACCGCAAGCTCAAGCTTTGGGGCAAGCCAGGCGGTAACGGGCTGGGTCAGGTAGACCGAGAAGCCGAATCCGGTGGCGACCGCAGTGGCGGCCTGGAACCGGGTTAGGTCCTTCAGGAATCCCAGTGAGAGGATCGAGCCGATGAATGCAGCCATCACCACCCCGTACTTGCCCAGCACTACGCTCGCGGCGGCGCTTGTTGGTTCGGCCATAGGGGTGTCCTTGGAATAAAAGGCCCGGTTGATGCCCTATAGAGGGCCAGGGCAAACGTGCGGAGCAGCACATAACGAAATTGGAGCGGATACGGGGAATCGAACCCCGATCGCCAGCTTGGAGGGCTGTCTAGCGACCTGCGCTACCCGCTTTGCGTGGGTCTTTCCCCACCTGTCTGCCGAAGGCCATTCCAGCGCTGGCACCCTGATGCACCAGTCTCGCCGGTCAAGTCTCGCGCCATCCATCAGCACAGTGAGGGAATGGATGCGCGGGCTGCCGGTGTTTTTCCGTATCACCACACTACCGGCTAGCAGTGTCCAGGCTGTCCCGTGAGGGCCTGCCCTGGCTGCAGTTGCGTTTTGCGCGCACAAAAAAGCCCAGCTCAATGGCCGGGCTTTTGTGGTCACTCCTCAACACGCGCAGGAATGACAGGATGGATCAAATTTACGACATGGCGACATGATATTGCAAGCCCTTTTGAGGGCCTTTTACGCCGCCTCGCCGGAAAGCACCCCAACCGCCTCTAGCATGTGCTGTGCCTCCACCAGCGCTTCGTTGACCATCGACTCCAGGGAATCCTTGATGGCCTTGTTCCAGCGCTGGTAAGTGCGCTCGGTCAGACCCTGGGAATCCCAGTTGGTCATGTCGTAGTTCGATTCGGCGAGCACGATCATTTCGCCAGATCGCTGCTCAGCAACAGCTCTGGCGTGAGCATTGGCCCGTTCCACCGCCTGACGAGCCGCACGGTTACGCCACTCCAGCTTGCAACCATCCTTGCAGCCGCAGTCCTCGGCGCATTCCAGTGGCTTGACCGGTCTGGCCTGTGTCGCAACACGTTGCACGCCTTTCTTCTGCTCCGGCACAGCCCAAACCAGCACCGCCTGTTGGGTGAATAGCTTAGGTGCCGGAGTAGGCACCACGGAAACCAGGCGGCCGATTGAATCAATCTTGCGCCCACGGTGGGTGCTGTACTTGGCCACCAGTGCATTCCAGTGTCGCGGGCTGAGCTGGGCATGCAGCAGCTTGTGTACGATGCAGTCAGCCAGCAGAGCGGCGTCCTTGCCAGAGATCTCGCCCTTGAGCTTGCTGGTCTGAACCCGCGGTTCAACGTTGCACCCGCCCGCGCTGTTGATTGTCTCAGCCGCCAGAGCGCGAACCACTGCCGATACCACGTTCTGATAGTTCATTGCCCACCCCCTGCCCGCTTGGCCTTGCTCAAAATGAATTCTTCGTAGTTGCGCTTGCGGCGCACTGCGCCCGCCCAGGACAACGCCACACCACCCACCACCATGAGGGTGGCCAAAATCAGGAATCCCCATGCTGGTGTCATGCTGCAGCCCTCCTCAGGTCTTTTAGCTTCTGCCTGTACAGGGCCTTGATGGCCTGCAGGTCTTCGATGGTCAGGCGCTGGGGCTTATGAGGCCCTTCGAGCCAATCCACCTGGTCGGCGCCGATGCGCTTCACCAGACGGATGCGGTACTCGACCGCGTTACCCGACAGGTTCCGGTTGCACTTGACGCACTGGCGGTGGACGTTCAGTGGTTCGAATCGCAGCTCAGGACACGCGCCCACAGACCGGTAATGGCCGGCGTCCCAGCGACTGCCGGTGATGAGGTCGTGGTCGCTCGGGTTCGAGTCGCAGCTGATGCATGGCAGGCCGGCGTCACGCTCGCGGATGTAGGCGTTGAACGCGGTCTGCGCTTCGGCCATGTGCTCGCGGCGGGTCTTCAGCTTCTCCCGGCGCTCTTTGAGGTCTTCCCGGGCCTGCTTTGTGATGGCCTTGGCCGCCACCTTCTGCACCTTCGAATCCTTCGACATGGCCAACGCGCAGGCGATGCTGCACACCTTCTGAGTGGTCATGGTCGGTTTGAAGAGCTTTCCGCAACCTGGTGCCTTGCACTTCTTCGGCTTGATCTCCTTGATTGCAGTCATCAGCGATCCTCCCGTTTCTGCCGCTGGTAGAAGCTCGTGACTACCTCGGCCAGGAACCGGCAGCCCATCTCACTTAGCCCGCTGGCGAAGTCCGCTGCGGCACCGGCGCGCCCGGCGTACTCTTGATCCAGTCGCTGAGCCACTGCGGAACAGAAGGAGCCAATATCCTCGGCATCCATCTCTTTCACGACCTTCTCAGCCGAGAGGAACACAGTGGTTTGCGTTGTGATTCCAAGTCCGTCGCTCATGCCGCCTCCTCGCTGAGCAAGTCGCTGAACACCACACCCTGCGGCGCGAACTCGGCCACGATGCGGTCGGTGTACTGGCAGCCCTGAGCCCGGTCGAACAGCCGGGTCACCGGGAAGCCATCCGGCCCGAACATGGCGCACGGCCCCATCAGGCGAAGCTTCACGCTGTAGTCCAAGTGGATGAACGACTCAGCCCAACCGGTGCGAAATTCTGCGCATCCGGCCCGCATGATCGGCACGCCGAAGTGCAGCTTGCAGTACCGGCGCACGTCCTCGATGTCGCCCATCTCGGTACTCTTGGCGATGCGGTCGTACATGGCAAACCACAGAGCGTTCTGGTCCAGGGTGCGATCCTTTCCCGGGCGCATGCTGACCACGACGAACTTCTTGTCACGGAACATGCGCGTGAGCATGGTCACGGCCTCGGATAGCTTTGCCTGGCTGTTGACGCTGATTTTCTCGGTCATGCCGCCTCTCCCTTGCCCAGCTTGAATGCGTAACGCTCCAGCAGGTATGCGCGGTCAACAAATGCGTCAATGACGAAGCCGTTCAGCTTTACCTCACTGACTGCCCCCTCTCGAACAGCTGCCACGTAGTACTTGCAGCCAGGCCGCCCCATGGCCGGGTCATGCACAACCATCATTCCGTCGAGGCATTCGACGATGATCTGGTGCATGCCACCCTCCCAGTTCAGTGAAGGCACGCCGACCAAGTAAGCGCCATCGCGGTCAAACGCGGGCAAGTCAGCAGTGTCGAAGGACTCGAATGGAATCGCCTGCTGTTCCAGCGCCTCACGGGTGCTCATATCCCCGGCGAAGTAGCGCTCGTGCAGTTGGGCAACAACGACGCCGGCTGGCTCGGCCTTGATCATCGCCAAGCAGGTCGAGAAACAGGTGTTGTGCGTTGGCTGGGTCTGATGCGAGATCAAGTAGCTCATGGCGCCACCTTCAGGCCCTGGGCCTCGACCGCAGAACGCAGCGACTCACGCATGTCGCGCTCCATGCTGGCCGGGTAGTCGTCGAACTTTGGCAGCTCCACCACCACGGCCTCGCGGGAGGCCTGCCAGAACACCCAGGCTTCACCCGTGGCGCCCCAGTAGTAGGACTTGCCATCCGATGCCAGACGAAACTCATCATCCGACCAGTCCAAAACATCGCGGCCGAAGCTCTCGAATTGCTCGCGCATCTTGTTGGTGTCCATCAGTGCTTCTCCTCGATCACGGCCTGGTCGCCAATCAGCTCGAACTCGTCGGCGCGCATGTAGACGTTGAACTCAACTGGGCGGACGGTCAGATACCCGCTGTCATTTACGGACGCAGAGGCGATGGTCAGCGTCTTGCCCTTCTGCGACGGCTTGCTGGACCCGTAGCACTGGCCGTTGTAGTCGCTGAGCACCTTGATTTTCCGGCCTACCAGGGCGCGCACCCGGCGCTGGGTCTCCTGCGCGGCGGCGCGGGCTTCTTCCTCGAACTGCTTGATGGTGAGATTCATCACACCCCCTCCCCGGCCGGCTGCCCGGCGCGCTTGATGTTCAACTGAGCAATGGCGACGCGTGTCTGCCGCTTGCGTAGGTAGGTGTCGACCCGGCGGCGCTGGGATTCCTTGGCGCGCTCGCGGTCTTTCTTGGCTTTCGAGGCGGTCAGGATGCAGCGCACCTCCGCCAGCTTTTCGCGGACCTTGGGACTGACCTTGGCCCGCACTTCACCGGTGAGTAGGCCGGCAATGGCCTGACCGTCGTCGGTGATCGGCGCGATGCGCAGGTCGGCCAAGTACTTGGCGCCGGTCTCGTGGGTGATGAGCTGGGCGCGGACGGCGGATTCGATGGCCGTTACCCGGCGCCCGGCGTCGTAGCCCAGCGAAACCTCCCACTTGGCCGGCTGGTCTTCGGCCCGTGCGAAGCTGACCAAGCGCTCGTAGGCGCTCATGAACGCCATCCGGGCGCCGATCTTGTCGCCAGCCTCCAGAATCGGAGCGGATGCGATCATGGCCTGGCGGATTTCAGTGGTGAGCACAACGGTCTCGTGCTCGTCACTGGCCGCCAGGGCGATGGACCATGCCTCGTCCTTGCCTGGGCGGGTGTCTGCCGCGTGGATGTTCTTGAGGACCATGCCGAGCGAAAGGCGCCCAGCAGGCTCTCTACGGCACGCACGCAGTGCGCCGATGATGACGCCAGGCTCATACGCCGAAAGGTCCTCAGCGATGAGCTGAGCGCCTCCTGCGCTAATCGCCTGCCCCATCGCCTCGGCAGTTGCGCAGATTGCCACGGCCAGCTCGGCTTGTTGGTCAGAGGAAAGCATTGCGCTTACCTCCCTGCCCGTTGCGGATCGCGTCAGCCGCTTCCTGCGCCGCGTTTACGTTCGCCTGCGTCTGCTCCTGCTGGCGAGCAGTCGTGGCGTTCATCTGGCGATTGGTGACCCACTGGGTGTGGTAGGCCTCGGCCTTGGCCAGCAGGTCGCCCAGGTTGTGGCAGCCGTTGATCAGCTTGGCGTCGTTGATCCGCAGGTAGAACGCGGCGACATGGTGAGCAACTTCAATCCCGAGGCGGTCGATCAGCTGGCCCATCTGCCCGCCTGCCTTCGCATTCCAAACCGGCCAGGTGTGGTAGCGCTTGCGGTAGGCCATGGCGTAGTTGGCCCAGGCCTTGAAGGTTTTGCAGGACTGGTCCTTCGGTCCTGGCATGTCCGCCGGGATTTCGCAGCGCGGCTCTTCGCCCCCAACAGGGATCAGTGCAACCACTTTTCCGGCAGGCTGGTTCGGCTCGTCCGAACCTTCCTGCGAACACTGACTGGTACCCTGATTGGTATCCTGATTATTGGTATCCTGATTTGTCGGATTTTTTTCCGACCTTGCCTCGGATTTTTTTCCGACCATGCTCGGATTTTTTTCCGAGGTAGATCGGATTTTTTTCCGACCTTTGGTACCAGTAGGCGGGGTCGGATATTTTTCCGACCCATCCAGTTTCTGGTTCCACTCGGTGGCCTTCTCCGTCAGACGGAACAGCGTGATGCTGGACGTGCTGGAAAGCTCGATAAGTCCGACCTCTTCCAAGGCTTTCAGCATGCGATAGGCGGTATCAGGCTTGCCGGTGAGCAGCGGGAGCTCGTCGGTGATCTTGGCCTTGCTCAGGGCGAAGTAGATCCCGTCCGGCGTCTGCATAGGCTTGGCCCAGCTTGGGCAGCCGTAGACGAACGAGAACAGCAGGGCCTGCTGGGAGTTGAGCCCCCATTCCAGAGCTTTCACCTGGTTGATGGTGAGGGTGAACTGCATATCAAATACCCCTCTTGAGGACGGCGGTCAGCATCCGGTAGTAGCGCTTGAACCTCTCCGGTTGGTCGTCTTCAAGGCTCCAGCCCGGGTCGTGACACCAGCCGCAGGATTCGTCGCAGCTGTGGTTACGGCCTTCGTCGGGGAAGTGCTTCTTGATGATTGCCCGGGCTTCCTTGTTGATCGCGGCAGCCTTGGTCAGGAAGCGGCGGCCAGCAGTAGGCGCCAGGTATACGGTGGTTTGTTGGGGGATGATGCTCATGGCTCCTCCCGCTCGATCATGGAGCGCAGATCGCGGTCGAGGTCATGGACCGGCGTCCAGTCGTGGCCGATGTTCATGTGCACGGCCACGAACTCGTTGCTCGGCTGGTCTACCTTCTTTCTCAGCCAGGTGTAGAGGACGTGCGTCTCGGTCAGGACCTTCTTGTCGACTTCCAATTGCTCGCAATAACGACGGAATCGCTCGTTCTCAGCCGCCAACTGGTCTCGCTCCGCCTCAAGCCTGGCGATCGTTGCGTAAGCCATCTGTTCGCGCTGCGTGGGCTTTCTCATGCCGCACCCCGCACGGCCTTGTCGTGGGTGTGCAGGCCGTCCCAGTTCTTCTTCATAGGCAGTTCGCCGGCCAGGTACAGCTCGTACAGGCGCACGGCGCCCTTGCGCAGGAGGATCGGCGTATAGCTGATGAACGCCTCTTTCCCGTGCGGGGTGATCTCCTGCTGGTGCTCGGTCATGTACTTGTCGCGGGCATAGGCGGCCACGCGGTACCGGGTGCCGGACTTGCTCTCGTTATAGAGCCAGTTGCGGCGCTCGAGGAAGTGGCCAACCTGCATCACGTTGACCCCATTGAGGCCCTTGCAGAACTGGACGTGGCTCATGCCTTCCTTGAACAGGTTCTCGAGGTGGTCGATCTTCTTGGCCTGGGCCTCGACCTGGACGGTGAGCAGGACGCGGGCCTTCTCCGACTCCAGGGCCATCTGGAGGATCTCCAGCTTGCTGAGGTCGGCGGGCTGGGCGGGGGCGGTATAACCACCCGTTTTGCGAATGCTGGGCAACACTTCGCTCACCACCCATTCCTCAAAGCGTTCGGCTTGAGGCATCTTCGAGCGCATTACCAGCCGGTAGACGTCACGCTCGGGGATGATGTTTGCCGACGGGCCAAGGGTGAACGAATCGTTCACCCCCACCGGGCGCGGGCTTTTGCAGTGGTCGCGCACGGCTTTTTGTGGATTGGAGTAGCCGAGACCTTCAGCCACATCACGGGCAGAGAACCAAGGCTCACCATCAACGAGCACGACACGAACGTCGAACCCCTCGAAATTGAACAGGTTTACTGTGCGCGCCACGAAATCGTGGTTCGCATTTTGTGGCGCGAGGGCCACGGTATTGCTTTGGATGGTCTGGTGCATATATGATGACCTCACACAAGCGTTACGAATGCAGTTGAATCAGCCGACCTAGCCCGTCGGCTTTTTCGTATCTGCGGTTTGGGTTTTGCTGCGTTCAACGGCAGTTCCTCATGAGTCCCTCAGGGGCTTAATAGCCCTTGCGAAACGACCGAACGTTGCTTCGGCCAGGCTCTGTTCTCGTCATCCGGTTGAGAGCCTCATTGATGATTTGTGCCGCCAGTTGCTCAGGGGTTAAGCCCTTCTGCCTGGCGAGATACGCCAGATCTGAATTGCCCTTCCCGTCGAGCTGGATCTCCAGCTCTTTGCTTTCTGGCACAGGGCCTCCTCGGCCACTTCAGGCCACGTCAGTCTTCGCGTTAAGCTCTTGCATCATCTGGTCGAGACCGCGTTCCAGAATTTCCCTGGCGAGCACAGCTTTCTGAGTGCGCTTGAATCGAGCCATGGCCGACAGCAAGTCGTCGGCAGCCTCATCCAAGCGAACCTTGGTGGGCTTGTTGTGCAGGTGGTCGGGGTCGAAGTACGACACGGTTGGTTCCTTTGTGGTTGAAAGTGGTTAAGCAGCGGTTTTCTTTGCGCTAGCGCTGGGCTGGGAAGCTTCTTCCTGGGCTTCTTCCTCCAGGGCCTTGAAGACGTCCGGGCGGGCTACGCGCAGAAACATCATTCGGGCACGAGGAATGCCGTGCTTTTTCCAATCGCTCACCGACGGCGGGCGCACCTCGCACAGCTCGGCTACGCGAAATGTCCCGCCCAGAGCTTCGATAATTGCGCTGGGGTTCATGCCTGGTATCTCCGGCTGGAATCTTAGGTAGAGATATTAGGCATACCTTTTATTCAGGTCAATAGGAATACCTTAGATGCCTAGTGTTAGGCTCCCCTAATGAGCACACTCCAAGAACGATTGCGGCAAATCATGGCTGGGCCTCCGAAAATTTCGCAGGCCGCTTTAGCGCGGGCGTGCGGCATAAAAGCGCCGTCGGTGAATGACT
Source organism: Pseudomonas sp. NMI542_15 (assembly GCF_021283425.1). Taxonomy (NCBI): domain Bacteria; kingdom Pseudomonadati; phylum Pseudomonadota; class Gammaproteobacteria; order Pseudomonadales; family Pseudomonadaceae; genus Pseudomonas; species Pseudomonas sp. NMI542_15. The sequence continues at coordinate 137,333 of NZ_JAJSRO010000004.1, read as the reverse complement.
GGATTTCAGGAAAGACAAAGACGATCGAAGGGCAAAACCTCCTCCTCGCCGCCGAGTTTCTGGGCGTCACGCCTAAATGGTTAGCTACTGGCAGGGGTCCGGTCCGCAAGGGGGTCGGACTAGACGAAGGCTCCAACGTGGAGGCAGCGCTCCAGCCAACCAGGTCATTCTCCTATCCAGAGATAAGCTGGGTTCAGGCAGGCTCCGCTAGGGAGGCGGTCGAGATGGGTAACATTGCTCTATGCCCTCAGCACACGTCTGACGTATGGGCTGGCGAGGATGCCTTCTGGTTGCGGGTGATTGGCGACTCAATGACATTGTCTTCGGGAAGCCCGTCGTTCCCTGAGGGCTTCCTGATTCTGATAGCTCCAGACATTGAGCCAAGGCCAGGACAGTTTGTCGTGGCCAGGATGACCAGCACCAACGAAGCGACTTTCAAACAGCTTGTTCGCGATGCCGGGGAGATATATCTGAAGCCACTGAACTCAGCCTACCCGACCAGAGCTGTTGACGACGCATGGGAGATCGTCGGCACCGTGGTTGACGGCAAGATGCCCAAGTCGATTTTCTTGTAGGAAACTCGCCATGCCCCTAACCAAGCCCAACCAAGAACTACGCCGCGACCTCCAGGGACTGGCCTCTGACCTGAAGTGGTCGGCGGTCGAACTGATGCGTATCGCGGTTCGCCTAAGTGAAGCCGGAAACGAGCATGACGCCCAGGCAGTGATCAGGATCTGCCAGGTGATGCAGGCTGGGGAGGATCGGCTGAATGGGTATGGTGAGGAGGTGAAGGTGGGAAGGATTGAGAGGTACGGAAAGTAATTTTCCCCGAGGAATGTGAGCAGATTGACGAAGATGGGCAGTCAAGCCCGCAAATGGAAAAATGATGAAAAGGGATAGAGATGTCTGAGTTTGTACTGCTGGTTGAGCATTCCGTAAAATACACGAACAAACAGCCACTGGCGGTCCAGGACGTAATAGACTCTCTGTCCGCTCTGGAAAAGGTTTCTGTTCACTTTCTTCCGGAAGCCCTGTCGCAGCTCACTGGCGCGGGTGTGATGTCAGCAGAGCTGCTGATTGAGGGGTTTCAGCATGGATCGTTCATTGAAGATACGCTTGTCAAGCTAATCTTCAAGAACAAGGAAGAAATGGACAAGTTTCTGGACAAGGTTCGAGAGGGGGGAAGGAATGTTTACAGAAATCTTCCTGGAAATGGGAGCCCTGTCTTGAAAGGGGCCGTGGCGGTAACTTGCGTGATCGGCGCTTTGGTAGCCGCGGGCGCTGGCTGGGCGATAATCAATAAATCTCCTCCGGCACCCTCTCCGATCTCCCTCAGTATAACTGATAGTAGCTTCGTGATTATCGGAGCTGAATCCTATGCTATCTCCCCCGAAAAATTTGCCGATGTCATCGAAAAAGTTGGCTCAACGGACAAGAAAAAGCTAGCTCAGGCGGCAGTGAAAATTATCGCGCCTGCAAAAAAAGAAGATGGCGCCACAGTCGTAATGAGCCAGGACGACAAACTGGCCATTCCAATCGAAACCGTCAAAAATACGCCTGATGCAGTTGAGTTCGAGCCCTTCGAAATTGACGAGCCTCACCCCGATGCCGATGTGGAAATCAGAGCTACAGATCTTGACTCTTTAAGCAGGGGGTGGGCTGCGATCATTCGTGGGCTGGTAGATCGCCGGGTTAAGCTTGTTCTGGATGAGGGTGTTGACCCTCAAAGCTTAGCTGGGAAATTTAAGGTTCGCGCCGATGTGATCGTAAAATTCAGGATGTCAGCGAAAACTAAAAAAATGGAACCAGTTTCCATCACCGTTCAGAGAATTATTGAAGACTGATCGCGCAGTTAGATTACTGAGAGCCCGCCTCGGCGGGCTTTTTCATACCTATCCGCGCCCCGCGCCGCCGCTACCTCTCAACCATCGGGTCACTGGAGCCCTTCGCCTCATACTGTGCTCGATTGAAATTGCGCTGGACCTCCTTCATGTCGGCGTCCCCGCGCTCGGTGCGTGAGGCCATGCACGTGAGCTCTCGAACTCCGCCGGGCCCTTCGATTTTCATTGCGTAGGGCTCACACGCCGCCCCCTTTCTGAGGTAGCACCTTGGGTTTTCCCCAAATATACACGCCCTTGCAGCACTATTCCTGTGGCTCTTCATAGGCGCCCAAGAGCCACCTTTTTTAGCTTGGATGGAGAAGGTGAGGCCTTCGTCGCCGACATTGGGGTATTCAGTGAGCGCCTCTGAAAATGCGCAAGGAATGTAACTTACAATCGCCAAGACCAGAGCCGGAACAATTTGGCGCCGCATAAAGACCTCCTAGGCTTCGTGATGGTTGACCTGGTCGACAACCATCACCCAGGTGACAGGAGTGTAGAAAGCTTCCGCATGATCTTCCTGCGGCCACGACAGGCGGCCATCTGAGACGGGGCATGCCTTCACGCTTTTTTCACGCCCGACCCTGCACAGTGAAGGCTCATCCGCTCCCTATATTTGCCCGCATCGCAGTGCGGGCTTTTCTTTGCCTGTGTGATGGCGGATGGCCAGAGTGGTAGGATGGGCGAATCCGCAAAACCGCGAAAGGATTCTCATGCCACTCATCACCTGCCCTGATTGTCAGCGCGAAATCTCAGACTCAGCACCGGCTTGCCCTGGGTGCGGGAGGCCTCACGGCGAATTGCAAAATGACTTTTTAAGGGCTGATGAAAGACCATACCGACCCAAAAAGCGAAGCAGGGGGCGGGCTGCAGCCAGGCTCTTTATTATTATTAATATTGGCTGGCTGGCGTGCGTCTTAGGGGTTGCCTTCCTGAACGATCACGGCGCATTTGATGGTGTCCGGATGCCCAGCTTCATTCCAAGTGTGGCTGTGGACTTCCATGCGGGCGGAGAAGGCATTATTCGCCAGCTTGGCTCCGACATCATTGGAAAACTAAGCAGAGAAAGCGCTAGCTGTAGCCGTCACGCAAAAATTGATACCGTGATAACTGAAAGGGATTGGCTCTTTTCCCGGACTGGAGCGTCATCGCTTTTCATTTCTGGCGGAAACGATACCGCGCTCAAGCTCGAATATCGCCTTGAGCTCGCCGGAGACAAGATGTATGCAATACCTAAGGACCCTGATTCTGCCCAGCAAGCACTAGCCGCGTTTCTGATCACAGGCTGCCACTAGGCAATAAAATTCATCGAAATGAGCCCGCCTAGCGCGGGCTTTTTTGTGTGCGCGTGAAAAAAAGTTAGGAATACCTATTGACGAGAAAAGAAGGAATGCCTAATGTTCACTCCATCGAGGCGCTACACAGCCCCTCGGGAGGCCCTCAAGCCTCACCGCTCTTTCACATTGATGGGAACCTCGCGGATCGATCCCGGCAACGGCACAGCGCGAGCAATAAATTCGATCCCCATGCCAGCTCTGGAACTGGCTACTGCGAAGTGAACCTTCGCCTGCTCAACGTCACGACGAACGCCAGTCAGCCAGGAACACAGGGTTGGCCGCGCAAGACGGACCGAGGGTTGCGCTTCAAACCGTCTCCCTGAAAGGTCCAGCTAAAAGGGCATCTATAGGCGCTTGGAGTGACCGCAACACGAGATTTTCTCGGTGCCCTTCTTGCGAGGGGCATCCGGAAAATCAACCGGAGGGATTCACGATGTTCAACATGGCAACCATGGCGGCTGATGAATGCCGCATCGACGCTGAAGAGCGCGCCTACTACCGCTGGATCGACAAGGCTTCCGAGCTGCTTGGCCACCAGGTTGGCCTGGGCTCGCGAGAAGAAAGCGATCTGCATGACTTCTACGCCGATGGCTGCACCCCGGCTGAGGCTGTAGCGGAGCTGCTGGCACAGGCTGAACTGGCTCGCGCTGCCTGATTTCACTGACTGGCCTTGGCGACAGGGCCAGACGGGAAATCAACCGCCCTGGAGGGCAAATAGATGATCTGTCGAATCAAGGCATTTCTGCTTGGCGTCATGGAATTTCGCCTCACCGCAACAACCTCGTTCTCCGATCTCGCTCACCAAGACGCATATGACTGGGGTCGTGAAATCGCTCACCGCTGCACGCTTCGAAGGCTTGAGCCGCACTGAACAACCAGCGCCCCGTCAGCCTGACGTTAACTGCCCGATGCCCTGCTCCCCATCGCAGGCTGCACCGGGATGTGACTTGTAGTTTGCCTCGGCGGATCAGGGGCGCCACACCAAGCTGGTGCGGCCAGTCAGGTAGCGCTGCCGAAGCTGGCGTAAGTCTTTGGGGTTCGAATCCCCGCCAAGTCACATCGCCGATGCAGTTTTCATCGATTTAAAGCGCATCACCGTGAGCCTTATGCAACTTAAGGCTCACCGCAGTAACCATTAATCGACGTACACGCAGGCGAATCCGGGGCCTACCCGGCCAGACCAGATGCATGTGAGGTAGCGCTCACCGCCTGCACCCTTCCCTTCAAAACGACCGCATCGGCAGGCGCCAGGCCACCTTTCACGGTGGGTTTGGTCACCCGCGCCTGGCTCCTGGCCAATGCGGTCCTGAGGATCACCCAATGAGCGGAATGAACGTTTCCGGCCAGGTCATGGTTCAGGAGCCTTCAGGCAGCGGCTTTTCGGCCCATGTCTACCCAACACGCCTTGATGCGGCCATTCAGTTGCTGCGCGTGATGATTCGTCGCGCCACTGACCAACAGCAGGCCATGGCCCAAATCGAAAATGCCGTAGCCGAGCTGATCAGCGAGGAGCGACATGATTTGGATATGGAAATGGCAACTGAGCGCCGGCGCCGGGGAGAAGAGCCATGAGCGGCTGGATCAAGTGCAGCGACAGGCTACCTCAGCTGCCCAAGGGTGGCGGCAAGGCATGGGTTATCGCCTACACGCCAGCACGAAAAGCACAGAGCGCCTTCAACGGCGCCCGCTTCCTCTACTGGAATGGCATCGACTGGCGTTATGGCGATGGCTCACGTTTCGAGCACCGCGTAACGCACTGGCAGCCACACCTCACCCCACCCACCGAGTAACCCACCACCTGGAGGCGACCATGGGCGCACTTCGAGCAGCACAATGGCGGTATGACCATGCTGAGCCGGACGACGACTCGGCGCATCAGGAAGCGGCGCAGCAGTGGATTGAGAACAACGCGGAAAGCCTGGTTGGCGGCTGCGACGTTTTGATCCCGCAGCGCTTTGGTGGCCCGGTTGGCGTCCGCCAAGACCAGTTCGTGGCCAAGGTGGCCGAGCACCTTCGCGCTCTGCAAGAGGCTGAGAAGGACGACCTCAACGCCTTGGCCCTCCTCCTGCTCCAGGCACAGGCCGGTGGCCCAGTGAAAAGCATGGTCGAGGATGTTGTCGGCCAGAGCGATCACTGCCGAGGCAAGCTGTACGAGATCGCTGAGTCGATGCTCGACCAGTACGCCGAGCAGGGTCTGCGGTACGAGGCAGACGAGGCGCGGCTATGAGCCCTCATAGCGTGGCAGTCAGCGCCATCGAGGCCGCAATAGAGACGATGCTTTTACCGGGCTCTGGCCCGGTGGAGGATGCCAAGGCCGAGACCCTGGTGGTCGCCTACTTCTCTCTCCTCGCTATCGACGCCGAGGAGTTCAAGCACTACTGCGAGCGTGTCCGCCGGATTTCCCAGCGGCGCAAGGAGGTTGCATGACCACGCCAGTTTTCCCGTCGATCATCGACGACCAGGTTGCCGAGGTTGCCAAGGCCCTGCCAGATGACCGCATCCTGCTGGTGTTCAAGGGCCTGACCATGGCCGACGCCATGAACCAGGCGCGCATGGCTCACATCGAGAACCCGGAAGCCTGGTCGGGCCGCGCTTACCTTTGCGGCATGTGCACGCTGGCCTACGAGGTTCGATCGTGACTTCCTGCCAGCGGGCCCGCCGCATCGCCACCTGGCGCGACTCCTTCATCGCCCTCACCTTCTGCACCGGCTGGCTCCTCCTGAGCGCCCTGGCCGGCAACATCACTTCCTGAATTCACGCCCGGCGCACGGCGGGCCTTCGGGATAACCGTACCCCTTCGGGAGCGTAAGCGGCGAGAGCGCGCAACCATCCACCGCAGCCAGGGCCTGGAGCGTACCTCCGTGCCTGGGTGACCTGGCATTTTTCCAATCCTCAACCGGAGGCGATCATGAGCAACGCCGTTGCCACAATCTCCCAGGACATTTACGGCACCCGCGACTCCTTCGCCTCGGTGCTGACAGACCGCTCGCTCAACTTCGAGCGCGAGGCAGAATTCGCAATCCAGACTATCACCGCCAACGACTATTCCATGAAGCTGGCGGTGCAGAACCGGCAGTCGGTGGTCAACGCGGTGACCAACATCGCCGCCATTGGCATCAGCCTCAACCCAGCCAAGAAGCAGGCCTACCTGGTCCCTCGGGACGGCAAGATCTGCCTGGACATCAGCTACATCGGCCTGATGGACCTGGCAATGAACACCGGCGCCATCCGCTGGGCTCAGTCGGAACTGGTCTACACGAGCGACAACTTCTCGCTCAACGGCTTCGACAAGCCGCCGACTCACTCCTACAACCCTTTCTCCAAGGATCGCGGCGAGGTGATCGGCGTCTACGTGGTGGTCAAGACCGCCGACGGCGACTACCTGACCGAGACCATGAGCGTGGACGAGGTCAACTCGATACGGGACCGCTCAAGCGCCTGGAAGGCTTGGATCTCGAAGCAGAAGTCATGTCCATGGGTCACCGACTGGGGCGAGATGGCCAAGAAAACCTGCGTGAAGCGCGCCTACAAGTACTGGCCAAAGACCGAGCGCCTGGAGGAAGCCATCCATTACCTCAACACCGAAGGTAACGAGGGCCTAGCCGCGATCAACGGCAAGGCCCAGGCCGATGCCGATCTGGCTCGGCGCTGGATCGACCAGGCAGTTTCGTGCCAGTCGGTCGACGCGCTGCAGCAAATATGGCAGGCCGGTCTGGCCGACATCAAAGCCGCCAAGGACATGGCCGCCTACAGCCAGTTCAAGACGCAGGTGGAAAAGCGCCGCGCCGAACTGCTTGAACTCGAACCCGCGACTCTGGAGGGTGAACCGCAATGATCCTCATCGAATGCGAACAAGGCAGCGCCGAGTGGCACCGGGCGCGCGCTGGCTGCATCACCGCCAGCATGTTCGGCGTTGCCCGGTCACGCACCGGCGGCCTGGACGAGAAGCAGCAGGCTTACGTGACCGCCATGCTTGCCGGCGCACAAGAGGCAGAAGCTCGCGCCGCTGCCGGCTATAAGACCGCGCCGCGCGCCGAGTCGATTCAGCGCGCGCTTGAGGGCAAGCCCGTCGGGCAGCCCACTGAGGCGGCGCTGAACTACGCCTTCAACCTTGCCGTGGAGCGAATCGCCGGCGAGGCCCTGGATAACGGTTTTGAGACCTGGCAGATGAAGCGTGGCCACGAGCTCGAACCCATGGCCCGGATGGAGCATGAGATGCAGACCGGCCTTATCGTGCAGCGCGCCGGATTCGTGACCACCGACGACGGCGCATTCGGCGCCAGTGCCGACGGCCTGATCGGAGAGGATGGGGGTAGCGAGTACAAGTGCTTCATCGCACCCGACAAGCTCCGCGCCTTCCACATCGACAACGACGCCAGCGGGATCATGGATCAGGTCCAAGGGTGCATGTGGATCACTGGCCGGAAATTCTGGCACGTAGGCATGTACTGCCCTGCTCTGGAGGCCGTTGGCCGTCAGCTGTGGTGGGCGGAGTTCAAGCGCGACGACGACTACATCGAGCAACTCGAGGCCGATCTCTGGCAGTTCAAGCTTCTGGTGGACGACTTCGAGGCCAAGCTGAGGAGCAAGGCTGCATGAACCCATCAATCGACTTGGAGGCCGCAAAAGCGGCCTTCCTTGCCTCTGGAGGCAGCATCATCGTGCTTGACGGGTACCAGTATGTGCCACACAGGCCGCACCGCGACATTGAACAGGTTCGCGCTGCGCAGCCCAAGCCACTGAACCAGAAGGCACAGAAGCGCCAAAAGCAGCTTGCGGAACTGCGCGAGCTGGCCAAGACCATGACCTACGCCCAGGCGATGGCCGAAACCGGGTTGGCACAGACAACGCTCTACCGGGCAGCGCAGGACGGAGGGTTTGCCTTCAAGCCTGACCCGCGCCGATTCCATGGCGAAAAGCAAAGGGCATATGCAGACCCTGCCGAGGACAAAGCGCTCGCAGCCAAGATCGCCGAATTGCGCGATGCCGGCCTGAACCGTCACGAAGCCAAAACCAAGCTGGGTATTTCCGACCGCAAGTTCTGCCGGGTCATCCACCTGTTCGGCGTCGACTACCCGAAGGTTGAGGGGAAGCGATGCGACGGTCCAGTTTGAAACACCAGGTCCGCCAGCGCCGGCGGCAAGAACAGTTCCACCTGCCGCCCAGCGGCCTATCGGAGCACAGACATGCAGAAAGCACCCTCTGGAGTGGTAACCCTGCCGGCCTGGATGAATCGGCCGGTCAAGAAGCTGTACAACACCCGCAGCGGCGGACAGTACCGGCCTGATGATGTGGCCATGGCCTTCGCGCTGAGCCTGCGCTTCCACGACAGCGCCGACCACCTGCGCAGGCTGGCCCGGCGCCTGGTCGACAAAGTCTGCCTCGAGCACCAGCCGAACATGAAGCGCCTGGCCCGCGAGCCAGACGATGCCAAGGTGTTCGACGCCGCGCTCAAGATCATCAATCGAGTGTGCGACCTGCTGGACATCGGGCCGGGCACAACCTTTGTACGCAATGGAGGCGATGATGGCTCTGACGCAGCAGCAGCGTGACGAGCGCAGGCGCGAGAAGGCCGAACGCCTCCAGGAAGAAGACCTGCGCTTAAAGGTTCGACCAGGGACTAAACAGGCACTGCTGGAACTGATGGAGTGGGCAGGGATCGAGGAACAGGGCGAGGCGATGACGCTGATGATTCATCACCTACACGCACTGGGCCCGGGCGGCGCGCTGCCGCTGCTGACACCTCCGCACCACGAAATCACGGTGTCACCGGCTGTGGCGCGGAAGCTTGAGAACTTCCGGGCACGTGAGGCGCTGCGAATCAGTCACGAAACTGACCGTTGTCCTTTTTCTTAATCCAGAAAAGATCTCCGCCCTTCTTGTACTCGCGACTCCACTCGTCGCCGCAGTCGATGCACTTCAGAAGCAAGCTGTGCCCGATAGCATCACGACCACTGAGCACCTGGAACTTTCCCAGCTTAGAAAAATTGTCATAGGCCTCGATCGAGGCTGAGCAGCAGCTATTAGGAAAAGGCATCTTCACTCCCTGACCCGGCCCCATGCCGGTCACCCGTAATACCGCATCCCAAACCCAATTTCCACCATGCCGCATCCGACCACGGAGGGCGGCGCATGCATGGACAACGCCATGAACATCGAGACATCGACCGTCACCAAGCTGCTGATCACCGGCGCCGAAGGCCTGGACCCGATCAGCGTCTACCTCGAAGACTTTGAGCCCTGCAAGGGCAAGATCACCGTCAGCTGCTACGACAAGACCTGGCACGCCTACTGGGGCGGCATGTGGGATGGTCTGACCATCGGCCAGTTCTTCTGCAAGCTGCACGACGCCTACATCATCGGCTACTTCGACCGGTCGCTCAGCTCTCGCCGGTTCAGTGCTGAGGCCCTGGCGGACAAGGCACGGAAGGTCATCGTGCAGATGAGGCGTGACCGGGATCTGGATGCAGAAGACGCCCGGAGCCTGCTCGACGAGGCCGAGGATGTTCGCCACACTAGCTCGCTCGATGAGTGCGGCGGTGCCCACCGCGAGTTCATGCATCGCGTGTTCGGTGACGACTGGTGGAACCTGCCGGCCGATGCCATGGAACCAAACCCAGATTGGGCCTATCTCTGCCGAATCATCGAGACGGTGCAGCAGGCTTTGGCCAAGCAGTTCCCGACCGACGCCTGACCCTCCGGCGCTGCCCGCAAACGAAAACGCCGCCTGATGAGGCGGCGCTGAATGACGAAGAACGGACGTTACCAGGTCTTCGGCTCTGACTTCTTGTACGAACCACCGGTCATGCACTTCTCGACCAGGTCTTCGCGGGCCTTATTGTCTGGAAGCGTTTTCAGGTAGTCGGGCTGACAATGTTCGCTAGTCGGCTCGTAGGCTGCCGTGTCGACGGCGTCTTCTTTGCAGCCCGCCAGAACCACTGCAGAGAATGCGGCGGCAGAGAAGAAAACCAATGCTTTGTGAGACATAAACTCATTCCTTTGAAGTGGTCGGGCGTTATAGCAAACCTCGACCAGCATCGCAAAGACCTCTCAGCGCTGCCCGCCAGCGCCTTCCCCTATTCAACGATAACGCCTCCCCGGCGAGGTATCCCATGCCCACAGAAAAGCGATCCAGCAACACCGAGATGGTCAGCGTGCCGCGTGAGCACGAGCTGAAGATCCGACAGACCCCATTGGCTGACCTGCTCAGCGGCCTCAAGACCGGCGAGATCCGGGATTGCTCAGATCGTGAGTTCGCCGTCGGCGACACGGTTGTGCTCCGCGAGATCGACGATTCCCGCGACTACACAGGCACGGTTCTACGCCGGACTATCACCCATGTGCAAAAGAACTACGGCCTGCCCGATCACTTGTGTGTGCTCAGTTATGGCCAGCCAGCCCCGCAGCCCCACCCCGAGCCGATAGCCTGGATGGTTGGTACTGCCTTCTGGTGGACCAAAGAAGAGGCAGAGCGGGATGCGGCGGCGACTGGGCTGCCGATCATCGCGGTCGGGCCGATCACGGATACCGCCAGCCCGCCCGTAGAGTGCATCCATGAGTGGACCGATGACGGTGAATTCATGCTGGTTTGCACGGCGTGTGGCACGCAGGAAAATCACGATCCAAAGTGGCGTGACATGGCGAGCGCGCCGCGAGACGGCATGCTGGTGCGCCTACTGGTTGAATTCACCGAGCATGCAACCGAAGACAGCGAATCCATGCCGTCTCCAACGATTGGGGCGAACAGCTACGACCATACTGGCGAAGACGTTTGGCAATTTGCTGGCTGGTCCTGGGAGCAGGATTGTTTCACTCAAGGCGCGGGCGATCCGATTGGTTGGCTTCCCCTGCTGGATACGCCACACACCGATCCTTGCGAGGTTGAGCGGCTGCGCAGCGCCATTAAGCAGCAGAAGAGCCTGATCGCATCGCTGCGCGCAGAACTTGTTGAGTCACGCAGCATTGACGCAAGCGCAGAGCCGACCGCGGCGATTGAGATCGATCATGACGCGCTTATCGCAGCGGTTTGCGTGTTGCGCAGTCAAGGCCTGGGGAATTTGTCTCAGGCCGTGGAAGTCGCCCGCGCCGCCCTGGAGCGCAAGCCCTACTGATCGCAGGAGTACATCTGTACTCCACCCAGCTGTAACCCCTCTCCCCTCTATTCACTGCCGCGATATGGCGGAAGGAAGAAGTCATGCCTGAAGAAAATAAAGTTGGTGGTTCGATTGAGTCGACCGAGGCCATGAAGTACGGCCAGCAGCTATGGCTGATGCTCGCGTCAACGTTTAACGAGGCCACTTTGCTCGACGGGTTCGGAAAACATCCCGAAAAGGCGCAGGCCTACCTTGGTTTCATTGCTGCAGCGTGTGGCGCCATGTTCGTTGAGACTGGCAGGGAGGCAACAATGGCTGCGCTGGCGGCAATTGCCCAGACGGTGGACAAAAAACCCCACCCCGCAGAGTCGAAGCACTGATGACCCTCCTCGCCCTCTGCCTCCTGCTGCTGGCCACCGGCGCCAGCGCAACCGAGAACGTCATCGACGTGCAGCACGACAGCCAGCGCGGCGTCACCTGCTACCTGCTCAACGGGGTCGGCATCAGCTGCATCCCCGACAGCCAGCTGCAGGCCGGCAACGAGCGCCAGCTCTCCCCGCACGAAACACAACCCGAACCTACACCAGCACTGGCGCCTGGGCGCTGGATTGATGAGAGGTATCAGCTGTGAGCGAAGCAAACGTTAACTCGGAGCCGAGTGCCTGCGGCTATTCGGTCGGTGACTGGGGATGCAGGCCAGGCGGTTACCTGTTCGATGCGGGTAGCGGCGAGGGCTACGACCCGCAAGACTGCTCCTACCTGTGTCCGCATTGCCGCACGCTGGATTATCTGGAGTCGGCCAAGGAAGAAGCCGAATCGGTCTCCAGCTATGGCGGAACCGGAGGAAGCGGAACAGGGCTGACCATTTGGATGGCGGCAGAGCGCCAGGCTCTAGAGGCGAACCGCCCGGCTGCGCTTGAGGCCCTGGCCAGTCTTGGCCCTGTACACGCCTTGGATGACGACGAAGTCGTCTTGTGCAACACGCAGCAGGAGCAGCCATGACCGACCTGATCGAAGTGAAGACGGCCGAACTGGCCGGCGAGGCCCTGGGGTGGGCCATCGGCAAGGCGGAAGGCCTGGACGTGTTCCTAGCGCCGCCGGAGTATGGAAACCCTTGGCGCGTGTTCGCCCGGCGCCAGGCCGCCGCTACCGAGCACACCAAGCGCTACAACCCGTGGGAAGACTGGGCTCTGGGCGGGCCGCTGATCGAGAAGTACCAGGTCTCGCTGTCTCCGCCGGCCAGCGCCGTGCACCGGAACTTCGGCTACATGGACAAGCGCAACGGCTACTACGAGTCGGGCCTTTGGAGCAGCACGATATTCGGCAAAGAGCGAAAGCACCGCCGCACCGCGTTCCACCATCCCAACAACCCACTGATTGTCGCCATGCAGGCGATCGCCCAGTTTGAGCTCGGCGATATCGTCCAAGTGCCCAAGGAGCTGATCCCATGCCCAGCATGATCAAAGTTCCAACCTGCGACCTGGCCGGCAAGGCGTTGCTCTGGGCCGTCGAAATGGTCGACGGTCCGATCCCGCAAGCCGCCGGCCAACTGCAACTGCCGCTCGGTGGTCAGGCCATCGACGACGCAACCGGCGAGCACCTGATCCAGAAGCATGGCATGTGGATCGAGCGCGGGTACAGCTGGCCCTGGCTGGCCTGTGTGTCAGGTCACCCTCTCGACCGCCAGCCCGGCGATACCCGGGCAGAAGCTGCAGCCCGTGCAGTCGTGCACCACGCCCGCGGCGAAACCATCAACGTGCCGATGGAGCTATGCCAATGATCCTGCCCCTGATGTGCATGGCCTATCTGGTATGGAGGGCACCTCAATGAGGAAGGTAACCCGCACAGTTGATGACCCGACTGCCAAGTGGGGCTTCCGAGTAATCCCAGCCACCTATGAGGAAGCCGAGAAGATCACCGGCTTCCGCCTGGACCGACGCCACAACTACTCCATCAACCGGGACGGCGAAGTCGAGGTGCTGGGAGTGTGCTCCGTGGAGTGTTCCGGCTGCAGTTGCGACTGCTCAAGCTGCAGCTATGGCTACAACGCCCACCCGGCAGCTGGCTGCCGAGAATGCGGCTACACCGGGCGCAGCCGCATGTACTTCGGCTATCCGCCAAGCCCGCCCCGGCTCATGAAGGCAGCTTAACCCCTCCCCCTACAACTCAAGCCCGCCGACATGCGCGGGCGAGGATTCGTCATGCCTGTCATAACCGTCAAGACCACCATCACCACCAGGTTCGACATCCCCGAGGGCCTGAGCATCGACATGATCCGCCACCAGGCCCTGCCCGTGCTATCCGAGGACGAAGAAGGCACCGACGAGGTGGGTAGCCTGCAGGAAACTGCGCTGAACATGGTTTTCCTGGGTGATGCCGATCCCCGGTCGCGCACCGTCGAGCACTCCATCGTTGAGGGAGGCGACCATCCATGAACCTGATCGACTGCTACGTCACGAAGATCCTCGGCGAGCCGTACCGCAAGTTCGGCCACTGGTGGGTCGACGTCGAATACGACAGCTGGGGCAGCACCAGCAAAACCCAGCTCATGTTCCGTACCGAGGAAGCTGCCCGGGCGGCGCAGGTCGGGCATCACTTCTTGGCCTGAGGAGGCCCATCATGGTCCGATACAAGACCGTGGAACAGTTCTCTCGCGAATCTGGGTACACACCAGACGCCATAAGGACCAAAATCCGCGACGGCAAATGGCCAAAACACATGGTTTGGCGCAAGGCGCCAGACGGAAGAATCCTAATTGACGTTGAGGGGTATTACTCATGGGTAGAGATGGGGGAGGCGTCAGGCCCGCGTCTTCAAGTAGTATCGAAATCACATTCCAATACCAGGGCGTCCGGTGCCGGGAGCGGGTCCAGCTCAAGCCCACCGCCGCTAACCTGAAAAAGGCGGAGCAGCACAAGTCGGCAATCGAGTACGCCATATCAAATGGAACATTCGATTACGCCGCCACATTCCCGCGATCAAAGCGCGCCGCCCAGTTTGCCAGGGCCAGCTCAAACCAGAATATCGGCGTCTACCTGGACGAATGGCTGGAGCGGAAAACGAAGACCTTCAAATCGAGCACCACGGCCCTATACCGGTCAATCATCAGATCGATACTCAAGCCAATGTTTGGGGATCTGTCGCTCGGAGAGCTCAACAAGAAGGTAATCAAGGATCAGTTGTCCGATTACCAGGTTTCGAACAGTAGGCTGACCACAGTTCAGACCTGCTTTCGGTCGGCGCTCAATGACGCAGTAGAGGACGAAATCATTGAGAGCAACCCGCTTTCGGGATGGGCATACAAGAATCGGGAGGAGATCAAGGAGGAGGATGACGTAGACCCGTTCACCCGGGAGGAGCAGGAGGCGCTGCTCAGGGCGGCGCGGGGGGAGACGTGGGCTCAGCTGCAGTTCGCGTTCTGGACGGGCCTTCGTCCTAGTGAGCTAATCGCGCTGGAGTGGGGGGATATTGATTGGATCGCTGGGGAAATCCGAATAGTTCGGGCCAAGACCAGGGCGGCCAAGGTTCCCGAGTCGACCAAAACCGCATCTAGCAGGAGAACGGTTAAGCTGCTTGGCCCTGCAAGAGAGGCACTGCTCAAGCAAAAGGAACTGACCTTTCTGGCCGGAAAGCATGTGTTCCTGAACACCATCACTGGCGAACCATGGCGACATGCCGGCTACATCTACCGAGTGATTTGGGTTCCTGCAATGAAAAAAGCGGGCGTACGGTGGCGGCGCCCCTACCAGAGCCGACACACATACGCCTCGATGATGCTCAGCGCTGGCGAAAATCCGATGTGGGTTGCTCAGCAAATGGGTCACAAAGACTGGACCATGATCGCCAAGGTTTATGGTCGCTGGATGCCCTCTGCCGACGTGGGAGCCGGAGGGCGCGCAGAGGCTCTTTTTGCAAGTAATGCCAGCGTTATGACAACATCACCTCTAGAGCCCGCGTTGTAAGCCGAAAAGATCAAGCTGCAAAAGCTGGAATGGGTCAGGTCCGGCGACATCGGCGGCAGGCCTCAGGCAGGTGAAAAGGCAGGGTTATTGCGCCCGCAGGTAGCGCAGCAAGGTATCCAGGGCAACCGAGTTGGGCCGCGAGCGCAGGGTCAGCACGCCCAGGTTGGCCATGGCCAGCGGCAGCTCTACCGGCAAAATGGCCACCATGCCATAGCGGGCATAATGCTCGGCTACGTCATTGGGCACCACCGCAATCATCTCGGACGCTTCGAGCATGGCAGTGGTGGCCAGAATCGAGGCGGTTTCAACAATGTCCAGTGACTGCACCATGCCCCCGGCCTGCAGCGCACTTTCAACACGGCGGCGCATCGGGCTGCCGATAGGATGCAGTATCCAGGTCAGGGCCACCAGGTCAGCCAATTGCAACCCGGCCGCCGCCGCCAGAGGGTGCCCGGCGCGGGCAATCACGCGCATCTGCTCACCGCCTTCAAACAGTTCGATGTTCAGGTCCTGGCTGTCGCTCTGGTCTGGCAGGCGGCCTACCACCATGTCGAAGTCGCCGCGCAACAACGCCGGCAGCAAGGTATCGCTGGTGCCCACTTCCAGCGAAATGCGCACCTTGGGATGGTCGCGCTTGTAGGCCAGTACCGCCTTGGTCAGAACGCCGGGCACCGGGCCCATGACGCTGCCCACCCGCACCAGGCCCGAGGCCCCGCGCGCCAGTTCGGCGATTTGTGCCTGGGCATGCTCGAACTCATGTAACGCGTTCTGCGCATAGCGGATCATCACCTCGCCATAAAGCGTTGCTTGCATGCCCCGCGGCAAGCGCTCGAACAAACGCACGCCAAGGCGCTCCTCAAGCTGCTGCAGCAACAGGCTCGCCGCCGGTTGCGTGGTGTGCATCGCGGCGGCGGCACGGCGCAGGTTGCCGAACTCGCCCAGGGCATTGAGCAGCGTGATCTGGCGGCTGGAGATCTTCAATGCGCCGAGGCTGGGTGGCGCCTGGATGGGGTCGAGTGGCAAGCGAGACATATCGAATCCGGTATCGCTGATTAAGAATTGGCGATTATGCCTGTATCGCTCGACAACCTACAGTCAGGTCTCCCAGCGCTTGAGCAGAACAAGAGTCGACCATGAGCATACGTATTACCCACCTGAGCGTTCGCGACATCCGTTTTCCGACCTCGCTGTCGCTGGACGGCTCCGACGCCATGAACAGCGCCCCCGACTATTCGGCAGCCTACGTGGTGCTGCACACCGACGCCGAGGCCCTTGAGGGCCACGGCCTGACGTTCACCATCGGCCGCGGCAACGAGATCTGCGCAGCAGCGGTGCAGTCGCTGGCACCCCTGATCGTCGGCCTCAGCCTCGAAGAAATCACCGCCGACATGGGCGGTTTCTGGCACCGCTTTACCGTCAGCGACAGCCAACTGCGCTGGCTAGGCCCTGAGAAAGGTGTGATCCACCTGGCCACTGCGGCCATCATCAACGCGGTGTGGGACCTGTGGGCCAAGCACGAAGGTAAACCGGTATGGAAACTGCTGGCGGACATGACGCCTGAACAGTTGGTGGGCTGCCTGGACTTCAGCTACGTCACAGACGTGCTCACCCCCGAGGAAGCCATTGCCCTGCTGCGCCGCCAGGCACCGGGTAAGGCCCAACGAGAGGCGCAGATGCTGCGCGAAGGCTACCCCGGCTATACCACCGCGCCAGGCTGGTTGGGTTACAGCGAAGAAAAAATGCGCAAACTGGCCCGTGAGGCCGTGGAGGATGGCTGGACCCACATCAAGCAGAAGATCGGCGCCGACCTGGAAGAAGACATACGCCGCGCCAGCATCCTGCGCGACGAAATCGGTTGGGAACGCACCCTGATGATGGATGCCAACCAGGTGTGGGGCGTGGAGGAGTCAGTCGCCAACATGCGCCGCCTGGCCGCCTTCGAACCGCTGTGGATCGAAGAGCCGACCAGCCCGGACGACATTCTCGGCCACGCCACCATTCGCCAGCGCATCGCGCCGATCGGTGTGGCCACCGGTGAGCATTGCCATAACCGGGTCATGTTCAAGCAGATGTTCCAGGCCGGTGCGCTGGATTTCTGCCAGCTGGATGCCGCCCGACTGGGTGGCCTGAACGAAGTGCTGATCGTGCTGCTGATGGCGGCCAAGTACGACGTGCCGGTGTGCCCGCACGGCGGCGGTGTCGGGCTGTGCGAATATGTGCAGAACATCGCCCTGTTCGACTACATCGCAGTGTCTGCTTCGCTGCACAATCGGGTGCTGGAGTACGTCGATCACCTGCATGAGCACTTCATCGACCCGGTGGTGATCCGCCGTGGGCGCTACATGCCACCGCAACGCCCGGGCTACAGCATCGAAATGCATGCCGAGACCCTGGAGCGCTACCAGTACCCCAACGGCGCGGTGTGGCTCGATATCAACCGTTCCTGAACAACACGCCTGGTGTGCCCGCTACGGGCACACCACCAGCACTTTTCACGGGGAAAAAAACAATGACAACCCTCACCCGTGCAGCGGCTTCGGCCCCTGCCGCCACCACCGAGCAGCGCCTGAATGGCCTGCTGTTACGCAAATTGATGCCACTGCTCATCGTCGTCTACGTGATGAGCTTTCTCGACCGCACCAACATCGCCCTGGCAAAAGCCAGCATGGGCATCGACCTGGGCCTGTCAGCAGCGGCCTATGGCCTGGGGGCGGGCCTGTTCTTCCTTACCTATGCATTGGCCGAAGTGCCGAGCAACCTGATCATGCACCGGGTGGGCGCACGCTTCTGGATTACCCGCATCATGATCACCTGGGGCCTGCTCTCGGCGGGCATGGCCTTCGTCCAGGGAGAAACGTCGTTCTATATCATGCGCCTGCTGCTAGGGGTGGCCGAAGCAGGCCTGTTTCCTGGGGTGATGCTGTACCTGACCTACTGGTTTGACCGTGAGCAGCGCGCCCGCGCCACGGGTTACTTCCTGCTGGGCGTGTGCCTGGCCAACATCCTCAGCGGCCCACTGGGCGGTGCCCTGCTGGAAATGGACGGCGTACTGGGCTGGCATGGCTGGCAGTGGCTGTTCGTAGTCGAAGGCTTGCCCGCCGTGGCCCTGGCCGTTGTGGTGTGGAAAAAGCTGCCCGATGGCCCGGCCTCGGCGCCCTGGCTATCAGCCGCCGACGCCCAGGACATCGAACGCCGCCTGGCGGCCGAACGGGCTGCCGCGCCCCAGCAGAGCAAGCTGGGGCAGATGTTCCGCGACCGGCAGATCTGGCTGGCGATCTCGGTGTACTTCGTGCACCAGATCACCATTTACACCGTGATTTTCTTCCTGCCCGGCATTATCGGCACTTACGCTGCGCTATCCCCCTTCCAGATAGGCCTGCTGACTGCCGTGCCATGGGTTGCTGCTGCCATCGGTGCTGCCACCTTCCCACGCCTGGCCACCTCGCCACGCCGTTGCCGCACCCTGCTGTTTGGCGGCCTGCTGACCATGGCGACAGGGTTGCTGCTGGCGTCGCTGGCCAACTCGTTCATCGGCCTGATCGGGTTTTCCCTGACCGCGCTGATGCTGTTCGTGGTGCAGTCGATCCTGTTTGTCTTCCCGTCCAGCAGGCTGAGTGGCAGCGCCCTGGCGGCGGGCCTGGCGTTCGTTACCACCTGCGGCCTGTTTGGTGGTTTCGTCGGCCCGTCGGTGATGGGCCTGATCGAGCAGACCACCGGCAGCACCCGCAACGGTTTGTGGATCATTGCCGCATTGCTGGTGCTGGCAGCGTTGCTCAGTACCCGCTTGCGCCAGGGGCAAGAGCATGCGCAGTCAGCGTGACACGCCGCCGGGCCGCCCACAACGCGGCTCCAGCGCCTGCGCCAGGCGCTCCACCGCCTGTTGCAGGTCACCCGGCTGGTCACCCAGCCACACCAGTGCCAGGTACTGCTGGTATCGCCCCTGCAGGCTGAACTGCCAGCCCGGCAGTGCATGCAAGGCGGAACCTGCCAACGCCGCAACAATGCAATCCCACTCCAGCGGTTGGCGAAAACGCACCCACAGCATTCGTCCGCCCTGGGGCATCTGCAACGCCACCCGCTGACCGAACTGCAACTCCAGCGCGCGTACCAGGTACTGTGTACGCCTGTGCAGGTCGGTACGCAGCTGGACAAGCTGCATCTCGATCTGCCTTTTGCCCAGCATCAGGGCAAGCGCTTGCAGGCGCAGCGGCGCAAGCCGAAATGCCCGTTCGGCAAACGCTTTGGCCAGTGCCGCGTCATGGCCCAGCACATAGGCGTAAGGTGCCTCGGCACCCACTGCCGCCTCGAATGCCCCCAGCACCAACAGCCAGCGGGGGTCGACCCAGTCGCGCAGGCGCGTGTGTGGCGGCCCGCTGTAACAGTGCTCACTGTCCAGGTCGTTTTCCAGCAACCAGACAGCATGCTGGTCCAGTAGCTGACCAAGCTGCTGCTGGTAGTGCGGCGACACCAGCCGCCCTTGTGGCATGCTCAGGCAAGACGGCATGACCAGCATGCACACCGGCTCGCCGCCCAGCAACCGGGCCAAGGCACGCAGGTCCGGGTTGCCGCGGCTATCCGCAGGCACTTCCAGCACCCGCATGCCAGCACGCGCGAAAGCGCGCAACACCTGCCAGCAACAGGGCGACTGCACCAGTACCGTCCCGCCCTGCAAGGCAAGCCCTGCGAGCACCGTCTCCAGCAACGCTTGCACGTCAGGGGCCAGTTGAACGTCCTCGGCACGCCAGTACTGGCTGGAGGAACGGGTATAACGCTCAGCCAAGGCATTGCGCAGACGGGAGTCGCCGAGCATCTCCCTGGGTGCAACGCTGCTGGCGCGCTGACGGGCCATGCGCCGCTCGTGGCCTAGCAGCGCACGCTCCAGCAGTGGCTGTACCGGCAAGGGAGACTGCGGGTACATGGGCGCTGCCTGCGCCTTTGCAGCGACCTGAGCGTAGTAGCCGGACCTCGGCAGACACTGGACCCGGCCTTCTTCCTCCAGCAGGTTGTAGGCACTCTGCACAGTCGCCAATGACACCCGCAACCGTCGGGACAGTGCACGTAACGACGGTAACTTGCAGGGGCCAACGCCTGAGCCCTGCTCGATCAACGCCTCCAGGTAGCGGTACACCTTGCGATAGGCGAACTCGCCGGGAACCGCTGGCCCTTTCAAGGCAACGCCACTGGGCTACGGCGGCGCCCCGACGAAGGCCGTGGCAGCAACCTGAGGTGCACATCGCGGCGGGCCAGGTTGCTCTGTAAGCGCCAGGCAGTCAGCGGCATGCGCCCCTCATAGATTGCCCGTAACTGCACCAGCGGCAGGCCACTGGTATTCACCAGCCAGTCCCGCACCGCATCGGGGCAGGGTTTGCCTTGCAGGGCCCGGTGCAGGTACGGCAGCGCTACCAGCATGTCTGCATGCCGGCACTGCAGAAAATGCTCGAGCTTCTTTCCCTGCCTGGCGAAGGGACTGAACAGCAGGCACACCAGTTGAGTCTGGTTGATACCGTAGGCTTTGCCCAGCGCCAGGGTGTGCCCATCGCGAGTCTTGCTATCACCCGACGGGTTCGCCAGCGAAAGCGCCGGGCGAGCGGCCTGCAGCTCCAGGCTGCGGGCGCGCAGTTGGTGCAACTGGGCCCGGGCGTTCGGATCGACGAACGCCGCCAATGGCCAGGCATCATCGGCCTTTTCGAGACCAGCACCCAACATGGCATCCAGTTGCTGCCCTTCAAGCAGATGCGGCAGCAGGTCATCTATGGCAAGTAGCCGCAACGATGCCTCCTGCGCGGCATCGCCCTGTGTGGGCTTCGCCAGGCTGCCCGGCGAGGCATCGGCTGCGCCGTGCAACCGGCTCAGCCCGTGGGCCAGCGCCGCCAGGCAGTGATGCAACACATGGGGGCCGCGCTCCCCTGCCAGGCGCAGACTACGCCGGGCCCACGCCAGGTAGCGGCGCCGCTGGCGTACGGGAATGGCGGTGATCAAGACATCGGCCGGTGTCGCGGCCTGCAGCGCAGAACACGCGGCATCCGCCAGCTCCAGGTGCAGCCGGCTACCCAGCAGGGCTTCGGGCCTGGCATCGACCATGTGCCCGAACATCAGCAGGGCGTTTCTCGCCAGCAGCCAGCGGTCGGGCGCTGCCGAAGACCGACGGCTGAAGGGCACCACTTCGCGCCCTTCGATCATCTGTAACTGAACCCGCGGGTCATCCTGCATGAACAGGGCACTGAAACTGCCCTCGTGGAATTCCAACGTATCGCTGGCAGCCACCGGCAGGCTGACCACGAGTACCCGCAACTGAAAGGTTACCGGCGCACGCAGGGCAATGCTCAGTTGTGCCGCACGCAGCATGGCCAGCAACCTGGCACTGTGGCGATCGCAACCTTGCAGTACCAGCACGCGGAACGTACCGATATACTCTGGCCCACCTGCAGCGACCAGCAAACGTTGTATCAGCAATTGAAGGGACGCGCGTTGCGCCTGAGACATTTGGCTCAACAAACGCTCGAGCACTTGTTGGTAGATATAATGCATTGCCTGATCGTGAATAGCCGTCACGAAATCACCTCATCAACTTCATGCAGCCAACGCGTGCCGAATCCTGTATTCAAGATTCAACACGCCCTGCGCTTACCCGGAAGAAATTTCCTACAATCAAATTGAAGTAATTACGTAACGCATCACTGTCGCCAGACCATCGAAAAATACTCGCCACCGCGACAGCCCGCCGCTACCAAACACAGCTCATCCTCAGGCATAGCCATGCTCATTCCACGCTCCTTGCGCAAACTATCATCGTGCCATTATCGGGGGATGCAGAGCGAATATAAGATACAGATCGGGGTAAAAAAACCATTCAGCACGACGGCGGATATACACTGAACGCCGAGCCGAAATCGTTCAAGACTGAATTGTTGGCGGAATATTTCCACAAAACGCCAGGCCATCGCCTTATATGTAGTCCGCGACTGATTTTAATGTAGGAATATTCTTATAGTTGGCATTTAAATCATTCTGTTTCGCGCACAAAAAACCCGGGACTCAGCCCGGGTTCATCAGCAATGCAAACAGCTGTCAGTGTTGCGCCATGTCCAGTACCACCCGCCCACCACAAGGGCATTGGTCCATGTAACGATGCGCCTCCACCACCTGCTCGAACGGATACACCTTGATGATTTGCGGTGTCAGCAACTGGTCGGCGGTGAACTGGTTGATATCGCGCAAGGCACGCTGCAGCGCGACCTGGTCCTGGCTGATGCCAAGCTCCGGCTTGCCGGTGAAGTTACCGATGCAATGCACGTAGAACTGGATGTTCTTCTGGAAGGCTGCACAGGCCGGGAACGGCGTCTGGTTACCGCCTTGAAGGCCATACAGGACCAGGCTGCCACGTGGCGCCAGCACATCGCCCAGCAGCGACATCTGCGGCCCGCCCATACCATCGAGGACCATGTCCACGCCGCGGCCATCGGTGTACTTGCCAACCTGCAGCAACAAGTCCTGTTCCTCAGTGACAATCACCTTGTCGGCCCCCAGGCCCAACAGGTAATCCCGCTGCTCCGCTTCTTTGGTAGCAGCAAACACCTTCAGCCCCAGGGCCTTGCCCAACTGGACGAAAGCGGGGCCGGCACAATGGCTGGCATCGGTTACCAGCGCGGTCTGCCCGGCCTTGGCCCGGGCCAGGTCAACGTAGGCGAAATAGGCGATCAGCAACGGCGTGTAGTGCACGCTCGCCTCGATCGGCGTGAGCACATCCGGGTAACGGGTAATGGCCGTACGCGGCAGCACGATGACATCGCCATACACGGGGTGATCGTTGGCACTGGTGGCCGGGAAGCTGGCGACCCGGTCGCCCACCGCAATGTCCTCGACCCCTTCACCGACCGCAGTCACCACCCCGGCCATTTCGTGGCCGATGCCCGCCGGCAGGCGTGCCTGGGACGGCGCCAGGTTCTGGCGCCAGAGCACGTCATACCAGCTGACGCCAATCGCCTGGACGCGGATCTGTACCTCGTCGGCAGCGGGTGACGGTTCGGCCTGCTCCTCGCAACGGAGCACATCGGCAGCGCCGAACTTGTGGAAACGGATCATGCGGGACATCGCATACCTCGCCTTTGTGAACCTCTAATTACCACTGACTTTATCCGGGCTTTGACGGTTAGACCATCAGTGGTCATTAATAGTCGACATGCTTGTCATCGATTGGGCACCTGACTTTCCCTGCAATGGGTCCCCCTAAACCCGTGCAGGGTAACAGCCTTTGGCCGTAAGATTCACCCCTGCCCCACTTTAGGCGAAGCGCACCGATGAATCGAAACGACCTGCGTCGCGTAGACCTCAACCTGCTGATCGTGTTCGAAACGCTGATGCATGAGCGCAGCGTGACCCGCGCTGCGGAAAAACTGTTCCTCGGCCAGCCGGCCATCAGCGCGGCCTTGTCGCGCCTGCGCAACCTGTTCGACGACCCGCTGTTTGTGCGCACCGGCCGCAGCATGGAACCCTCGGCGCGGGCCCACGAGATATTCGCCCTGCTGTCCCCGGCGCTGGATTCGATTTCCACTGCAGTCAGCCGCGCTGCCGAGTTCGACCCCGCCACCAGCAACGCAGTGTTCCGCATCGGCCTGTCGGACGATGCCGAGTTCGCCCTGCTACCACAGCTGCTCAAGCGCATCCGCGCCGAAGCGCCGGGCATCGTGCTGGTGGTGCGGCGGGTCAACTACCTGCTGATGCCGACGTTGCTGGCCTCGGGCGAGATTTCGGTGGGGGTCAGCTACACCAGCGAACTACCGGCCAACGCCAAGCGCAAGGTACTGCGCCGCAGCATGCCGAAGCTGCTGCGTGCCGACAGTGTGCCCGGCAGCATCACCCTGGACGACTTCTGCGCGCGGCCGCATGCGCTGGTGTCGTTTGCCGGTGACCTGTCCGGGTTCATCGACGAAGCCCTGGAAGAGATTGGCCGCAAGCGCCACGTGGTGCTGGCGGTGCCGCAGTTCAACGGGCTGGGGAGTTTGCTGGCGGGGACAGACATCGTGGCCACTGTGCCGGACTATACGGCCGATGTGCTGACCGCGGCGGGCGGATTGCGGGCCGAGGACCTGCCGATATCGGTGCGCAGTTTCGAACTGCACATGGCCTGGCGCGGGGCGCAAGACAACGACCCGGCGGAGCGGTGGTTGCGGTCGCGAATTCAGATGTTCTTTGGGGACCCCGATAGCCTCTGACCGAGTTCCACTGAGATCCAATAATGCTTCAAAAGCATAGACTTAGAGCAAATCATCGTCCGTTTCCGTCCATCGGAATCCACTCAATTCCAGCTTGACTGGGGGTATCTTTGGGGGACACCAAGCCCAAACTGAAAAAGATACCCCCACATCATGTCCCCCGAAAAACCGCCACCCTTCCGCCAGAAACTCAGCGATGCATTCATTCGGTCGTTGACCACATCAGGCAAGTACGCCGATGGCGACGTGCCGGGTCTCTATCTACAAGTGCGTGCCTCGCTCAAGCCTGGCAAATCTCCCTCCCGGCACTGGCGACTGAAGTACCGTCTTCGCGGCAAGGAAAACGTGTTCGTGATCGGCAGGTATCCGGATGTGGGCTTGAAAGAAGCCCGCGAGCTCGCCCGGGCAGCGCGCAATAGCGTGGCCAATCACATCGACCCACTCAAAGCCAAAAAAGCCAAGATTGAGGCGCAATGGCTAAATGAGTCACGTACGTTCGCCTACGTCGCTGAGGAGTGGATGAAGTTCAAATCCGCCGACCTAGTCAGCAAATCCGTCGCAGGATTTCGCGGCGCACTGCAGAACCACATTTTACCCGCTATCGGCGAGCGGCCCGTCAGCGAAATCAAACTCGAGCACATCACCGCGATCATTACCGAGTTGCGATACAAGCGAATCATGGCGATGGCGAGGCGCGTGCGGACGATCATTCGCTCCATCCTCGGCTTTGCCGAAGGACGTGGCTGGGTCGAGCGAAATGTGGCCCTGAGCAACACTGAGGAACTCAAGATCCGCCACGTGGTGACCAGCAACCCGGCCATTGAGCGGCCTGCTGATCTGGGCAAGTTTCTGCTGCGCCTGGATGATCTGAACCTTGGGAGCGTGGCCTATGCGATGCGCCTACTGGTGCTGTTGCCGGTTCGGCCGGGCGAACTTGTGAAGATGCGCTGGGAGGATGTCGATATGATCGGCGCCGATTGGCGATATGTGGTCAGCAAGACCAAACATCTGGACAAGAGCAAGCATATCGTGCCGCTCCCAGAGCAAGCGCTAGTCCTACTGCGCGAGCTGCACAAAGATCGGTTGGTTGATGATGCCGGTCACGGCTGGGTGTTCGGATCGCCTGTCTATCCAGGCCGGTCAATCGATGCGACGTCCATCCTCAAGTCGCTGCAAAAAGTCTGGCCTGAGTACGCAATCACCGCTCACGGCTTTCGGGCTACCTACCGCACGATCGCTCATGAGCATTTGGGCATCGATCCAATTGTACTGGAGCTGTCGCTATCGCACCGGATGCCAGGTGCGCTGGGAGCAGTTTACGCACGCGCTCAGCTCTTGAGTCAGCGCCGGGAAGCCGCGCAACTGTGGGCGAATTACTTAGATCAGCTTCGGAACAATACAAAGCTAGCGCTTGCAGATTAATCGCCGCCCCCTGAATTGAAGCCCAACGGTAACGGCCCCAGTCGTCTTTCTTCCCGTAACACGCCAAACGAATTTGGCGGAGTATGCGGGATTCGAACTCAACAGCACAGCTCCAAAAGTCAAAATTTTTACTGATAAAAATCAATATCTTATGAAAATCAGTTCGAATGCAGCGTAGTCATTCGAAGTGTGTTTCCACTCCCGACCACCGGCATCCAAAACCCGACGCCCGGCCGCTCTAGAACGGTATATTGCGGGTAACCTAAATGTTGCCACAGTCTTCTAGCTTCCGCCCAGTTCCGTCTGTTTCCAGGCTGTGAGTGGGGGACCAACTGGGGGACCAGATTCAGAGATCGGAGGTCACCACCATGCCCAAGCTCACCGCGAAATTGATAGAAAACCTCAAGGACTATGGCAAGTACGATGATGGCGATGGCCTGCGCCTTGTCATTCGAAAGTCTGGAAAAGCGTGGGTGCTGCGCTACCAGCTTGCAGGCAAGCGCAAGGAAATCGGCTTGGGCCCCTACCCTCACTATGGGTTGAAGGAGGCGCGCTCCCGCGCCGACACTCACAGAGCATTGATTCGGGAGGGTATCGACCCTTTGACACATAAGGCTGATGCACTCCAGCAAGCTGAAGCTGCTCGGATTGCTCGGGATCTGAACCTTGAAAACACCTTCCGCGCTTGTGCCGTGGACTACATCGAAGCCCATAGAGCTGGCTGGAAAAACGCAAAACACGCGCAACAATGGGTCAACACTCTTACCACGTATGCATTTCCCTTTATCGGAGAAAAGCCAGTCGACGAAGTTGAAACAGACGATATCCTGAAGATTCTGAATCCGATATGGACCGCTAAGCCTGAGACAGCGGCCAGGGTCAGAAACCGGCTAGAACTTGTTCTCGATGCTGCCAAAGCACGCCGGCTGCGCACGGGTGAAAACTCCGCTCGCTGGCGAGGTCACTTGGACAAGCTTCTGCCTAGAAGAAGGCTGGCAGACCGTGGTAATCATCCCGCTCTACCTTGGGAGCAATTACCAGCCTTCATGGCAGAACTAGAGCAATCCTGGGACCTTAGTTCAACTGCGGTGAAGTTAACCGTGCTGTGCGCTTTGCGCACAAGCGAAGTGATAGGTGGGTATTGGGAAGAGGTTGATCTGGACGAAGAAATTTGGACTATTCCGGCTTCCCGGATGAAAGCCGGGCGCCAGCATCGAGTACCGTTATCTAAAGCCGCCCTGCATACGCTCAGGTGCCTGAAGGCGGAAAGCAAAAGTGGGTTGCTTTTCCCGGGGCGGAGCATTGGTCGACCGCTCTCGAACATGGCAATGCTACAAAAAATACGCGGTATGGATGAGAAGTCCTTAGCCAACGACGGACCAGGCTGGCGCAACGAAGCGGGTGAAGTCATCACCATGCATGGTTTCCGATCAAGCTTCAGAGACTGGGCTGCCGAGACAACTAACTTCGCCAATATCGTCCCTGAAATGGCCTTGGCGCATAAAATCAGTAATGCGACTGAAGCAGCGTATCGACGAGGCGATCTGCTCGAAAAACGAAAACAGCTTATGGAGGAATGGGCTCGCTATGCACTGTCAGGTTGCAAAGCAACCTGACCAAGGCAAGGTGCTGGCTGAACTGAATTAAAGGATGAAAGACAGTCTCGAACTCAGGCAGACATCATTGGCATCTTTGTGCGCCACCAAGCTTCCCTACGCAACTGCCCCACCCCCAACGCAATCTGGAGTACCTTTCGGCGCTCCCGCGCTAGAATCTGGAGATTGCAGGTAACTCATGAACGTCCGCTATCGACCCAGGCTGTGTGAAAACGCAGTAAACACGTCGAAAACTGAGAGTCGCGCGGATTGCCTGTGGAATTAGCAGGCGAGAGCGTGAATAGCCCTACCCAGCGAAGTAGACATTTGTAGTGCTATATGGGCCGCGTCAGCGGCCCATATAGCTGTTTGCGGGCCAGCAAGCGGCGGGGTTTACGCCCTGATTGCCTCAAGTAGCCCTGCGATGCCGAAGATGCTCATCATCCGTTTGAGGTTGTAGGCGAGCACGTGAAGGCTCATCTCAGTGCTTACCCTCGGCAGGGTTCTGGTCAGGAAGTGGGTACTTCCCATCCAGAATTTGAGCGTGCCAAAGGGATGCTCCACCGTCTGCCGGCGAACCTTCATCTTCCCTGGATCTTGCTCCAATCGGATTTGCACTCTCTCGACTACTTCTTCATGCTCCCAGCGCTTGAGTCGCCGCTCTTTACCGGTCGTACACTGCTTCTGCATGGAGCAGCTCTGGCATCCTGAAAACCAATAGCAGTGCAGTAACATGCCGTCCTCCATCGAGGAATGCCGGCGCGTCAGCAACTGGCCCGCAGGGCATCGATATTCGTCCGATGCAGCCATGTAGGTGAAGTCCTGCTTGCCGAATCGGCCTTCCGCTTTGCTGCTCGATGTCAGGGGTTTCGGTACAAAGGTGGTGATACCCGCCTGCTCGCAAGCAAGGACTTCCGGGCCTTTGTAATAGCTTCGATCAGCGACCACTGTCAGCGCCTCAGCACCGATTTCTTCACGTGCCTGGTTAGCCATATTGCTCAGTTGCCCGCGATCATTACCAACGTTGGTCACCTCATGGGCAATGATCAGATGGTGCTTGTCGTCGACTGCTGTTTGTACGTTGTACCCAACTGTGCCGGAGCCTCGGCCGCTTGTGGCCATTGAGCGGGCATCTGGATCGGTAAGAGAGATTTGCTGATCGGGACTGGCGTGAAGCTGCGCCTCAATGTCCTTCAGTTTTTGCATCTGCTGTTTCAGCTTTTCGACTTTGTCTTTCAATCGCTCAGTCTTGGCCTCGGCCACTTCCGGCGCTGCCCGATCGGCTGAATCCATTGCCGCTAGATAGCGGTCGATGCTCTGCTCGATCTGCTGCATGCGCGCCTTCACCTTGCCTTGAGTGAAATTGCGGTCGCGGTTATTCACGGCTTTGAATTTGCTGCCGTCGATGGCGATGAACGATTGGGAGAAGAGATTGAGGTTGCGGCAAAGCACGACGAACTGTCGGCCGACGCTGCGAATGGCTTTACCGTTATCTCTGCGAAAGTCGGCAGGCTTCGCAGCCAGAAGCCCTCGCCTCGCGCCATAATGCGTGGTGGCACCATGGCCGGCAGGAACGGCCGCGAGTAGGCATCGGCAAGGGCGGCGATGACCTTCGGCCAGGTGGCCAGACGGGAGACATCGGCGTCGGTCAGGAATACGGTGGACACGTTTGCCACCAGGTTGTCGAGATTTTGTACTGCGTCCATAGGGTCCTCCAGAACCGTTGTGCCAAGTCTATGAAGGGCGGCACTGACGAGCTATGCGAGAGGACCCAATACAGTTATCTATAAATTGCTGATCGCTTGAGTATTGAAAAATAGATAACTGCTTTGTAATTGCTCCGGACGCAGGTGGGCATGGGCTCAGTTATCCTCCGCGTGTACGCAAACAACACGTGGACTATCATGTTCGAAATTGATGAATTGGCCGCCTTCGAATATCGACTGGTGATCGAGATGGCTGCGGCTGCACTCGCCGCACAACGCCGCAGCGTACGGGACTTAGAACGTATGGCGCGCAAGCTCGACGACCTCTTGGGGGCGCAGATTTCAACTGAGTTCGAACGTTCCGACCTGAATTTTCGTGAAGCAATGGGAGTAGCGAGTGGCAACAGGTACTTGCTCGATGCTATATCCAGCTTCAACACTCAACATGCTTCGACGACGATCGAGACGCAACAGCATATTATCGAATATCAAGCAATTTATCAGGCCATTAGCAGTAGTGACATTGAGTTCGCCAGAGCTGCAGTACATCAGCAGCTAATAAAATGGCATAACCGCTCAAAAGACCTTTCTCAGTAGGAGAGCACTGCCCTTCCAGATCTTCGGGATGACGGGATACTAAACGCAGGGTATCTTTTGTCACTGCAAAAACACTGCATATCAGTTGATATCGCACTGCTTTGCATATTGGCAAGCGCCGCATGACCGGCGCTACATCCTGAATTACTGCTGAGTTGCATGCTCAGACAAAAAATCAACGGCGGCCGCCGACATCGCCCGCGCGCCAACGATCAGCGCTTTTTCATCGACGAAGAATTTCGGGTTGTGATTCGGTGCTGCCTTGGCCGGGTCCTGCCCGTCGGGTGTCACGCCCAGGTAGAAGTAGAGGCCGGGTACCTTGCCTGCGAAGAAGGAGAAATCTTCCGAAGCACCGACCAGAGGGGTGGTGGCGACCTTGCCATAGGCCGCACGCTTGAGCACTGGCGCCATCTGCTCGGTCAATTGCTCATTGTTCATCGTCATGTCATAGGCCGGCACGATTGATACCTTGGCCGTAGCACCGGCGCTTTCGGCTATCTTCTCGGACGTGAGCTTCACATCGTGTGCCACTTGCGCACGTACCGCCGGATCGTAGGTACGAATGGTGCCTGCCATGTCGACGCTTTCCGGCACGATGTTCGGTGCACTACCACCTTTGATCATGCCCACAGTGACCACCGCTGGCGACTGGGTGAGCTTGGTGCGGCGGCTTACCACCGTCTGCAGGCCGTTGATGACCTGTGCAGAGGCCACTACCTGGTCGACAGTGTTCCAAGGCATGCCGCCATGGCCCTGCTGGCCTATAACCTTGATGTTCAAGTCGTCACTGCTGGCGGTCGTGGCACCCGAACGCCAACTCAATTGCCCTGAAGGCCCAGGCATGACATGCACAGCGAACACCGCATCAGGCTTGAGCTTGTCGAACAGCCCTTCCTGCAGCATCAACTGCGCCCCCCAACGCCGCCCCTCTCCGCCTTTGACCAGGCTCGAGCCCTCTTCAGCCGGCTGGAAAATGAACATGACCTTGCCCGGCAGGTTGTCACGCATGCCTGCAAGGATTTGCGCAGTTGCCATCAGCATGGCGGTATGGGTGTCGTGGCCGCAGGCGTGCATCACATCCACCTGCTGGCCATGATAGGTACCCCGCGCGGTCGAGGCGAATGGCAGGCCCGCAGGCTCCTTGACCGGCAAGGCATCCATATCCGCGCGCAGGGCGACGGTAGGGCCCGATTTGCCACCTTCGAGAATTCCGACCACTCCCGTGCGCCCGATACCCGTATGGACTTCGAGGCCAAGCTTTTCAAGGTGCTCGGCGACCAGCTTGGCAGTGCGTGTTTCCTGCTCGCCGAGCTCTGGGTGCTGGTGGATGTCCCGTCGCCACTCGATCATCTGCTGCTCGACCTGGGCAGCGCCGATAAAGGCCTGCTCCTCGAGAGGGTTCGCTTGGGGGGATGCGTGGCAGGCAAACGACATCATTGCCAGGCACAATGCACTGATCGAGGTAGAGGGTCGGAACAATTTGCTAGCTGATATAGTGGAAGCCTTGATGGTTTTTCGCGTAGATAGATCAATAGGCTGAACAGAAAAAGGACGACCTCACCCTAACAATTACCTAGCTAACTATCAATATGAACGTATTCCTGAATGCTTGGTTGGATCTCGATGGCCTGTAGACACAAAGCCGTGCATGCTGGCGCAGTCCTTTGCAGAGTTCCTCGAAGGACTCGCACAGCAAGGCCTCCTTGCTTTCTATTTGATTGTAGATAGAACTGCATTTCATACCTAAAGACTGGCGGTACAAGAAACAGATGGATTCTGGAAAGCAGAAATGAAATCCACAACAGCTATTGCGACCTCAACGACTACCAATCAGCCAAGTGCAAGGTTAACTTCGCGCCACAGCACCACAAGCGCAGGGTAGTCTTTTCTTCATGTTCCTAGCGCTCCGGTGACTAGGTGTCAGCTGAAGGATAGCGCTAATAGCGGGCTGCCACGAGTCGGCGTCGGCCTGAGGTATATCCGAAATACAGCATCGCTACGCCTACCCCGCTAAGAAATATCTCAACGTGCGCATAGCCAATGACCGGCGTATAAAGCACCCCGACCAGCAACGGCCCGAGTGCGCCCAGGCCGTAGCCGACGCCTTGCACCATACTCGAAAGTTCTGCCGCAACCTGTGCGTTTGCCGAGCGCAGCACAATCATGGTGATGGCAATGGAAGTCAAGGCACCTTGCCCGATGCCTTGTACCCCGCCCCACAGCCATACCGTGTCGAGCGGCGCGGACAGGCAGCCGAGAAAACCGACCGTGGTGAGCACCACAACAACCACATTGAACCAGGATTGACTCGGCAAGCGTGTGGCTATCAGCGGCCCGAGCAGACAAGCGACCATTTGTAGCAGGATTGAACTGGAGACGATGACGCTGGACTCCAGCGGCGTCATCCCCCGTCCATTCAGAAACGGGGCGAGCCAGCCGAACACGGTAAACGAATACATCGATTGCAGCACCATGAACAGCGTGAGTTGCCAGGCTAGCGCGCAGCGCCACACCCCTCGTACGCGCGGCGCAGCCTTGGGTGCCAGCGCACTGCCCTTGGGCAGTTGGAAAAGCCAGCAGGCACAGGCTGCCGCTGCCGGCACTGACCACAGCGCCAACGCCGTCGTCCAGCCACCGCCCAAGGTGCTTTGCAGCGCCAGGGTGAACCCTGCGGCAGTCGCCGCACCGCTCAACAGCGCCATGGAGTAGAGGCCGGCCATCAGCCCGGTGATCTTGGCGAAGTCGCGTTTGATAAGCCCAGGGAGCAATACGTTGATGATGGCGATGGCGCTGCCAATGACGATCGAACCGACCACCAGGCCGCTGACGTTCCCGGCGCCACGTATCAATAGCCCTGTGGACAACGCCGCCATCAATACCAAGATCGTGCGCTCTGTGCCTATTTTGCGGGCAAGCCAGGGCGCCACGGGCGCGAACAACCCCAGGCAAAATACAGGCAGGGTGGAAATTGCACTGGTGGCGGCAGGCGTCAGGCCTAGGTCGCTGGATATATCGGCAAGCACAGCGCCGAGGCTTGGGTACGCAGTGCGGAGGTTGAAGGCTACGAAAATGATGCTGCAGGCGAAATAAAAAAGCCGCGAACCCTTGGCAATTGTGCCAGGTTGCGGCAGCCCCCGTTCATTGCGAGCGTGCGCTGTCGCGTACTCCACACATGTCCTCCTTGAACCTTGGCATGGAAAAAGTCATACGGATAAAAAAAGCCGCACAGTTTCCTGTGCGGCTTGCTCGGTTACTTCTTGATGATGTTGTGTTCTGGGCCGTATGGGAACTTGGTGATGTTTTCAGCGCCGTTTTCGTTGACGATCAGAATGTCATGCTCGCGGTAACCACCCGCACCCGGCAGCCCTTCGGGCAGCATGATCATCGGCTCGATGGACACGACCATGCCAGGTTCCAGCACGGTGTCGATGTCTTCGCGCAGCTCAAGGCCAGCTTCACGGCCGTAGTAATGGCTCAGGGTGCCGAACGAATGGCCATAACCGAAGGTGCGGTATTGCAGCAGGTCGTGCTCGAGGAAAATCTCGTTCAACTGGTGGGCAATATCGCTGCAACGCATGCCTGGCTTGATCAGCTTCAGGCCGGCCTCGTGGACCTTGACGTTGACCTCCCACAGGCGCAGGTGCTCATCGGAGCAATGGTCGAGGAACAACGTGCGCTCCAGCGCGGTGTAGTAACCGGCGATCATCGGGAAGCAGTTGAGGCTCAGAA
Organism: Pseudomonas sp. NMI542_15; assembly: GCF_021283425.1. Lineage (NCBI taxonomy): Bacteria > Pseudomonadati > Pseudomonadota > Gammaproteobacteria > Pseudomonadales > Pseudomonadaceae > Pseudomonas > Pseudomonas sp. NMI542_15. The sequence goes on along the minus strand of NZ_JAJSRO010000004.1, from coordinate 103,800 downwards.
TGTCGCCCTTGTTGACCTTGCGAGAGGTTACCGGGTTATGCGCGCCATCGGTGTTGATACCAGACTGGAACCAGGTCCAGGTGTCCATCAGTTCGGAATCGGGGAAAGTGCGGGCAATTTCACGGACCATGGCCTGGGTGGCATGCAGCGCCACTTCGTACTCAGGCACCTGGTCACGCAGGGCCTCAACCACCGCAGCACCACCGATATCGGCAACGCGGGCACCGTGACGAATGATGGCGTGCTCTTCAGCCGACTTGATCATGCGCATGCGCATGCATGGCGCGGCGACGTCCACCAGCTCGGCCTGGGGATAACGGCTGGCCAATTTGTCGCGGTTGACCAGGTTCAAGTGGTCGAACTCGATCCCGATACGTCCGGCCTTGGGCAAGGCTTGTTGAATCGCGACAAAGTAGTTATCGCGCTGCCAGTCGGTGTAGATGATGTTTTCGGTGCCCACGGTACGCCGCCATGGCTGGCCACCGTCGATGTTGGCGCTGATCGACACCACGGCATCCTGAGTCACCACCAGGGCATAAGGACGGCCGAACGAGCAATACAGGAAATCGCTGTAGTAGTTGATGTTGTGATAAGACGTGAAGACAGCGGCGTCGATATTGTTCTGGGCCAGGTAGCTGCGCAACTTGGATTGACGGTTGGCGTATTCCTGGTGCGAGAACGTCGGCTTAACTTTTTCGCCGTTTTGAATCTGTATTGTTTTCGGCATTTGCATGTCTTCACTCCTTGGTAGGTGATCAGTAGAGAGGCCCTGTTTTGGGTGCCACTGGAGATCATTCGAACAGATAAAAGGCGGCCTTTTTTGCGCGAATCCGACCCCTAGATGATCAGATCCGCCTTGCTGTAAACGCCGCTATGGAAAGGACAATATTGCCCGCCACTGCCGTACAGGCCTCGCTGCGGCAAGAACAGGCAGAGGTATAGATGAGGGGGAATGAAGGAGAGGAAACGCGCGATGTCGCGCCCATTGCAGGCGCGGATCAAGATAATTATCGAGGCAGGTTCAGCTCTGGTAGCGGGTGAACACGCGCTACGGGGACAACCGGGCAACGCCGATGAATTCGGCCAATTCGCCGACATCGAGCGTGCGGCAGGTCGGTTTGGTCAGCAGCGCCAGCGATTCGCGGACACTGTCGTCGGTACACAACTGCAATTCACTGCCAAGGCACAGAATCAGCACATCGAGGGGCTTGGCCTGGCTCAGTTGCACGGTGGCCGCCACGATGCCATTGTTGGCCTTCAGCGGCTGGCCCTCAAGGCTCAGTATCTGCCATTCGCAGACCACGCAGCGGGCCACGTCGTTGGCTTGGCGCAAGGGTTCCAGCGCAGCGGCCAAGGCATAGAAATCGAACCCTTCGGCCAGCAGGAAGCCAATACGCACGGCGCTGGCCAGGTTTTCGCTGGTTTCAGTCAATTGCTGCATGTACTGCCTCCTTCGGGTCAACTGGGCGTGGGTACGTCTACAATTGTCCACGCTGCCGCCCCTGCGCAGATGTCAGATATCGACCTCTAATTGCCACGTAAAATCAGCGCCCGCGCATCGTCCCACCCGACATGCACCCTCTGCCCGCTCTTGAGCCCAAGTAGGTCGTAATCCGCGTACGGCTTCTGCACTTGCAGTTCCAGCCCGTTGGCGGCTTCCAGGTATATGTTGACCATTGACCCAATGAATTCCTCCCCCATCACGGTACACGCCAGGCGGCTGGCTGTGGTCGGTTGCGCGGCGAGGTTGATATGTTCGGCACTGATGCACAGGGTGACCTCTTCCCCTACCGCAACAGATCGGTCTTCGGGCAAGCGTGCCAGAAAGCGACCATACGCCGAGTCCAGTTGCACCAGCCCGGTGTCGTCGAAGCCAAGCACAACGCCGCCAAGCATGTTCTTGCCGCCGACGAATTCAGCGACAAAACGGTTGTGCGGTTCGAAGAAAATATCCTTGGGCGTGCCAATCTGCTCAACCCGGCCACGGCTCATGATCACCACGCGGTCAGCCATGGCGAAGGCTTCGGATTGGCTGTGGGTGACATAGACGAAGGTGATGCCAAGGTCCTTCTGCAACCCAGTCAACACCGCCTGCATGCGCACGCTCAAGTGCGCATCGAGGGCACTGAGCGGTTCGTCCAGTAGCAGTATCGGGGGCTCGGTGACCAGTGAACGCGCCAGCGCCACCCGCTGCCGTTGCCCGCCAGAAAGCATGCTTATATCACGGTTGGCAAACTCGCCCAGGTCCAGGCGCTCTAGCCAGTGCAGGGCTTTTTTGCGCCGTTCAGCTTTGCCCATGCCGCGCATGCGCAAACCGAACTCAACGTTTTCAAGCACGCTCAGAAAGGGGAACAGCGCCAGGTTCTGCCACACCAGCGGGGTGTCCCTTTGCCAGGAATACAGGTCGTTGATGCGCTCGCCGTTCAAGCGAATTTCACCGCTGCTGGGCTTGTCGAGCCCGGCAAGCATGCGCAGCGTGGTGGTTTTACCACAGCCACTGGAGCCCATGATCGCGACGAACTCGCCCTTGTAGATTTCCAGGTTCATCGGTTCGACAGCGACGTAACTGCCGAATTGTTTGGTCACGTTATCGAATACCACTAACGGTTGAGTCATGGGGAGCTCCTGCGTCGGCATGGGATGTTCAGCTTTTTTTGCCGTCAGCCGGTTTCTTCTGCCGGCGCATGAGCAAAACCTGGGCAACGATCGTCAGCGTGATCGTGGTGATGAAAACGATCGTGCCTATCGCATTGATGGTCGGGCTGACCTGCCCTTGCAAAGTATTGAGGATGCGTACCGGGACTGTCTCGTTAAGGCCCGAAACGAACCAGGCCACCGCGAACTCGTCGAACGACACGGCCATGGTCACGAACAGTGCGGCGAAAATGCTCGGGGCGGTGAACGGCAGGATCACGTAGCGCATGGCCTGCCATTGGCTGGCGCTCAGGTTCCAGGCGGCGGCCTCCAGTTGCGGGGCCATCTGCGCCAGGCGCATGCGAATCACCGCCATGGCGAATGGTGAGCACATGACGATGTGGCAGATCATGACGGCATACAGCTCGCCGGACAGGCCGATTCGCGACAAGAACGCGAGCATCGCCAGGCCCAGAATCACCACCGGAATGGTAGGAGGCAGCAGTGCCAATGCCATGTACACCGACTTGCCAAAAAAGTGATAACGAAAGTCGGTATAGGCGGCAGTGAAGCCCAGCAGCGTGGAAACCAGCGATACCACCACACCGACGACCAGGCTGTTGTTGAAGGCTTGCCAGACTTGCGGGTCGGCGGCAATCGCTTCGTACCAGCGCAAACTGAAGCCACCCAGGGGCAAGGATGGGAAGCGGTCGACGTTGAAGGAAAACACGAAGCTGCCAATGATAGGCGTGAGGATGAACAAGAACACCAGGACGACGAAGCTGCGCAGCATGAAGTTGATGACACGATGTTCGTTCATGCGCGCCTCCTGTAGGCGTGGCGAACCATCAGGAACGCCGTGGCCAGCAAGGTCACGATCATCGTCGTGGCAATAACCGCCGCGCGTGGCCATTGCTGCCCCGATTTGGTCGTGTCGGTAATCAGGGTGCTCAAGGTTGGTGGTTGGCCGCCCCCTAGATAGAGCGGGCTGACAAAGTCACCGAAGGTCATGATGAAACAGAACAGTGCGGCGATGACGATGCCGACCCGCGCCGATGGAATCACTACCCCAAATACCGTGCGCAGACGGCCCGCGCGCAAGTTGTGGGCAGCTTCGATCAGCGTGCGGTCGATGTACATGAGGCTGAACAACTGCAGCAACACTACCAGCGGCAGGCACAGGGTGAAGTAACCCACATAGCTACCAAAACTGGTATTGAGCAAGGGCAACGGCCCAATCCCCAGCAACGCCAGGGCGCTATTGAGCAGCCCCTGGTCACTGAGAAAGACTTGCCAGGAATAGGTGCGCACCAGGTAACTGGTAAAAAATGGCGTGATCAACAACAGCACCAACCATTGCCGGGTCGATTCGCGGAACTTGAAGGCAATTGTATAGGCGCACGGAAAGGCTACGGCACTGATCAGCACACTGGCCCCCGCCGCCATCGCCCAGGTGTGCAAGTAGGCATCCCAGAAGTACTCGCGGCTGAACAGGTACTTCCAGTTCAGCCACTCGAACGCAGGGACCATGCGAAAGTTGCGCACCAGCCAAAAACTGATGGTCAGCAGAAACAGCAAGGGCGCTACAAAAAACAGTAGCTGCCAGACCAGTATCGGCAGCGACAGGATCAGCCCATACCCCGGTAAGCGCCAGGTGCGCTTGCCGAACTGCCCACGCGTGCGTGCAGGCTCCTCACTGGCGGGCAGTGGGGGCGATAGCTTGTTCGAAATCATTACGCCGCTCCTGTGTAGGCGCCATCAAGCGCCCTTGTACTGCGACCAGAAGTCGTTCCAGTCCTCCAGGCTCTGCTGCACGGGGAGCGCGCGATACTGAATACGCCCCTCGCGGATGTCGTCCATGACATTGCGCTGGCCCAGTACCATGCCTTGGCGTCTGGCTTCGGCAAGGTCGGTCTTGTTCAGCAACTCCCAGCCGCGCTTATTGGGAATCAGCGCCGGGTAAGCCTCCATCTTCGCCGACTTCACCTGGCCTTCAGGGGAGGTGATGTATTGAATGAACTTCTTCGCAAGTTCCGGGCTGTGGGCTTTCTTGGCGATGCAATAAGACTCGGTCCATTGCAGGCCGCCCTCCTCGGGTATCACTGTTTTTACCGGTGCCCCGGCACGCTGCAAGACCCCGGTAATCCAGTCGCCAATGCCACACATCGCGTGGATCTGGCCGTTTTTCAGGGAGGAGAAGGTACCGCCATAATCGAAGAACCCGGCCACTTGTCCGCGTAGGCTCATGGTTTTGTCCTGGAGCCTCTTCCAGTGCGCCGCGTCGATGTCGTAGGGCAGCCTGTTGCCATTGAGCAAACTGATCTGGCCCAGGTTTGGCAGGTGCCAGTCGAAGTGGCCGACCTTGCCCTTGAGGCTATCGTCCCAGAACACCTGGTAGCTTTTCGCCTTGGACTCCGGCAGCAACTGGGTATTGAAGGCGATACCGAGAAAGCCGAAGCGGACCATGACCGAATACAGTTCATCGCCCTGCCAGTGCCCTGGAAAGTGCTGAAACTCTGGGTAGAAGTCATCGAAGGGATAATCGGCAAGGTCCAGTCGCTCGATATAGTCGGCGGCGTTGAGTTGTTGCACATACTCGGCATCCGACAGGATCAGGTCGAAGGTGCCCGGTGGTGACTGCGAAATGAGCCCCAGCATGTTATCGCCGCCGGTGTAGTACTTGGCCCGCACCTTGACCCCATGCTCGCGCTCGAAATCCGCGACGATGTCGGGCGCGGCGTGGCCTGCCCACGCCAGTATCACCAGTTCTTTTTCGGCTGCGCCAAAGGTTCTGTTCGGAAGTACCCCGGAGAGCGCCGCCACACCGGCCAAAATGCTGCTGTTCTTGATGAATGTACGGCGTGAAAAATCGGCGCGACGCGTCATGGAGATACCCTCGGTAATCAAAAGTGCCTTGGCCCAGCCGCGCTTTCGCCCCGCTTCCCCAAGGTTTTCACCGCCTGTGTGATTACCGATTGCAGCAGATTGCCATCAGGGCAAGTTGTGTTTTTCCGACCTGTAATTTGTCAAATTCGCCCCCTGCCCCACCCGACCCACCTGGATCGCAGGTCCGTCAGCATTTGTCAAATTCAGGTCGGGAACTGACAAGTGAATGTCGTTGTGATCTGATCAAATCGTTGCATGTACTGGCTCGCTGCAAACGGACTACTTCAACGAATACAAGAATAAAGAGAGATAACCGATGAACGAAAGCGTAGTGGTTGGCGAACTCACCTGGCCTGAGTACGCACAGAAGGTAGCTTCCGGCAGCACGATTTTCTTGCCGGTGGGCGCCTTGGAGCAGCACGGTCATCACATGTGCATGGAGGTGGATGTGCTATTGCCTACCGCCCTGTGCAAGGCAGTAGCGCGAGAAGTCGACGGCTTGGTGTTACCCGCCTTGGCCTATGGCTACAAGTCACAGCAGAAGTCGGGAGGTGGCAACCACTTTCCCGGCACCACCAGCCTGGATGGCGCAACACTGACCCATACCATCCAGGACATCATCCGCGAACTCGCCCGGCATGGGGCGCGCAAGCTGGTCTTGATGAATGGCCATTATGAAAACTCGATGTTCATCGTCGAAGGCATCGACCTGGCGCTGCGCGAACTGCGTTATGGCGGTATCACCGATTTCAAGGTGGTCGTTCTGTCCTACTGGGATTTCGTCAACGCGCCGGCGGTCATCGAAGAGCTCTACCCCGAAGGTTTCCTCGGCTGGGACATCGAACACGGTGGCGTTTTCGAAACGTCACTGATGCTGGCCCTGCACCCTGAAAAGGTCGACCTGAGCCGCGCCGTCGACCACCCTCCGGCAAAATTCCCACCTTACGATGTCTTCCCCATCATCCCTGAACGCACCCCCGCCTGCGGAACGCTTTCCTCGCCTAAGGGCGCCAACCGAGAAAAAGGCGAGTTGATTCTGCGAGTTTGCGTAGAGGGCATTAGCAGCGCTGTGCGGGAGGCCTTCGACCTGCAGAAATAACACCGATCTCCAGCCCAGAGCAGCACCGCCGTTCGCAGTTCACCCTCCTTCAAGAATAAAAAGGGTAATTAGCATGTCCAGCAACTCAACTCTGGCCCCCGGCCTCAAGCAGCGCCACGTCACCATGTTGTCAATCGCCGGCGCTATTGGCGCCGGCCTCTTCATCGGCTCGGGGCATGCCATTGCTGCAGCCGGTCCTGCGGCAATTCTCGCGTACATCATGTCTGGCACACTGGTCGTTCTGGTCATGCGCATGCTCGGAGAAATGGCGGTGGCCTCGCCAGATACCGGGTCATTCTCCACCTACGCCGAGCGCGCAATGGGACGTACAGCAGGCTTTACCATTGGCTGGCTGTACTGGTGGTTCTGGGTGCTGGTCATTCCAATCGAAGCCATTGCAGCAGCGGCCATTCTGCATGCCTGGTTCCCTGCGATAGAAACCTGGGAATTCGCACTGGTGGTTACCGGTTTGCTGACCGTAACTAACCTGTTCAGTGTGGCGCGCTACGGTGAATTCGAGTTTTGGTTTGCGATGCTCAAGGTTATCGCGGTGCTAGGGTTCATTGCTCTGGGTGCATTGGCACTGACAGGCGCGCTGCCCGATATTTCAGTTAGCGGCGTGGTCAACCTGAGTCATGAGTTTGGTGGTTTCATGCCCAACGGCATGACCGCTGTCATCGGTGCCATGCTCACCACCGTGTTCAGTTTCATGGGTACTGAAATTGTCACCATTGCCGCCGCCGAGTCGAAAAACCCCTCCAAGCAAATCACCCGTGCCACCAATTCCGTGGTGTGGCGAATGGGGATCTTCTACATCGTCTCGGTGTTCCTGATCATCTCCATCGTGCCCTGGAACGACCCCATGCTAGTACAGGTCGGCTCCTATCAACGGGCCCTTGAGCTGATGAACATCCCGCACGCCAAGATGATCGTCGATATCGTCGTGCTGATTGCCGTTGCCAGTTGCCTCAATTCGGCCATCTACACCGCATCGCGCATGGTCTATTCGCTGAGCAAGCGCGGCGACGGTCCTCGCGTTCTGCAGCGCACCTCAGCGACGGGCGTGCCAGTGATTGCAGTGCTAGCCAGCACCGCAGTGGGCTTCTTGACCACAGCACTCAATTACTTCGCTCCCGACGAGGTGTTTTCCTTCCTGCTGGCAAGTTCGGGGGCGGTAGCGCTTCTAGTCTATCTGGCAATCGCTGTTTCGCAATTGGTTCTGCGTAATCGGATGGATAGCCAAGGTACTGCGCTGGACTTCAAGATGTGGCTGTTCCCCTGGCTCAGCTACCTGGTCATCTTCTCCATCATCAGTATCTTGACGATGATGCTGGTGATGCCAGGGCATCGCATGGAAGTGGTGGCAACTGGTGCGCTGGCGCTGTCCATCGTCTGCGTGAGCGCCATTTTCTCGTCTAAAAAGAGCACTTCGGCCACCGTGGCGAGCAAGCCTGCCTGACCAGGCCGAGTCGTTACCCACCCTGTGAAGGTGTTGCTTTCGCAGGGTTTTTGCTTTTCACCGGGGCGCCTCCCAATGCTTAGGCACTGCGTGTACTATCACTCTGACAAATGCATCAACCTAAACACAATGAATTGCCGATTTACGGCAACCAGACGCAGAGCACGTCATTTTTTTGCATTCAAGGAGTCGTATTGATGGGTACGTTAAAATCCTCGCCGTTGGCACCGGCATACCCTGTCAATGATGCCCCGCCGCTGAAAGTCGTCGGTTTCCTGATCATTCCCAATTTCACCACCATTGGCTTCGCCTCGGCGGTGGAAACCTTGCGCATGGCCAACCTGGCAGCACGCAAAACCATGTTCCAGACCCTGATCATTGCAGCCGACATGGAGCCAGTGAGTGCCAGTAACGGCATGCGCATCCTGCCCGATTTCAGTATCAAGGATGCCCCAAAGCTGGACATGCTGTTCGTGGTGGGGCCAAACCCGATAGTCTCCGACCACAATACCCGCCCCATCCTCAACTGGCTTCGCAAGTTGGCACATGACCAGGTGCCATTGGGCGGTATTTGCACAGGCAGCCATTTGCTAGCACGCGCCAATCTGCTCACTGGTTATCGGTGTACCATCCACTGGGAAGATATCGAGGCGCTAAAAGAGCGATTTCCCGGCATTATCATTTCCAACCAACTGTTTGAGCTTGACCGTGACCGTTTCACGAGCTCCGGCGGCGTGGCGTCCATGGACATGATCCTACAACTGATTGCCCGAGAACCTGGCGGGCGGGACATTGCCAGTCATGCGGCTGAACTGCTGTTATGTGATCGAGTACGTGGATCGCAAGAGCGCCAGCGCGTGCCTTTGCGGCAAAAGCTCGGCACCTCTCAGCCCAAACTCAGTCAGATTGTTACAATCATGGAAGCCAACCTTGAAGACCCGATGACCTTGGAAGAGCTTGCAGAACTGAATGAGATCTCGGTTCGGCAAATGGAGCGTTTGTTCCACAAGCATCTTCAAAACACACCGAGTCAGTATTACTTGGAACTACGCCTGACACGGGCTAGGCAACTATTGCTACACAGTGAATCCCAAGTGCGTGATATCGCCCTCGCCTGTGGTTTCATTTCGCCAGCACACTTCTCAAAGTGCTACAGTCGTTTCTTTGGTGTCTCACCAATCGGCGAGCGGAAAAAGGTAGTCTCTTCACTTCACTGAACAACCCTGTCGTTAGTTTTCGTGGCGCGGTCCAGGATTTCCTCGCCATGCTCCCCTCAGCTGGCCCGCAATGTGAGGGCATCCAAGTGAATGTGCGCTCCACGAGGGCGCCACCACAATTCTGCAGGGGAATCTCGGTCATTCCGCACAGTTTTGGACCATCACTTGGATCTGGCTAGATGTCATGCCATTCAGGACGAAGCGGACTACGCTTGCTACGCAGGCGCGCATTGATGATGTTCATGTCATTATTCCTTACCTCGGGCGATAGACATGTGCCATACCATAATAGCGATCGAAGCATTCATACGAAAAAGTGGATCGTCCAAGGATTTTCCACTCAGTTGTTCGATGCGCTGGATACGTTGATTGATGGTGTTACGGTGAAGTCCCAGGCGCTGGGCAGCCTTGAGCCCGTTGCCATTTTCCTTGAGCAAAGCGTCGAGGGTATGCACGAGTACTTTAGGGTGTTTACGGCCGGGCACGAACAACGGGCCGAGTGTCTTTTCGACAAAGTCGTCGATGAGCGTGCGGTCGACTACCCCCTGCAGCAAACCCAACACGCCCAACTCGTTGAAATCGCAGTATCCGCTCTCCGGGCGCAGTTTCTGCGCCACATTCAGCGCCTGGCGCGCTTCGTTGAGCAGTCGGCGGTAATGACCACAATCTTCAGCAACGCTCGACAGGCCCATGTACATATCCAACTCCCCTGCCACTCCGATCAGTTGCCGACGCAACGTGGTCAAGGCTGCCGGCAGGTCATCGGCATCCGCCAGCAGTAGCACGAAGAGGTCGCCCGGCATCTCTACCATCACCGTTCCCGGGCGGCTGCGACCCCAGGCTTCAAGTTGGTCTTCCATGGACTGGCGAGTGGCTTGCCACAGCTGCTCGCCTTGGGCCAAGCCTTGGCGCTCAAACAGCGTCTCGATACCTGACAAGCGCAGCACGACCAGTCGCCGTGGAATATCAAGCATCAGTTGCAGATGCGCAGCCCGCTGTCGGGCAATGGCCAGACTCGGGTAATCTCCGGTCAGCAACTGGCCGAGAATGTGGTTACGTGAGCGCCGCACTTGAGTCATATGCATCAGGGCCGTATCGATCAGGTGGGTCACAAACACCAACTTCAGCGGAGAGGGCTGCTCGATCAGCGACAATCCCAACTGTTCAGCACGAGCGATCACTGCAGACGGGATGCACTGGGGAAACGGGCCTCCAGTAAGAACCACCATCCCGGCAATACCCAACACAGCACCAGTCTCGACCAAAGTGAGTAACTTGCGTTCGTCACATAGGTAATTGATTTCCGAAATAAATACTAGTTCGCCGCCCATTTTACACGCGGTGATACCCTCATTTCCCGCCACGTAGGACCAGCATACTCGCCGTTGCAAGTAAAGCTCGCCTGCGCGGACCCTCATGTCTTCCAAGCCGGGCAGGTTCAGGACCTCACTCAGAGTCAAGCTCATGGCTCGACACCCGCCAGGCTCTGCATCTGACGCCCTCTAACTGGCTCGCACATGAGAATGTCGGGCTGTACCATGGCGTCACTGCTCGCCGAAGATATCAACTTTAGAAATTGAAGGAACATGCCAGTACTGCTCCTACGCCATGACCGAAAAGCGCATGCGGTTAAGTCTCAGCAAGCTCATCGACGACCATGCCGGGGACTTGTAATAGAGATGCTACCTGAAATCGTTCATGATCACTCCCTCGAACGGCGAGATGACTGCGATCAACAGCCCCAAGTATCGAGATGCCCTCCCGTACATTCCATCTACTCTCACGACTTTGGAGATAATCCCATCAAGCTTCATGCACTCGACGACCACGCGGACGTATGACCAAATTTCCGGTGGAGTGATGCTCACCCCCTATCCAAACGTTGCAGCTTAGTGCTCGCTTTCTCTACAATCTTTTAGCAACATTTACGTGACCAACCGAGCGGCCTCGCCCTGCTGGTGCTCAACACTGCCCGGTATCAAACGGCATCACTGACCGTGCCCGTCGCCGCACGCCGCTACACCTTGCAAGCGACCAACGCTGACCGACAAAACGGTGACGTTCAATGGCAGACTCCTCAAGCTCGGCACCAACGATGAAATGCCGACAATGGACTTTGTGCCGACCAAAACCGGCAAACTGGCCATTGAGCCGGCAAACGATAATTTCCTGAGCCTGCCATCTGCTGGAAATGAGACCTGCAATGGGCCTGCCCCGTGACAACGGACGCATTAGCATGTATTCGAGCATTGAATAGTTGGTGATTAGCAGTTCGGGGCAGCGCACCTGCATTTCTTCCCGCGTCTACGGAGCCGACGAGGACTTTCGTGAACAGCGCGAATGTGAGCGCCCGCTGAACGTCTATGGCTATTCGAAGTTCCTGTTCGATGCAACAGGTGCGCCGGCAGTTCTGTTGGCAGTAGCCGCGCCCAACCATTCAATGATGTGGCCCTGGCTGTGATCAATCGGTTGCGCGGGCAGCAAGGCCAACCCTCGTTGTCACTTGATATGGCCTTGCTGGAAGGCATTCTGGAGTACAGCGAATTTCCTGAACATTTGCGTGGCAAGTACCAGTGTTACACCTGCGCCGACCTGGAGCGCTTGCGCGCTGCCGGTTACACGGCACCTACAATGGTAGTCGAGCAAGGCGTGGCCCGCTACTGCGACTGGTTGCAAGGTCTTCAAAGACCGCCGCCTGCTCCAGTCAAGCAGGCAGCGTGATCGTGCTCAACGGCTACTTGAAACAGTATTCGTAGAGGCAAGTCTGGAACCCGTACTTGAGGTCGAACTTGCCATCGAGCACGTTGTTTTCCTTCGCGTACTGGTCCCACGCCACGAGCATTTCCTTCAGCTTGCCCGGCTCGGCCTGGGCCAGGTCGCGGCTTTCGGTCGGGTCGCTCTTGAGGTCGTACAGCTGCCACTGGGCGGTGCCGTAAGGTGGATTGACCAAGGTGATTTTCCAATGGCCCTTGCGCAGCGCCTTGCGGCCGAACAGTTCCCAGCCGATCTGACGCTGGGCCATGGCCCGACCTTCAAGCAATGGGCGCATGCTCTTGCCGCTGATGGCTTGCACCGGGCGACCTTGGAATGTCTTGCCCAGCGCCGGCACCCCCGCCAGGTCCAGCAAGGTTGGCATCAGGTCCATCACATGGACCATGTCGTTGTTGAGCGTGCCTTGCAGGTGGGCCTTCTTCAGCATTTTCGCGCTGATGATGGCTGGCGCGCGAATGCCGCCCTCGTTGGTGAACCCCTTGAACAGCGGATACGGCGTGGAGCTGACCTGGGCCCATTGTGCGCCATAGTCGGCATACGAGCCTTTGTGCCCGATGTTTTTCAGGCTGTTGTCGAAGTCCTTGGCCAGCCACTCCTTGTTGCCAGGCAGGTCGATCGGGCTATTGCCATCGGCACCGTTGTCAGAGATGAACACGATGAAGGTGTTGTCCAGCTTGCCGTTTTTCTCCAGGTACGTGAGCAGTCGGCCAATGTGGTAGTCCATGTTGGACACCATCGCCGCATAGATCTCCATGTTGCGCGCCTCACGCTGGCGCTGTTCATCGCTCAACTGGCCCCAGCTCGGCAGGCCCTTGGCCATGGGTGTGTTGGGCGTTGTGTTGGCCGCGACAATACCCAGCTGCTTCTGGCGCTCCAGGCGGGCCTGGCGGATCGAGTCGTAGCCGGCGTCATAACGGTGCTTGTACTTGTCCAGCCAAGCGTCTGGCGCATGCAGCGGCCAATGTGGCGCGGTGTAGGACAGTACGGCCATGAACGGCTTGTTGCTAGCTTTGTCGGCTTCGATGTAGTCGATTAGCCGATCGGTGTAGAACTCGCTGGAATAGAAGCCCTTGGGCACTTCCACCTGCTTGCCGTCTTCGCGGTAGATCGCCTTGGGGTCTTGGGCAATGATGGCGTGCTGGTCGTCGAAGTGGCTGGCACCGCCTTGCACCAGAATGAACGAGCGGTCGAAGCCGCGCGCCTTGGGGCTGGTCTCTTCGGTGCGACCCAGGTGCCATTTGCCGGTGGTGTAGGTGTTGTAACCTGCATCCTGAAGCACCTGGCCTACCGTAACCATGCGCTCGTTCAAATACCCTTCGTAGCCAGGCTGGCCTTTCTGGAACGGTTGCAGCAGCTCGCCCATGTTGCCCAGGCCCGCCACATGGCTGTCGGCGCCAGAGAACATCATTGCGCGGGTCGGCGAGCACGTGGGCGCCGTGTGGAAGTTGCTCAGGCGCACACCATCGCGCGCAAGTGAGTCAATGTTCGGGGTGCTGATTTCGCCACCAAAACTGCCCAGGTCGCTGTAGCCCAGGTCATCGGCGACGATGATCAGAAAGTTCGGGCGTTCATCTGCGGCCATGGCCGTGTGGCTGCATATGGCAACCATCAGAGCAAGCAGGCGTGTCTTAAACGAGCTCATGAAGCGTGTCCTCGGTTGTTATTATTGGTGTGCTTGCAAGTATGCGGATGGCCCGCCGCTCGCCGATAACGCTTCAGCGCAAGCGCTTATGCATCCGCGTGATTATTTGCCCCGAGGGCTAGGGCAGTGCCCGCTCGACGTTCATCATCCCCTTTATTTTCCGGGGGCGCGCACCCACTGGCAGGCAAGAGGTGGGGCACATGAAGCAAGCTCGTTGGCACGCAGCGAATGTCACCCGGGGGATGGCCCTGCTATGGCTGTGCGCATGGGCCGGCGGGCTGCTTGCCGCCCCGTCTCAACCGCCACAGCGCAAGCTGGACGACGGCTACGTCGACCCAGGCCAATGCCAGGCCTGCCATGCTTCACAGGCGCAACAGTGGTCCCAGTCACATCACAGCTGGTCGATGCGCAAGCCGACCGCGGACAATGTGCGGGGCGACTTCGCCGATCAGGCCTTTACGGACGCCGCCGGCGTAGAGGTGAGTTTCAGCACGCGCAATGGCACGTTTTACGTCAATGCCGAAAACGAACAGGGCCGACGCCAGGACTTCGCCGTGGCCTACACCTTCGGCGTTTATCCCCTGCAGCAATACCTGATCGAACGCCCTGGTGGTCGCTTGCAATCGTTGACCGTTGCCTGGGACAACCGCGCCAAGGCCGACGGTGGGCAGCGCTGGTTTTCGCTCTACCCCGGCCAGCGCTTCACCCCGGACGACGCCCTGCACTGGACCGGCCGCTCGCAGAATTGGAACGGCATGTGTGCCCAGTGCCACTCGGGCAACCTGAAAAAAGGCTACGACGCCAGCCAGGACAGCTTCGCCAGTACCTGGAGCGAGCTGTCGGTGGGTTGTCAGAGTTGCCATGGGCCGGGCGCTCAGCATCTGGCATGGGCCAAGTTGCCGACGGCGCAGCGCCAGCTCGCCAACAATGCCGGCGCACGCGGTTTGCAGGTGGACTTCGGGGCGCGAGCCAAGGGTTACGAAGTCGACCAGTGCGCCCGCTGTCACGCACAACAGGAAACCCTTGGTGTTGGCAGCCAGCCGGGTAAATCTCTGGTGGATAGTGCCTACCCTACCTTGTTGACCCCTGGCGCCTATCATGCCGATGGCCAGCAACAGGCTGAGGTGTTCGAGTATGGCTCCTTCGTGCAGAGCAAGATGTACGCCGCCGGCGTGACCTGCAGCGACTGCCACAACCCGCACACCGGCGAGTTGCCCGCCCAGGGCAATCAGTTGTGCGCCAGCTGCCACAACCCGCAGGGCAACCCGCGGTTCCCCACGCTGAAGAAGAAGGACTACGACAGCCACAGCCATCACTTTCATGAGCCTGGTAGCCCCGGCGCGCAATGCACCAACTGCCATGCGCCCGAACAGAACTACATGGTGATCGACGCACGCCGCGACCATAGCTTCCGCCTGCCAAGGCCCGACCTGACGCCGATCACCGGCGCGCCCAACGCCTGCACGCAATGCCACAAAGAGCGCTCGGCACAATGGGCCGCAAACGAGATCAGCCAGCGCTTCGGCCCGCTGCGTAGCGAGCATTATGGCCCGGTGATGCAAGGCGCCCGAGCGCACGATCCGCAAGCAATTGCCCTGGCCGCAAAGTTGGTCACCGACGCGACACGCCCGGCGATCGTCCGGGCTTCTGCCGCCGACGTCCTGAGCGGCGTCGAGGGGCCTGCGCTGGATTCGCTTGCCCTCGGGCTTGCCGATCAAGATCCACTGGTGCGCAGCAGCGTGGTGCGCGCCATGGCCAATGCCGACGATGCGCAACGCCTGCAACACTTGCCTGCCCTGCTTGATGACCCGGCACTGGCGGTACGCGATCAGGCGGCTCGCGCCTTGGCCGACCTGCAGGCGCAACTGCCGACCGCCCAACGTGACCGGCTCGGTCACCTGCTCCAGGACCACTTTGCGCGGCTCAGCGCCAACGCCGACTTGCCGGGCACGCGATTCAACCTGGCCAGCCTGCTGGCACGTCAAGGCAATGAGGCACAGGCACTGGATCAATATCACCAAGTCCTGCGCCAAGATCCGGACTTCACGCCCGCGCGCGCGGCACTTGCCAGGTTGCTGCTGACTCGCGGGCAATCCGACCAGGCCCTTGAAACACTACAGGCCGGCTTGCAACGCGGCGAGCAGCGCGCCGGCTTCAGCGAGCTGGCCTATGCCATGGGGCTGCTCCAGGCCGAGCGCCAGCAGCCCGAGCAGGCCATCGAGTGGCTGGAGAAAGCCCTGCCCGGCCAGCCGCTGAACCTGCGCCTGTATTACAACCTCGGCTTGCTGCGCAGCCAGCTCGGCCAACCTGAACAGGCGCGACGCGTGGTAGTGGCCGGGCTTGCTCACGCAGCGCAAGATAGGGATCTTTTGTATGCAGGCGCCTATCTGGATGCGCGGGCAGGCAACTGGGCCTCTGCATTCGCGTTCTTGCAGCGACTGTTGATGCTACAACCGCAGCACCCCGAGGCGCGTCGCCTGCTGGCTTATGTACAGCAGCAACAGCAGCGTACGCGCACCATGGGCGCGAATCGATGACCAGCGAAGCCGCGGCCAAGACTGAATACCACTGGATCAAACCAGACAGACAACAAATAAAGGTTACGGTGATGAATACGCCCCTTTACAGCGGCCTGCCCACTGCTGGCGACGCCCGCTCGGCCATTCCCTTTGCAGCCGAGCCCTTGCTGCGCTCGCGCAATGTCGAAGACGCCGAAGCCCTGCTCAACAACCACCTGGAGGAACGGCGGATTCGCCTCGGCGGGCGAGGCACGCTGGATATCGACTTCACCTTGCAGACCTTGCCGCAAATGAAGCTGTTCGGCGCGTGGTGGGGGCGCGAGGTTCGCGTGAGCTCAAGCCCGTTGAGCTGTTGGCATGGCATCCTGCCTTTGCACGGCGCGATCAGCAACCACCTCCAGGGCTTGCAGGCGAACGCGGGTGAGCTATTGGTGTTCAGCCCCGGGCAGGAAGTGGACGTCACCTGGCACGAAGGGACCAAGGCCATCGTCATTGCCTTGGATGCGGCCTTGCTGCTCAACCACCTGGAACGTCACCATCAGGTTCACCATGCCCAGAGCCCGACGCAGGCGTTGTTGTTCCAGGGTAATAACCCGGCCATGCGCAGCCTGGGCAACCTGCTGCGCATGGTCGACAGCGAAAGCGGCAACACCGCTGGCTTGCTAGCAACGCCCTTTGGCCAGTCCCACGTGCAGCACCTGTTTTGCGAAAACCTGCTGCACCTGCTGCCCAGCCTGTACAGCGAACCACCACGGCGCCTGTTGCCGGGCACCGTGAAACGGGTGGTCGATTTCATCCACGCCAATCTCGAACAGCCGCTTTGCATCACCCAACTGGTGACTGTCAGCGGCACCAGCCGACGCAGCCTGGAACAGGCGTTTCGCAACGGTTTGGGGACCAGCCCGCAACGCTACATCCAGCATTGCCGGCTACTGGCGATGCGCAAAGTGTTACTGGAGCACCAACCGGGTGAAGTACAGTTGTCGGCGCTGGCCTTCAAGTGGGGGTTTGCGCAACCCAGCCACTTTACCGCCGCCTACAAGCAAGCGTTTGGCGAGCTGCCCTCGCAAACGCTGGCCAGGTCAGATTGATGGGAAGGCCGCTGCAGGCGCAGCGGCCAGCTCGGCCAAGGCCTACCAGAATTTCCAGGTGTAGGTCGTGATCAAACGGTTCTCATCGTAGTCATTGCCATGCTTGAACTGCGCGTGGATGTTGCGCCACTCCACGGCCACGCCCTTGAGCGGGCCGCTCTGCACCACATAACTCAGAAACAGATCGCGCTCGTTTTCGGCGGTTTGGCTCAGGTCCCCACCGCGATCGATGCCCGTGCCGCGCAGGTAACGGGTGGTCAGGTTGAGGCCGGGTATGCCCATGGCCACGAAGTCATAGTCGTAACGCGCCTGCCATGAGCTTTCGTTGGGCCTGATGAAGGCCACGGCCGACCAATTGACCAGATACGGTTGCGGCACGAAGCCGTTCAACGTCGGGAACGCACTCTCGCCGAGCATGCGTTGATAGCCCACACCAAAGGCGTGGCCGGCTTTTCTCAAGGTGGTCATGGCGCCATAGGAGCGGTTATCGATCTTGCCGTACAGCGCGTCACCGTCTTCGTTGTGGTTGAAGTAACGCAGGTCGGTCTTCAGGCCGTAGCCTGCGCCCAGCTCGGTGTTCAGCGTCAGGCCCAGATAATGCTGCTGGTAGATACCCTCCAGCTGTCCATAAAAGTAGCTGGCAGCAAGGTTGGGGCTGAAGGCGTAGGTGGCGCCGGCGAAGTTCAGGCCATCGCTGGTATGACGGGGGCCGTTGGGGCGGGTGAACAGGTACAGCTTTTCACGGTTGGAGGATTCACGGGTGCTGATCCCGGTGAATCGCCCACCGGTCAGGGTGAGGTTGTCGATCTCGTTGGACTTGACCGTGAAACCATTGAAGGTCGTCACCAGTTGCCGGGAATCGTCCTGGAAGGCCACCGGCAAGGTCGGCCGATGCTCGCCGACCCTCAGCTCGGCCTTGGAATAGCGCACCTTGCCGGTCAGTGCCGCCCGGCCATATTCCCGGGCTTGCTCCCGTGAGCTCTGGCTGTAGGGCAAGACACTGTCAGGGCCACGACCTGAGCCGCCGTCCAGGCGATAGGCGTATTGCGCGGCGGCATCGACACCGAACGAGAGCGGGCCCTGGGTATAACCGGATGTGAAACGCAGATCCAGGCCCTGGCTCCAGCTGCCATCGCGAGAGGTTCTCGGGTTTTCGCCCTTGAAATCACGGTCTACGTAGAAGTTGCGCAGACCCAGGTTCAACTGGCTGTCTTCGACAAAGTCGGCTTGCGCGGCCAGGGGCATCATCACCCCGATCAGACCCACCGCCCTTAGATGTTTTCCAGCAGCGTACGCTGCGCGCGGCACAGTTGCGTGTTGACCGTTCATGGATGCCTCTAAACATTTTTATTGTTGTAGAGGTCCAGTATCCGCAGTCCGCTTACAAGCCGTTATCGCCTGCGCGTAACGACTAACTGCGCAGCGCAGAAAATCCGCCTTAATCCGCCGCTAGCTGCCCTTGAGCCGATAACTGACTTGCGCGCGGCTCATGCCCAGCATCTGTGCCGCCAGGGTGATGTTGCCGCCCGAGCGCTCCATGGCCAGATGCACCAGTTGCAGCTCGATATCTGCCAACGGTGTACTGAGCACCTTCTGGCTCCCGGCGACGAACGCCAGCAGCCCCTCCAATACCGGCTCTCGAATGTGCGCTGTGGGCTCGATTACCTGCCTGGCCGGCTCGTCACGGCGCTGCCCCCCGGACAAGCGCCCCTCAGGTGTCAGGCCAATCGCCGTGGCCATCAAGGGCGCGCCGATCTCGGCCAAGTGCACCAGGTCGATGACTTCGCCCTCACCGGCACTGATCACGCCCCGCTCGATCAGGTTCTGAAGTTCACGGATGTTCCCTGGGAACCGATACGTGAGCAGCGCGTTGACCAGCCGGGTGCTAAAGCCCGCAAGCCGACGCCCATGGCGCTGGCTGAAATGACGCAGGAAATAGCTCATCAGCAGCGGGATATCTTCACGGCGCTCCCGTAACGGTGGCAGGTGGATGGGAAACACGTTCAAGCGATAGAACAAATCCTCACGAAAACGCCCGGCCTCGACTTCGCGGCGCAGGTCCAGGTTGGTGGCGGCAATGACCCGCACATCGACCCGGATCGGCGCCGTGCCGCCTACCCGCTCGATTTCACCTTCCTGCAGGGCGCGCAGAATCTTGCTCTGGGCACTCAGGCTCAAGGTCGCGATTTCATCGAGAAACAACGTGCCACCATTGGCCCGCTCGAAACGCCCGGCACGCGAGCGGTCGGCACCAGTGTAGGCACCCCGTTCGACACCGAACAGCTCTGCTTCCACCAGGTTCTCCGGCAAGGTCGCGCAGTTGAGCGCCACCAACGGCCGCTGCTGGCGTGTGCTGGCTTGGTACAACGAGCGGGCGAACAGCTCCTTGCCAACGCCCGATTCCCCGGTCAGCAGCACGGTTGCCTGGGTCGAGGCCACGCGCTGCAGCATCTGCGTGGCGAGCACGAAAGCCGCCGAGATGCCCACCATTGGCTTGCCGTCGATAGGCGCCTCCAGCTCGGCTACCTCCGTGGCGCTACCTGAAGCATAAGTACTGCGGCTAAGGAAGTCGTCCGGCATCAGGTAGGCCAGATCGACGTCGATGTCGTCCCACTGATCGGCCGGCTTGCCTACAATCCGGCACGCCGGGTGCCCCATCGAGCGGCACTCCTGCTCACGGAACACGACCAGGCGACCGAGCAGTGACGAGGCATAGCCACTGGCATAGCCGATCTCCATCCAGCAGGCCGGTTCACCACCCAAGCCATAGGCCGCAATGTGCTCATCGTCTTCGAGCGAGTTGTGCCAAAGGAACTCGGAGTAGAAGTGGCCGACACCTGAATCGATTTCAAAGCGCACCACTTCGACATTGACCATCCCTTCAAGCATGTGCAGGCGCGGCCCTGCACTGTAGAGGCTGGCGTCATCACCCTCTGGCCATTGCGCGCTGACCTGGGCCGCGTCCCGCGCACCGGCCTGCCAGCCGATGCGCGTCAACAGGCCTCGCGCCTTATCGAACCCGAGCGCCTCGATCAGTTCGCGGCGCATGGCGCCGAACGCGGCGCCTTGCAGCAGCATCATGCGCTGGCCGCACATCCAGACGCTGCCTTCCTGCGGGGAAAATGCCACCGTCTCCGCCAACTGTTCTGCCGATGGCAGGCCACTGGCGCCAAACTGGCTGGCGCGGTCGACGATCAGGCGCTTCTGCTTGCCAAGCATCTGCTTGAAGAATTCTTCGTC
Source organism: Pseudomonas sp. NMI542_15 (assembly GCF_021283425.1). Lineage (NCBI taxonomy): Bacteria > Pseudomonadati > Pseudomonadota > Gammaproteobacteria > Pseudomonadales > Pseudomonadaceae > Pseudomonas > Pseudomonas sp. NMI542_15. The sequence continues at coordinate 83,241 of NZ_JAJSRO010000004.1, read as the reverse complement.
GGCAGGACGACCGGGCTGGGTGGGTTTGGTAGGCGTCATGAGCAATCAGCAACGAACAAGTGAGTAGCTTGTGAGTATGCCGAGCCCTCGCGCCGGGTCAATGCGCGAGCGGTCGGCGTAAGCGCGTAGGCACTCGATCTGTCCGATAGCCGCACACCTTCTGTCTTTCTACAGGCTGACTTCGTCGATTTTTCTGCATGAATTTATGCAGGCTTCGTCGAAAATCATACAGTAACGACCGCTTGTCAGCGCCAGCTTTATCCCTCATCCCATTGAATTCATTGATGAATATATCTTTTCGAAGCATTGGCACGGTTGTTGTTATGCAGCGCAGGTGCACTTGATAAAAAAAATAGAGGTGACCTCCCTATGACGCTTTCCCACTCCCCTGCCTATCAAAACCTGCACTTGCAGCCCCTTGCCGGTGAATGGCGAGCCGGCAGCGCCGATCAATCGCTGGAGGTGTTCGACCCCTTCACGCAGAAGCGATTGCTGCAAATCACCCTGGCCAACCGCGAAGACCTCGATGCCGCCTACCGCAGGGCCCGCGAATGCCAGCTCGAGTGGGCGGCCAAAGGCCCCGCCGAGCGCAGCCAGGTCTTGCTCAATGCCGTGAAGATCTTTGACGACCGCCGTGAAGAAATTATCGACTGGATCATCAGCGAGTCAGGCAGCACGCGGATCAAGGCGCAAATCGAATGGGGCGCCGCACGCGCCATCACCCTCGAGTCGGCCAGCCTGCCAAGCCGCGTGCACGGGCGCATCATGGCGTCCAATGTGCCCGGCAAGGAAAGCCGCGTCTACCGGGTTCCCCTGGGCGTGATTGGCGTGATCAGCCCCTGGAACTTCCCCCTGCACCTGACCGCACGCTCCCTGGCACCTGCCCTGGCGTTAGGCAACGCCGTGGTGGTCAAGCCGGCCAGCGATACCCCAGTCACCGGCGGCCTGCTGCTTGCGCGAATCTTCGAGGAAGCCGGATTGCCGCCGGGTGTGCTCAGCGTGGTGGTGGGGGCCGGCGCGCAGATCGGAGACGCTTTCGTCGAGCATCCGGTGCCCGCGTTCATTTCCTTCACCGGCTCGACCCAAGTCGGGCGCAACATCGGCCGCATCGCCAGCGGCGGCGAGCACCTCAAGCACGTGGCGCTGGAGCTGGGCGGCAACAGCCCGTTCGTGGTCCTGGCTGATGCCGACGTCGAGCAGGCCGTCAATGCTGCCGTGGTGGGCAAGTTCCTGCACCAGGGGCAAATCTGCATGGCGATCAACCGCATCATCGTCGAGCAACCGTTGCTGGAGGCCTTCACCCAGCGCTTTGTCGAGCGGGTCAAGGCCCTGCCTTACGGCGACCCGAGCAACGCCAGCACGGTCATCGGGCCGGTGATCAACAGCAAGCAACTGGCGGGCCTGCAACAGAAGATCGTCACTGCCCACGCCGAAGGCGCCACCTTGCTGGTGGGTGGCGAGGCTCAAGGCAATGTGCTGCCGCCTCACGTCTTCGGCAACGTTACCGCCGACATGGACATCGCCCGTGAAGAAATCTTTGGCCCCCTGGTCGGCATTCAGGCTGCACGTGATGCCGAGCATGCCCTAACGCTTGCGAACAACAGCGAATACGGGCTCTCCAGCGCCGTCTTCACCTCCAGCCTGGAGCGCGGTGTGCAGTTCGCCCAACGCATCCACGCCGGCATGACCCACGTCAACGACATCCCGGTCAATGACGAACCCAACGCGCCATTCGGCGGCGAGAAGAACTCAGGTTTGGGGCGTTTCAATGGCGACTGGGCCATCGACGAATTCACCACCGACCACTGGATCACCCTGCAACACGTGCCCAGAGCGTACCCGTTCTGACCCGGCCCTTTGCCCATCCCACCTACAACAAGAATGGAGTACGAAATGTCTTCACTTCGCGACGGCTCCGTGATGAAACGGACATTGGCCGCCTGCTTCGCCCTGCCCTTGCTCGTGCTTGCCAATAACGCCGCTGCCGATGGCGATGGTGTTTGGAAAGGCGGCGAAAATGTCTACGCCAAGGTGTGTGGCCACTGCCACGAACACCAGGTCGGGCCGCAAATCACCGGCCGCCAGCTGCCGCCGGGGTACATCACTGCGATCGTGCGCAATGGTTTTCGCGCCATGCCCGCCTTCCCTGCCTCGTTCATCGACGACAACGCGCTGCAACAGGTTGCCGAGTACATCTCCACAGCATCCGCGCCTGCGCCCAACCCAGCCGGAGGCAAGCCATGAACGTCGAACGCCGATTCGTGCTCAAAGGCATGGCATTGTCCAGCCTTGCCGGTATTGCCATGAGCAGCGCAGGCATCAGCGCGGCCAACAGTGCCCTGGGCACACAACCACAACCGGCGCGTCCAACCCTGGTACTGGTCAGCAGCGCCGCCGCGCAGGCGGCTTTCCTCCAGGGCGTCAACGCAAGCCCCGCCGGCGAGCAGGTCAAGGTCCGGCGTACCGACCTCAGCCTGGACTTCATCCTTGGCTTTGAAAAACGCCTGCGTATCGCCACACCGCAACGCATCATCGGCCTGGTCGACGATGCCAGTGCCGCACTGATCGTCGACCTCGCGCGCAGCGCCGGTGCGCACGTGCAGTGGCTTGGCCAGCACCACGCCGCAGCCCACGCTTCACACCACCGCCTGCTCAGCGGCGAAACGGCCAGTGGCTGCGCCCCGCAACTCGGCCTGAGCCTGAACGCCTGCGGCGCAGGTTTCAGCCTTACCGAGCATCGCCTGCGCGGCCAGCAGCCCCCCCTGCGCGCGTCGGCTGCCGGCCGTGACAAAGGCGCCTCGGACCAATGGGCGGCCACACTCGGCTACGCCCTCGCCACCCTGGGCACCACGCACATCGGGCAAGCGCCTGTGGTCGACAACCGGTCGGCGGCGCTGACCGGTCATTTCGTTTCGTTTTCGATCGAGGCTTGAAGGAGCTGTAAGACATGACTGAGCAAAACACAACCACCCTGCTCCCGCGCGGCGTCGACCTCGCCAACTTCGATCAGGCCATTGCCAAGTTCCGGGCCCTGCTGGGCGATGAAAACGTCCTGATCAAGGACGATCAGCTGATCCCTTACACCAAGATCATGATGGCCGTGGACACCGCTGAGCACACCCCGTCCGCCGCCGTCACCGCCACCACCGTCGAGCAGGTGCAAGGCGTGGTAAAGATCTGCAACGAACACAAGATCCCGGTGTGGACCATCTCCACCGGGCGCAACTTCGGTTATGGCTCGGCGGCCCCAAGCCAGCGCGGCCAGGTCATTCTCGACCTGAAGAAGATGAACAAGATCCTCCATGTTGACCCGGAACTGTGCACGGCCCTGGTCGAGCCGGGCGTGACCTACCAGCAGTTGTACGACTATCTGCAGGAACACAAACTGCCGCTGATGCTGTCGTTCTCCGCACCGTCGGCCATCGCCGGGCCGCTGGGCAACACCATGGATCGCGGCGTGGGCTACACGCCCTACGGCGAGCACTTCCTGATGCAGTGCGGCATGGAAGTCGTGCTGGCCAATGGCGACGTGTACCGCACCGGCATGGGCGGAGTGAAAGGCGACAATGCCTGGCAGGTGTTCAAGTGGGGTTACGGCCCGACCCTAGACGGCATGTTCACCCAGGCCAACTATGGCATCTGTACCAAGATGGGCTTTTGGCTGATGCCCAAGCCTCCCGTGTTCCAGCCGTTCGAGATCAAGTTCGACAACGCCTCGGATATCGCCGAGATCGTCGAATTCATCCGCCCGCTGCGGATCGCCCAGGTCATTCCCAACTCGGTTGTCATCGCCGGTGTGCTTTGGGAGGCCGCCACCTGCAATACCCGGCGCGCCGACTACACCAACGAGCCGGGGGCGACGTCCGACGCTATCCTCAAACAGATCCAGAAAGACAAGAACCTCGGCGCCTGGAACGTCTATGCCGCGCTGTACGGTACCCAGGAACAGGTCGACGTCAACTGGAAGATCGTTACCGACGCCCTGAAGAAACTGGGCAAAGGCCGCATCTTCACCCAGCAGGAGGCCGGTGACACCCAGCCGTTCAAGTACCGTGCGCAGTTGATGTCCGGGGTGCCCAACCTGCAGGAATTCGGCCTGTACAACTGGCGTGGCGGCGGTGGCTCGATGTGGTTCGCGCCGGTGAGCCAGGCCCGAGGCAGCGAGTGCGACAAGCAGCAGGCACTGGCCAAGAAAACCCTCAACAAGCATGGGCTGGACTATGTCGGCGAGTTCATCGTCGGCTGGCGCGACATGCACCACGTCATCGATGTGCTGTACGACCGCAGCAACCCGGAAGAAACCCAGCGCGCCAATGCCTGCTTCGCCGAACTGCTAAATGTGTTCGAGCAGGAAGGCTACGCCGTCTACCGCGTCAACACGGCCTTCCAGGATCGCGTCGCGAACAGCTACGGCCCGGTCAAGCGCAAGCTCGAGCACACCCTCAAGCGTGCGTTGGACCCCAACAACATCCTCTCGCCAGGCAAGTCGGGCATCGACCTCGCCAACCCATTCTGAATGTTCTTGAAGCCCCGCCATACCTGACGTGGCGGTTAAATCCGAAGGAAATGAAATGAACCCTGCACAACTGCTGGTTGCCAGCGCCCTGCTCCTGGTCGCCCCCTTGACGCTGGCCGAGGGCGATGCCGCTCAAGGCAAGGCCCTTTTCGCCACGCAATGCGGTTTCTGCCACAGCACTGAACAGGGCAAGAACCTGATGGGCCCCAGCCTGCTAGGCGTGTTCGATCGCAGTAGCGGCCAGGCGCCCGCCTTCAACTACTCTGCCGCACTGCAAGCGGCCAAGCTGAAGTGGGATGACGCCAACCTGGATAAATGGCTGACCAAACCAGCGGAGCTGGTACCGGGCAACATGATGATGTACCCCGGGCAAGCTGACGCTCAGAGCCGTCAAAACCTCGTTGCCTACCTCAAGACACTGAAGTAAAACCAACCGCCAGCAGGGGCCTGGGCACCTGCTGGCGAACCGCATCGACGTATCAGCGCGGGCCCTGCCCGGATTCATCGGGCGCCTCAGGGGGCTGGTACTGCCTGGGTGTCAGAACAGAGGCAGTAGCGTTTTCACTTGAAAAGACCAGGAACGCCAGGTGGGTCTCATATCGATCGAGTACATCGTCGATGACCTGCTGTTTGGTCAGCCCCATCAGGTCATAGCCACCAGACCCGGTCTGTGTATACACCTCCAACCGATAATAGACATCGATCTCTCGCGTCATGCGGCCGCTGAACATGGGCACCGGCGCCTCGACGATGGCCACGTGGTAATGGAAATCGCGGAACGTATCCATCGAGACCCGCAGCAACGGCTCCTCGAAACCATGGCTGTTGACCACATTTTCCCGCATGACGTCATAGCCCTGATTGCGAAACTCAGCCGCGACCTCATCCAGTGCTGGCGCAACCATACGGTTGAGGAACTGAGTGGCCTGGCGCAGCGATGGGAATGCCCGCAAGTGCTCGAGCCGCTGCTTCCAGGAGCGCTCCGGGACATGCCCCCCGATAGCCGCCATGGAGGGGCGACGCAGCACTCTCCCCTCGCGCTCAGCGCGTTCCATGCGCAACACCTTGTAGAACGATGCCATCACCAGGTAAGCAATGATCGTCACCGGTAGCGCAAAGATCAGCGTGGCGTACTCCATCGTCTTGACCCCGCCCGCAACCAGCATCGCCACGGTGAGCATGGCCGTGAGCAATGCCCAGAAGATGCGCAGCCAGCTTGGCCCGTCGTGGGATGGGTCGGGAATCGAGGCAGAAAAATTCGACATCACCATTGCCCCGGAATTGGCGCTGGTGAGGTAGAACAAAAGACCTGATAGCGTCGCCAGGCCAATCAGGAACATTGGGGCCGGGAACATCTCCAGCAGTGCATACCAACCCCGTTCAGGGCTGTCCATCGCCAGTTGGGCAAACGCAGTGTTGCCCTGAAGTACCTGAAACAGTGCTGAATTGCCAAACAGCGAAACAATGATGAAATCGCACAGCACCGGCGCGGTCACTGCCGCCAGGACGAATTCGCGCAACGTGCGCCCCCGCGAAATCCGCGCCAGGAACACACCAACGAATGGCCCCCAGGCCAGCCAGAAGGCCCAGAAGAACAACGTCCAGCCCGCCATCCACCCGGCCCCATCGGGCGAGTAGCCGAAGGTTTGAAAGGTACGCGCGGGGAACGTGACGAGAAATTGCCCGATGTTCGACACCAGTGCGTTCAGCAGGAAGGCCGTCTGCCCGGTCAGCAGAATGTAGAGCATCATGGCCACGGCGCTCCACAGGTTCAGCTCGGCGATCCAGCGGATGCCACGGTCGACCCCGGAGGTGGTAGCCGCGATGGTCAGTGCCACCGCCCCCACTACTAGCAGGATCTGCAAGGTAAGGCCCTGCTCCAGACCAAAAATCAGCGCGAAACCCACGCTCAGCAGTACCACGCCGATGCCCATCGATGTGGCGACGCCAAACACGGTACCGACTAACGCGATGATGCTGATACCATCGCCCAACGGGCCGCGCACGCGTTTGCCAAACAGCGGATAGAGCGCGGCACGAATCGACAGCGGCATGTCCCATCGATAGGCAAAGTAACCCATGGCCATGCCCAGCAAGGCATACATCGCCCAACCCGCGATGCCGTAGTGAAACATGGTCCAGATCACTGCGTCCTGCATGGCCTCGGCAGTCCCGCCGGTGCCGCTGGGCGGGTGCAGATACTGCACGACCGGGCCGGTGACCGAATAGAACAGCATGTCTATCCCGACCCCTGCGGCAAACAGCATGGCGACCCACGTTACCAGCTTGTACTGCGGCCGCGAGTGGTCGGGGCCGATGCGCACGTCCCCCTCCTTGGAAAAGGCGACCCACAGCACGAACCCGATCACCAGGGTCATCGTCAGTACGTAGTACCAGCCGAGGTTCGTCGCGATCCAGTCGGTAGTCTGCTTCATTGCCACACGTGCAGCATCGGGCATGAGGATCGTGGTGATGGAAAACGCCAGTATCACTGCTGACGAAATCAACAGGACGCTCCAGTTGATATGCGCCTCACGATGCTCGATGAGTTCGTCATGGCCTTTGCTCAGGTCGCTGCGCGATACGGGGGTATCGTCATCGTCGCTCGGGCGCCTGGACAGGCGATCGGTACCGCCAAATTTGCTGCGCTCAAGCGCAGGGATCGATTTTACGCCTCCTGACGTGACCGGATCGACACCGTCGCGGTGCTGGTCTGAAGGGGGTTCGAAGGGCATGAGCTTTCTCCTGTTGCGTACTTCACTTCAACGCCTCCTGAGAGGGATAGGATGATCGGAGGCGCGGATTCTCTCTATTCTGATGGCACATGTGACTTCACTCAGGGTAGTCGCCCTGAAGGTAGATTCGGCAGGACTCATCGCGAAAAAGACTGCCGCGATGGCAGAGCGTCCTGCAGCAGCGAGTGCCAATTGAAAGCACTCCTCAAGATTTGGCCTGAGCCACCTTGCGTGGCTTAGGCGGGAATCGAACAGCCCCGCAGTTACAATTGCAACGCTTCAACCCACATCAGCGACCTGCCAGGTTCGGGCATGTCGTACTTACGGTGAAACGCCAAGGTACCATCGGGCTTGATGCGGAATACGGCGATATTGGCTTTCTCCGCTTCGGTTGCCGTACCGCGCTGGACTTGCCCGCCTTTCTGGTTGCCCACGATGAACCATTGATTACCGGGCGCCACACTGATCGTGCGGGCCTCTACCCCTTGCGTGGGGATATGTTGCAAGAGCTTCGGCTCGCCCGTTTTTGCATCCAGTACATACACCGCTATATCGTTTTCACCATGCTTGAACATCGCGGGTTTTTCCGTCGTTTGAAGCTCATCGGAGCGGTTGGTGACGTAGAGATACTTACCGTCTGGCCGCACCAGAATCACCCCGCCTTTCTTGATGCCCTCATCGGCCTCGGCATGCCAGTGTGGGTCGAGGGTACTGGTTTTAAATACGGGCCTGTTGGCCAGTCGTCCTTCCTTGGTCAACGGGTAGGTGTAGAGACTGCTGCCCCGCTCCATTGCCAGGTATGCCAAGGGTGCCCGAGGGTGGTAGGCGATATGGCGTGGGCCAACGGAGGGAGCAAAGGTTTCGACCCCGGCTGGGGTCAGCTTGCCGCCCGAGTAGGCAAACGCTGAAAGGGTGCCCAAATCTTCGGGCCGGCTTGCACTCGGATCATTGCCACGACCAGGCGCAATCACGAATTTATCGTTGGGTACTACCGTGACCTGGTGGGTGAATACGCCCGACTTGATTGGTTGCGCCTGTTTGACCTGGGCACCGAGACTGCCATCTGGCTGCAGTACATGAACCGTCACGGTTGGCGCCAGGTTGTAGGCCAGCAATGCATGTGTGCCATCGCGATCGAGGGTCAGGTAGATCGGCCGTTGCTCCAGCTTCACAGGTTCGCCCAACGGCATGAGTTGCCCCGTAGCATGGTCGATAGTAAAAGCACTGAGCATGTGAACATCGCCAGGGTTAGCTCCATTGATGTTGCTGGACGCCACATACAGGTGCCGATTGCCCTTGTCGGCAACGGCGAACTGCAACGGAGCTGGCAACTGAACCACCCCATTTTGCGTGAGCGAGCCATCGGGCGCGAGGGCATAACCCAGCAGTTTGTCTCCGAACCCTGCATAGATTTCGGTCATTGCCTGGGTATTTGCCGCCAGTGCCGCATGGGAGGAAGAGGCCAGAACCCCTGCCAGCAGAAAACTACAGGGCTGTAATTTGAATCTCATTACCTGCTCCCCTTCCTTAAAGTAACGTCAGTGGGTAAACCACGATCAGCCGATGCTCGTCGAAATCCTGCCCACCCTGATAATCACGCCTCACCGTGGCGCTGTGCCACTTGAGCACCAGGTTTTTGAACGTACTGGTCCGTACTGAATAGGCCACTTCCGATTCGCGTATCCACTCATTGCCATTGCGGTCGGCTGGCGAGACATCGATGTCGCGCCCCTGGATAGTGCGCTGACCCCAAGCACCTGATCATCCCACTGTTCGTTTCGCTGCTGGCGAAGGCCGCCGGGGCGTTCATGGACAGCAGTTCGAGCAACCTCACGCGCCCGGCGCAGATGTACTTCCGCCAGTTCCTGCTGGCCTTTGGCAGCACGTTCTTCCTCGGCCCGTCGATGGCCCTGGGCATCAGCCATGTGCGCACCAACCCGCGCAACCTGGTGAGCTTTTCGGTGCTGTTCGGCATCTGCAACAACCTCGGTGGCCTGATCGGCGCGGCGCTGCTGGGTACCTTCCAGACCTGGCGCGAGAAATTCCATTCCAGCCACCTGATAGACCGCCTCAGCTACCTCGAACCACTGGTCAACGCCCGTGTGCAAAGCGGCGGCGCCGGTTATGCCGGGATCCTCGCCGACCCGGCACTGCGCAGCGAGGCCGGCATGCGCGTGCTGGCCAGCGCCGCCACCCGCGAGGCCAACATAATGGCCTACAACGACGTGTTCGTGCTGATCGGCAGCATCGCCGTGCTGACCATGATCTGGATTACCATTCGCGGTTCTTGGCTGCGGTATGTCGCCCGCCAGGCCGCTTCATCCGACTCCACCAGCGGTACTGCCAGCCGATGACCGAAGAAACCCGCACCACGACCACCGCCGCCCTCGCCGAAACCCCGGAAGGCAGCACGCCGCCCAGCGAACCGACCAGCCCGGTGCGCACGCGGCGGGTGCGCATCCTGTCTACGATCAGCTTCGCCAGCGTGGCCCTGGTCGGCATCCTGGTAGTGCTCTACGCCTGGAACCTGCCGCCGTTCAGCAGCACCATCGAAAGCACCGAAAACGCCCTGGTGCGCGGCCAGGTGACAATCATCGGCCCGCAGCTGAGCGGCTATATCGTCGACGTGCCGGTGCATGACTTCCAGTTCGTCAAGGCTGGCGATCTGCTGGTGCAGCTCGACGACCGTATCTACAGGCAGCGCCTGGCCCTGGCCATCGCCCAGCTACAGCAGCAAGCCGCGCTGGCCAACAACCTGCAGCAGCGCAACAGCGCCGAAGCCACCATCGCCCAACGCCAGGCCGCCATCGGCGACGCTTCGGCCCAGGCGACTAAGGCCAAGGCCGACCTCAGTCGCAACCAGGCGCTGGTCAGCGATGGCTCGGTGTCGCGCCGCGACCTGGACCTGGCCCGCGCCAGTGAGGCCGCCGCCGTCGCCAGCCTGGCCCATGCCAAGGCCGCGCTGGAGATCGCCCGCCAGGACCGCGAGACCGTGATCGTCAACCGCGCCTCGCTGGAGGCTTCGGTGGAGAACGCCAAGGCGGCCGTCGAACTGGCCCGTATCGATCTCGACAACACCCGCGTCACCGCCCCGCGCGACGGCCAGCTGGGGCAGATCGGCACGCGCCTGGGCGCCTACGTCAACTCTGGCGCACAACTGATGGCACTGGTGCCCGACACCCTGTGGGTGATCGCCAACATGAAGAAAACCCAGATGGCCGACGTGCGCATCGGCCAGCCGGTGACCTTCACCGTGGACGCCCTGAACCACCTCAAGCTCTACGGGCATGTGCAGCAGATCTCGCCGGCCACCGGCTCGGAGTTCGCCTTGCTGCAGGCCGACAATGCCACCGGCAACTTCGTCAAGATCGCCCAGCGCATCCCGGTGCGCATTACCGTCGACCCCGAGCAGCCTGACGTCGCACGTCTGCGTCCCGGCATGTCGGTGGTGGTCAGCATTGATACACGAGCAGAATAATGACGCGGCCTGCCTCGGTCCTTTGCAGGCCCCCGAGCGGCGTCAAAACTTGACGCGTTCGCATAATGCGTGAAGAACCAACCTATCGCTTCGATGTCACCATCAATGGATCCCAAAAGTGATCCTTTGAAATCAGGCTCGCTAGACAGAGGCACAGATCACGCTGCCCCCGCCAGCGATTCCAGGACGAACGCAGCTGGAGGCTGTGTGCCATGATCTCGATCAGAAGCTCTTACCATCTCATCGATGCCGCCATTCTCTGGTGTGACCTTGCCGACCACGAAGACGAGATTTTACGGGTCGACCTCTCCTACCCCGGCAGTCTGCTCAAGCATTTTCCACAATGGCCGATCCTGCACCTTTATGCGGAGTGCATCTACGACGCCATTGTCAGCGGTGAGCTACCCGCGACCTGCCTGGGCCGACCGATCACTGCTGACAACCAGGTAAGCCGAGAGTACTGGTCCATTCAGCGTGCTGATCTGCTGGTCTGGTTCGCACGTAATTACCCCAACGAGAAGCCCGCCTTCTTGTTCTCGCAGAGCCTCGACCATTTGAACTGCGTCAGTCTCAATGCTCATTTGGTACAGGAAGCAGAGCTCGCTGCTGCTCAGCGCACGATCGACAAGCTGCGCGACGAGCTTACAGCAAGAGTTGACGAGGTGACAACGCTCACCGCGTGTAACCACGAACTGACAGCGCGACTTGAGGCCCAAGGCATTCCTTCCGAGGCCTCCGAAGGCACGAACAACATGCTCGTGGGCACCATGCTGGAAGTGACATTGGGTAAATCCAAAGACGGCCGTGTGCAATCGGCCTACAAGTCCCAGAGCGCTCTGGTCGACGAGATTCTACGCCGTTTTCCTGGTCTGCCTGGCCTGAGCAAAAGTACCCTTGATCGGCGATTTGCCGACGCTCGCCGTCATCTAGCCCAGGTAAAACGGGGCTGACACCGCATTGTCAGGCGATGCTCGGCATCGCCTGACAATGTTTTTCCTCCAGCATCGACCTTCACTGACTGTCACATCCCACTGCGCACCACATGGTGCTACGGAGTGACATCATGCAACAGATCAGCCCTGCCCCGCTGCCTGCCGACCGCCACATCATGCGCCGCGATGAGGTGGAACTGAAAACCGGCTTCAAACGTTCGCACATCTACAACCTGATGAAAGCCGGTCTATTCCCCCAATGCCGGCGCATTGGTACCCGCGCCGTCGGCTGGGACTCGCTGGAGATCGAGCAGTGGGTCCATGATCGACTGTCGGTCAGGGAGTAGCGTCATGGACGTCCTCTCGCTGATCTCGACCAAGGGCGGCGCGGGTAAAACCACCGTCGCCGCCAACCTGGGTGGTGTGCTCGCCGATGCGGGCCTTCGCGTCCTGCTGCTGGATCTGGACAGCCAACCGACGCTGTCCAGCTACTACGCCTTGCGCGAATCCCGTGAGGCTGGCAGCTACGAACTCATCGCGCAACGGCTCACGGCCCCCGAACAGGTGATTTCCGCCACCGTCATCCCGCACCTGGACCTGATAGTGTCCAACGATCGCGCCGGGCACATCAGCACTCTGCTGTTGCACGCGGCCGATGGTCGTCTGCGCCTTCATAATCTTCTGCCAGCGTTCGAGGAGCTCTACGATGTGCTGATCATCGATACCCAAGGCGCGCGCAGTGTAGTCGTGGAGATGGTGATCCTCGCGTCCGACTATGCCCTGTGCCCGGTCCCCCCAGAAATGCTCGCCGCACGTGAGCTGCGACGCGGCACGCTGGCGCTGTTTGAAGAGTTGGAGCCCTACCGCTACCTGGGCGTTGCCTTGCCGTCGGTGAAGCTGTTGCTCAACCAGGTCAAAGCCAATCGCCGTGACACCCGCTTGATCATGCACAGCCTGCAGGCGTCCTTCCAAGGCGACCCGCATGTCAGCGTCTGCACAACGGTGATTCCTGACCGTGTGGCCTACCCCAATGCCGCCTCGCTCGGCCTGCCGGTGCACCGCGTCGAGCCTACTCCACCCTCTGGCAGCCGAGGCCCTTGCGGCGCGGCGGTCATGCTTGAGCTGGCCATCGAGCTGTTCCCGCAGTGGGCTGAGCGACTTGTCGGCTCGGACGCGCCTCTGCCCGGCCAAGCGTCAGTGATCGACCGCCGACTCAACCGTCGCGGCTGATGGGAGGTTTTGCGATGAAGCCGCCCTCTTCCGAAGACATCACGCGACAGTTGCAGCAGGCGCATTTTCCACAGAAACATGGCCTCGACAGCTCGCCCGTGCCGGTCGGGGATACACCGTTGGTGGTCAGCCTGGAGCAATTGCGCCCCTACGAGCTCAACCCGCGGGTGGTTCGCAACCCGCTGTATGACGAGATCAAAGCCTCGATCCGCGAACGCGGCCTGGATCAGCCCCCTGCGATCACCCGCCGTCCGGATGAGCCGCATTTCATAATCCGCAATGGCGGCAACACCCGTTTGAGCATCCTCGGCGAACTCTGGCAGGAAACCCGCGAGGAGCGATTCTTTCAGATCCACTGCCTGTTCCGCCCTTGGCAGTCCGAGTCGCATGCCTTGATCGGGCACCTGGCCGAAAGTGACCTGCATGGCCAGCTCACGTTCATTGAGCGATCGCTCGCGGTGGCAAAACTCAGGGACATGTTACAAGAGCCCGATGCCCCTCTCAGTCAGCGTGAACTGTCCACACGCTTGAGCAAGGGCGGCTACCCGATTTCACAATCGCATATCAGCCGCATGTTCGACACGCTCGAACACCTGCTACCGGTCATCCCGCAGGTGTTGTATGCCGGGCTTGGCAAACCCACCATCGCCCGGATCATTAACCTGCGGCGCCGGGCGGAGTCGATCTGGAATCAGTATTTGGGGGACGTTCAACACTTCGCACTGCTCTGGTTCGAAGTGCTGTCGGCATTCGACAGTGATAAGCCCGATCTGAACTGGGGTGAGCTGCAGGATGAGCTGATTGCCAGGATGGCGGTGCAGTTGAAGCAGACGCCCCGCCTGCTCGCCTTGGAAATGCATCAGGAACCGCTTCGCTCAACGCCGCCTGCGGAAACGCCTCAGCCGCTGCCGCAAGCCCCACAAGGTGAGTGCTCCCCCCAGCTGCCTGTCGAAGATGAAGCACAATCGGCGCCTCAATCGCCCGCACCGGAGCCGATGAGCAGTGCGGACAACACTGCGGCAGCCGAGACTCCACGCCTCCCAAACATCCGCGAGGCGCTGAGTGATGACGATCCGCTTGCTGCGAGGGTGCCAAACGCCCTTGATGCCGGTGAGCCCTCCCTGGGTTCCGCCTCACCTCTCGCACCGCTACAGGGTGACATCACTGCATTGCGTGAGCGTTGTGCCGCCCTGGCGACAGACCTGGCGGCATATGCCGATGCCAGTGCCATGGTCACGCCGCACGCAGAGGGCTTGGGTTTTACCCTTACGCTGGAGCATGGCGAGCAACTGAGCCCTAGACATACCGGCATTCAGCTACTGCTCTCAGCCCTGCTGCGCTTGCAGGACGACGTGACTTCGCAACAACGTCAGCAGCTGCCGGCTGCGCTATTTGGCCAATTGCTGATTGGCACCTACGACCTGCCCTTCCCCGAGCGCCCTGCCCTAACCGTGGGCCTCGAACGACTACCCGATACCCAGCTGGAGCAGCTGTTCAGCCTGATCCGCCACGCCCGGCAGTTGATCGACCTGACGCTGTCGTCCACGCGTTAAGTGAGGAGCCGCCTCATGAGCACGACCTTCAATCTGTTGAACCATGCGATGTTGAACCAGGTGCTGCATGAGCTGCGCCATGGCCGTCTGCAGCGCTGCAAAGCGCTGGGCCTGGCCGACGAAGACATCGAGGTCCTGCAATCGCTGCCTCCGACCACCCTGTCCCACTTGGCGCATTCATCAATCGCCTGGGTTGAGGTCAAGGTTGATATCACCGTCCTGCGCCGCCTGATCGTCCAGGCCGAGCGCGACGAGCAGAACGAACGCCTGATCAACCGGGCACTGAAGCTCGGCGCGAGCTCGACTATCATGTACCGCTGTTTCGGCCTGGACCATTCGGAAACGGCGTTGCGCCGCCGAATACTGAAAATCGAAACCCACCGCGGCCGGCCGGTCCAGCTCAGTGAAGCCCAGGAGCATGCGGTGTGGAACCGCTGGAGCCAGTTACGGGCGGAGGCGCCAGACAACGATCCACTGGACACGATGATGATGCTGGCCGAGGAACAGCACATCAGCCTGACCCAGGTCTGGCAACAGGTCGAACTGTACGGAGGTACGCCATGCTGAGCTTCTACGAAGTGGACTGGCAGGACGTGGTGCGCCAGTGCTACGACGCCCTTCGACGCCGCAATGAGTTTCAGGCCGCCCAGGCCCAACAAGCGGCTGCTGCGGAGCCCGCGCTGCGCACGATCTACTACGGCGACAACAATCCCTTGCCGCAGGCCTTGCTACTCGATCGTCGACTGACCCCGCTGGAGCGCAACACCTGGCAGGTGCTGCGCTGGCTGATCACCGAACGCCAGGTTAAAATGCCCCGCTACCAGGACCTGCAACCCTACCTGGCAGCCAGCCCCTGTGGCACCCAGGCGTCGCGCGAGACCATCGCCCGCGCACTGAACGTCCTGCGTACCACCCGCTGGCTCAGCCTGGTCGACCGCTCGCGCGATGCCCAAGGCTGCCTGCGCGGTTGCATCTACGTGCTGCACGGCGATCCGTTGACGGCGGCCGAGCAGCTTGAGCTGGACAGCGGCTACGCGGATCTCCTGCAACAGAACCTCAGCCACGCCACCAAGGGGGTGCGTGATGTGACGCAGCATGTGCTGGCCGAAATTCAAGCCGACCCGCAAGTCGTCCAAGGCGACAAGGACAGGCTGGGCGCACTGCCGCCGACACAGCAACACTCGCTGCTGCTGATCAACGAAGCCGCGCAGGCGCAACATTCCGAACCTGGCCTGCTCCACCCCGTTCGGAATCCTCACGCCTCGGCCACCGATTCCGAACTGTGCGGCAATGCACCGGATTCGGCTGTGGTTCGGAATGCCGACGCCGGCCGTACAGTACAGAAAGACCAAAGCAAAAAAAGTACAGTACTGGCACAGGTCGAGTTTGGTCGTGCACGCTGGCCTGAAGATTTACCGCTGAATTCGACCGAGCGGCGCATGGCCTCCCAGGCGATGCGCCAGCTCGAACCGGAACAGCAACAAGCGGTGATCAATGAAGCGGCGGTGCGCTGCGCCCGCGGCGAGATCCGAAAACCGGTCGCCTACCTGATGGGCTTGATCAAACGCGCCTGCCAAGGCGAGTTCACCCTGTGGGCCGCGCGTACCGAGGAGGTCAAGACCTCAAGACCGACTTCAAATCCAGCGAGGCCTGTGCCAGCAGAGCCTCCCAGCGAACGACCGAAGCGCGGTGGTCAGCGCACCGCCTCGCCCCTCGCCCTCTCCTGCCTGGAGGAACTGAAACAACGCTGTCGTGGTTCGCTTGCGCCGACCTAGGGGTGGATCTCGGTGGACTTGATGCCCATGCCATTGAATCCACCGAGATCCACCGCCTGAAATTACGAGCGGACCACCTTCATGTTGATTCGCGTCGAACCGCACTAATCGGCCCATCGTCGGCGTCATTCCGACGGCGAGGTACTGGCGATGACCGATCACTACCAGCTCAACCTGGGCTCCCTGCGCAGCAGCATCACCCTCACCTTGCATACCCATCATGCGGCGCGGCTGTGGCAAGGCCGCATGGGCCGCGAAGGGGTACACGCGATCATGGGCATGCCCGGTTACATCGGCGTCACCAACCTGCTCAAGCACGCCAGCAGCCAGGATGACCCCTTCGCCGACTGGTTCATGCTGCAACTGGAGGACAAGCTGCTGCAGGCCAAGGCCGAACTGCGTGCGCTGACCAAGCAGGTCAGTCGGGTGGAGCGCGCCCTGCCCACCCAAGTCGACATCGGCGACAACCTCAATATCCATCCCGTCACCCTCCCCCTGTTCATCGGCAGCCAGCTTGGCTTTCTCGCGGTCTACCTGCTGACCGACTACGACGCCCTGGTGCGCCGCGTTCTGCTCGCCCACCACACCGCCTTAATCGGCCGCCCCGACATGGAAACCTGGATCGATCGCGGCGCCCACGAGCTGCGCAGCCTGTTCGGTCTGGCCCAGCGCTACCGGCTGGCAGGGGTCAGTCGGGATGACATGGCCGCCAACAACGCCCGCGCCCGTGAAGCGATCGACAAGTTCGGCACGCCACCAAGCAAGATCCTCGAGGGCAGCCACCGCTCCCAATTCGCCCCGCCCATCACGCGGGGTACCTCAGAACCGCTACCCGCTGGGTCGGATCAACACGACCAACCTGAGGTCGAAGCTCTCCCTGAGCCAGAAGAACCGGCCGAAGGAGGTGAGGCATGACCTTGGCCGACGCGATTGCCCGGCGTTTGTCAGCAGATGTCTATCGTGAGTTCGCACAAGGTGCCTCCCTAAAAGGCCTTTTAAAGCCTTTTAAGGGTAAGGGGGAGCTGCAGCAGTTCGCCGAGACGATCCTGCGCCTGCGCACCCAGGTCGCCGAGTTGATGGCAGTGATGCTGGCGATCATGGCGCAGCCCCCGTTCTCGTTGCTGGAACTGCGACTGGTCGTGCAGCACAGCGCGACCGGCACCGACTTCCTGCGCTGGCGCAGCCCGGACTTTCAGCGCATGGGCGTGCAGGTGTGGCAGGAGGCGGTGGTTCATCCGCATCTGCACCCTGAACTGCGGCAGGCGTTGTATCAGCTGGAGACCAACCGGGTGGTGCTGAACCTGCAGATGAGCAGCCTGCAGTCACTGTATCGCCAGGCTGTCGCCGGTGCCGGCAAGCTCGAGGCCGCCGAACTCGCCCTGACCCGTTCCCCCACCGAGGAGTGACCCGCATGAGTACGTTGTTTGTAGGTGAAGGCAACATCGGCAGTGTGCCGGAGTTTCAGGAGTTCAACTCCAACCCGGATGAACCACGACGCCTGCTGCGGCTGAACGTCTATTTCGACAACCCGGTACCGCGCGAGGGTGGCTACGAGGATCGCGGCGGCTACTGGGCGCCCGTCGAGCTTTGGCACCGCGATGCCGAGCATTGGAGCACGCTGTACCAGAAAGGCATGCGCGTCCTGGTCGAAGGCCGCACGGTCAAGGAGGAGTGGGAAGACAGCGAGGACAACGCGCGGGTGACCTTCAAGGTCGAGGCCCGGCGCATTGGTATCCTGCCGCATCGCCTGGCCTCGGTCTCGATGCGTGAGAAAGCTCAAGACACTCCCAGCGCCACGCGTAAAGGCGGTGGCAAGAAAGCCCCGCGCAAGGCCGGGTGATCCGTGGAACTCAGTGGAATCACTGCGCCCTGCGCGATACCGCAGGGGCTGCGCCGCCCAACCGGCGAGCAGTACTGGCCCCTCTAGCGCGTTCTATTGGGTCGGGGTTTACCCCGCCGTTCACTCTCCAGCAACTGCTTCACCTCCGTCAGGCACTGATCCAGGGCAAGGAATGCCCGCCAGTGCGCCGGACTCTCCTGAACCCAGGCAATCAAGTGCGCGCGCGCCTCCCCATTCTCCGGTTCCAGTTGCGTGGCCATGAACAGCTCGTAGGCCTTGATCGCTAACTTGTCTGCCTCACTCTGGTGGGATCCGTGCAAGTTGAAGCCTCCGTGTGGACGGGCGGGTCCTGCAGTTATTTTTCGTGATACGCCTCATAGGGTTGCCAGTCAACTCTCTGAGCCGCTCATATCCTTGGGTGGGTAGTCAACCATATGGATCGAATTGGAGAGCGCCCCGTTGCCCGTCAAAGAGCCTAGCCCACATCACATTGGCCGCCAGTTGGCGAAGTACCGTCGCGACCGTGGTTTGACCCAGGAGCAGGTCGGCGAACACCTGCGCATTACCGGCGAGGCCGTCTCGCGTCTGGAGCGTGGCCTGGTGGAGCTGTCCGTGACGAAGTTGCTGCAGTTGGCTGACCTGTATGGCTGCCCCGTCGATGAGCTGCTGCTGGCCATCAGTCCTCGCCCCCAGGACCAGGGCCAGCAGATCACCGCGATCATCAAGGAGCTGGGCGATGCCGATAAACAGTTCGCCCTGGAGTTTCTGCAAACGCTGGCCACTCATCTTGCGCAACGCAAGTAAGGTTTTAGCCCTGCGCTGAAACGTCGAACCGATCCCTCCGTTTTCGGCTTTACCCTGGCGCTTCACGGCCACACCCCCACCCTGTCGGAAACCACCGAGAGGGCCCGCATATGCGCCTGTTCATCTGCGAGAAACCGTCCCAAGCCCGTGACATCGCCCGAGTACTGCAGGCCAGCTGGCGCGGCGATGGCTACCTGCAGGGCCAGAACGTCACCGTCACCTGGTGCATCGGCCATCTGCTAGAAACCGCGCCCCCTGAGTCCTATGGTGATTACAAACGCTGGTCGTTGGACGACCTGCCGATCATCCCCGATCACTGGCAGTTGGTGGTCAAGCCCAAGGTCGCCAGCCAACTGAAGGTGATCGACCAACTGCTGCAAAGGTGCGCTGAGGTGGTCATCGCCACCGATGCTGACCGCGAGGGCGAGATGATCGCCCGGGAGATCCTCGAGCGCTGTCAGTATCAGGGGCCGGTCCTGCGTCTGTGGCTGTCCGCCCTGGATGAAGCCTCGATCCGCCGGGCCTTGGCCGCCTTGCGTCCGGGCGAACAGACCCTGCCGCTGTACCACTGTGCACTGGCCCGCTCCCGTGCCGACTGGCTGGTGGGCATCAACCTAAGCCGGCTGTTCACCCTGCTCGGCCGCCGCGCCGGCTTTGATGGTGTGCTGCCGGTTGGCCGCGTCCAGACCCCGACGTTGCGCCTGGTAGTCGAACGCGACCGGGCCATCGCGAGCTTTGTGCCGCACCCCTTCTGGAACGTCGACGCCCAGTTGGTGGCAGACGGTGTTAGTTTCAAAGCCAGCTGGCAACCTCCGGCTTCGGTCTGCGACGATGAGGGCCGCTGCCTTGATGAAGCGGCCGCCAGGCAAGCTGCACTGCGCCTGAGCCAACACGGAACGGCCCGTATTGGCACCATCGAGGTGGAACACGTCCGCGAAGGGCCGCCACTGCCGTTTGATCTCGGCACCCTGCAAGAAGTCTGCTCGGCCAAGCTCGGGCTCGGCGCCCAGGAAACGCTGGGGATCGCCCAAGCCCTCTACGAAACCCACAAGGCCACGACCTACCCGCGCACCGATTGCGGCTACCTGCCCGAGAGCATGCTGGATGAGGTGCCCCGCATACTGCATGCCCTGGTGGCTCCCAGCCCTGCGCTCGGTCAGGTCATCAAAGCGCTGGATCCGTGTCGCCGCTCGCGCGCCTGGAACAGCAGCAAGATCACCGCGCACCACGGGATCATTCCGACCGCCATCAAGCTCGACCTCACTCAGCTGTCTGAGCGCGAGCAGGCAGTTTACGCGCTGATCCGCGCCCGCTACCTCGCTCAGTTCCTTCCTGAGCATGAGTACCTGAAAACCCAGGTGTTGCTGCACAGCCAGGCCGACCAGCTACTGGCCCGGGGCAAGCAGATCCTGGTGCGCGGTTGGAAAGCGGTGATCAACGAAACCCACGGCAATGAGCCCGGCGAGCAGACTCAACGGCTACCCACACTTCGAGAATCCGTTTCGGTGGCGCTGACTGACGCCGCCGCCATTATCCAACGCACACACCCCCCCAAGGCCTACACCGAGGGCACGCTGGTCAAGGCGATGAAAACCATCGCCAACCAGGTGGCCGATCTGCGGCTCAAGCAGACGCTCAGGGAGAGCTGCGGCCTCGGCACCGAAGCCACCCGCGCGGCCATCATTCAGGGGCTGATCGACCACGGTTATCTGACCAAGAAGAAACGCAGCCTGGCCGCCTCAGCCGCGGCGCACACCCTGATCGAAGCAGTGCCAGCGGAAGTGGCCGATCCGGTGCTGACGGCGCTATGGGAGCAGGCTTTGGGCCGAATTGAGTCGGGCCAGTTGAGCGTCGAGACCTTTCTAGCCAAGCAGTCGCAGTGGCTGACCCGCTTGGTGCGCAGCAACGCCTCGCTCACCCTGCAGCCGCCCCCATCGAAGGGACCGCTCTGCCCGGTGTGTTGCAGCGGCATGCGCCAGCGCAAAGGCCGTACTGGCAGCTTCTGGTCCTGCATCCGCTACCCGGACTGCAAGGGCACCAAGCCGGTAACTAAAGCCAAGCGCCCGAAGAAGACATGACTTGACGCCGCACCGCCGCGCTGGTGTAGTGAAGTTGCCCCACGCCACTTGGCGACCCCAGACCGATTCGCTCCGGGCAGCTCGGTCAGACTCGTAGAGTTCGGAGCCATCCTTCACCGCCTTTGCGGATAACTTCTCAGCGTTCCAAGTCTCCTAGGTGGATGACCCATGCGGCTTGTGCCAGGCCTCAAGGGTCATCCGCTTCGGCGGCGATGCTCAGCTCCGGTGCCCGCCGGCGAAACACTGGGCACCTTTTGTGCGCGGATGCGTGCCAGTTGATTCCGACCTAGGCCACGACAAGGGTCGGTTGATCCCGGTGGATCGACAGCGGAGAGTTTGCGACGAACTCCGGTGTCACATCGCCGGATCAAAGGTGGTCCACTTCTTCCTAGCCTGATGACCGTCGGGCTATTTTTTCGCCGCCGAGAATCCACCGGAAGCCACTGATTGCCACCCGCCCAAACCGCCGCAAATCCCCGGTTGACGGGGGTTCTGCGGCGTTTTATAGATGAGCTGCACACCGCTGTCGTTGACAGCTCCCAGGCCGCCAGAACCTTGAAGGCTGCGCCCGCTTCGGGTGGTTCTCCCCAAGTGCGACTCGCGCTCGGCAGCTCGCACGGTCACCGACCTGTCGGTGATGAGCGCCCTCTCTACCGATCATGTGTTTGCACCCTCACCCTTGCGGAACTCACCAGCCGCCAGGGCCGGTGGTTGTCCGCGTTTCTGCTGAACAGGAGATCCACCATGGCCACCGCAAGCAATAACGCCCCCACCACCTACTTCAACCTGCACACCCAAGGCATCGGTTACCTGAACCGTGTCCGCGAAGTCCCGGTTCGCCGCGGCCAAGCGTTCATGGCCTGTGACATCGCTGCCTTGCACGGTGCCTCGGACGACGTCGAGTACACCCGCTTCGACTGCAAAGTCGCTGGCGGCGAAGCCGAACGGCTGATCCGTGAGCACCTCGAAGACGTCCGCGCTGAACGCAAGGTCCTCATCGCGTTTCGCATCGGCGACCTCTGGGTGGATCCCTTCCTGTACGAGAAAGGCGAACGCAAGGGTCAACCCGGCGCCAGCCTCAAGGGCCGCCTGATCTTCATCGAGTGGATCAAGGTCGATGGCCAGTTCAGCTACCGTGCGCCCGCCCGCACCGACGCTGCCTCTGACGCGATGGAACCTGCTGAGGCGGATGGGGACAAGGCAAACACTGACGGTGACTCCGATCAGCGCCAGCCAACTCCAACCGCCCCCCGTAACTCCACCGCAGCAGCTCAATCTGCCTGAGGCAGTTTGACCGCCAACAACAGGCGCTCTTGGGAGCGCCTGTTGTTCATTCACGTCGGAGGTTGTCATGGAAAGCTTCTGGCTCTGCGAAGACTGCCTGCAGGCGGTGGCTTACGACGACTTCAGCACCTTGTCGCTGTACTACAGCGAGGCCGAAGTTGACGAGCGAATCGCGCAGATACGTGAGGCAGTGCAAGCGTTGCTGCCGTTCAGCGCCGATTTCGATCCGGACACCGGCATCGGCATCGACTCGTTCTCCACCCGCCCCTGCGAAAGCTGCCACTCACCGTTGCACGGCACTCGCCATCGGTTCACCCGCCTGTGACCGCCTGATCTCACCCACTTGGGGCCTCCTCCCGGAGCGCTCCTGCATATGAGGCTTTGCTCATGAACACGCCATTGACCCTGGTCGAGCCCCTCGACCCCGTCCTGACCCAGCGCGCCCACGAAGATGCACTGATCAACGAAGCCCTGCAGCTGTTGGACCAACGCTACTTCCAACGCGGCGAAGTCCTCATCACGCCGGCCGACGCCGCCTCTTACCTGAAGCTGCGCTTGGCGCCTTATCACCACGAGGTGTTTGCCCTGCTGTACCTCGATTCCCAGCACCGCGTGCTGGACTTCGAGGTGTTGTTTTTCGGCAGCATCGATGGGGCTTCGGTGTATCCCGTGAAGTGGTGGTCAAGGCACTGGCACACAACGCCGCCGCAGTTATCCTCAGCCACAACCACCCTTCCGGCTCCCCCGAGCCCAGCGGCGCCGACCGCGTGCTGACGGCGCGCCTGATCGAAATCCTGGCGCTGGTCGAGGTCCGCGTTCTGGACCACATCATCGTCGGAGAAGGTCAGCCCCTCTCCCTGGCCGAATACGGCTGGATTTAACCCTCCCCCACCCGCCACCGCCTGCATGGGGTGGCGTTCTCTTTTAATTGGAGCGCCATCATGCTCACCTCAACCCCCAACCCGTTTGCCCGCGGTTTTCATGCATTTGCCTGCAAGCGCGTGGTTCAGATCCACTACGACGACCAGTGCCCGCCCTGCTATCGCCCCTTGCACACCGCCCAGCTGGAGTTGAACGACGATCACATCAACTCTCAGGCCTGCGTGTTCGATGACGATTGCGCCGTCATCACGGAAGGCCAGGATGTCTCGGGTTTCCTTCGCATGCAGTTGCCCGCGGACAGCGTGGTCAGCACCGTGCTGTACCAGGTCACCGCCAAGCAGTTGAGTGGCTCGGTGCACCTCTGCGACCTTCCCACCCGGAAAGCTGCCGAACACCTGATGCAGCAGCTGTCCTTTGCCACCGGCCAGTACAGCCGCAGCTGGGAGATCAGCACATCTCACCTACCGGCCGACGAGTACGCCTACCTTCAGCAGCTTGCCCGCTCCGAACGACCGGCGGGCTTCTTTGAATGTTTCTCATTGGTCAGCAACCGCTCCGTCGGCTGCAAGCTGTACTCCACACCCTGGCACCGCAGCGCCCACGTGGAAGGTCCCGGTTGCTCAGCGGCGGACGTCTGCATCCGCCTGTTGGATGAACAGGTACCGCCGGTGTTGATGACCCTGTTGTTGCTGGCCGGCCAGGCCGACACGCGCTTCCTGGTGTTTGACCCTGATGCAGCCCCGCTGGCAGGACTGCCAGTGTTTGCTGACGATTGACCTAAGGCGCCCTGCTGGGCGCCTTTTTTATGGACTAAGCCTGATAACCCGGACGGGGAACTTCGGTTTTTCAGTGGGTGCACCTCGCGCGTGTTGCCAAGGTGTCGGCAACATCTGTCGAGACCTGCTCATGCACACGCCCGCACTTCCTTACCTTGTCCTGATGCTCGCGCTGGCGGGTTGCAACACGTCGCCTGCCATCACCCCATCGAAAGCGCCAGCCAAAGCCGTACCAGCTCCGGCCACCCCGTCCAAGCCGTTGTCAGAATCACCGGCGTGGGTCCGCCAGGACCGCTACACCCTGGTCAGCACGCGACCGACGCTGGAACAACGCCAGCCCTTATTCCAGCTCATCACCGTGCAGATTTCACCGGCGCTGCATGCGACGGTCGGTGATGCGTTGCGCCACGTGTTGCAGCGCTCGGGCTACTCGCTCTGCACCAACCGCGCCGAGGTCACGACCTTGTTCAGCCGCCCCCTGCCGGCCGTGCAGCACCAACTCGGGCCGATGGCGCTGCTGGACGCCTTGACCATCCTCGGCGGCCCGGCCTGGCGACTCATGATCGACCCGGTCGAACGCAGCGTGTGTTACGCCCTTCGCGCACCGGTGCCCGCCCCACCTCGCCCGCCCCTGGAGATCGCGCCATGAAGGTCCATCACTTTCAGGCCCTGGTGCTCGGGGCCCTGTGCCTCGGCGCCGCAGTACTCGCCGCCACGACCTACAACCACCAGCAGCAACTGGCCAGGCTCCTAGTCGCTGCGGAAAATGCGCCAGCCGATCCAGTACCGGCGCTGTGGCGGGACCTCGATGCACTCAGCGCCGACCTTGCGGCACTCCCAGCGCAAGTGAACGCGCTGGGCGAGCACCAGCGCCAGCAGGACGCGACCTTCGCGGCGTTGAGCAAACAGCTGGATGAGGTGAACGCTTCGCTCAAGTCCATTGAAGCGGTGCCGCTGGGTCCGACCAAGGCCGACCTGGCCGCGCTGGAACAGCGCATGGGCAACGCCGAAACCGCCGTCCACGCCCTCGAGGCTCGCCCGGTTGCGCCATCCACACAACCCCAGCCTGCAGCCCCCGCCAAACCGGCCGCCAAAACCCAAACCCCGACGCCGCCATTCACCTTGCTGGGTGTCGAGACCCGAGGCGACCTTCGGTTTGTCTCGGCTCAACCGGCCGGCGCGCATGCCCTGTCGACCGTCCACCTGCTGCAGCCCGGTGACAGCTTGAACGACTGGCAGCTTAAGGCCATTCGCCGGAACCAGGCCGTGTTCCAGGTGCCTGGCCTCGGCGAACGTTCGCTGCCCCTGCCATGACGAGGTGCATATGGTCCGTTTCATCAGTCTCTCGTTGCTCCTATTCCCCATCTGCCTGGTGTCGGGATCGGGATGGAGTGCCCCAGCCACGGTCGAAACGCAGCAGCAGTCCAGCGAGCAGGCCGCGCTGCAGCAAGCGCGATCTGCAGCACAGGCCAAGGCCTGGGGCCTGACCGACGACGAATGGTCCAAGTTCGAGCGCCTGCAGAGCGGTCCCCGTCAGTACTGGTCACCGCACCTCGATCCGCTGACCACCCTGGGCGTGGAAGCCGACTCGGACCAGGAGCGCCAGCGTTACGCCGAGCTGCAGGTGCGACTCGAAGCCAAACGTGCCGAGCGCGAACTGGCCTATCAAAAAGCCTACTCTGCTGCCTGGGGGCGGTTGTTCCCAGGGCTGCGGCCGGTACAGGGATTGAGCGATGCAATCCCTCCGTCGAGCAACCCGCGCTATGCGGTGTTTGTGGAAGATCCGTGTTCGACCTGTGAGGCCAGCCTCCGCCAATGGCTGAGCACGGGCGCCCACTTGGACATCTATCTGGTGGGCAGCCAGGGCGATGATGCGCGCATTCGCCAATGGGCGCGCAAGGTGGGCATTACCCCTGCCCAGGTTGGCAGCGGCCAGGTCACCCTCAATCATGACCGTGGCCGCTGGTTCGCCCTCGGCGCCAGCCGCACCTTGCCCGCGCGCTTTCAACAGGTGGAAGGGAAATGGCAGCGCGTCGATTGACCCTCGCCCTGACCCTGATGGGAGTGACGGCGGCCCAAGCAGGCGGCCTGCCTCCGCCGGCCTACCAGTTGGCCGCAGCCCAGGCCGGCATCCCGGCCTCGGTGTTGTTCGCCATTGCCCAGCAAGAGAGCGGCACACCGTTGCGTGGGCGGCTTCTGCCCTGGCCGTGGACCTTGAATGTGGCCGGTACGCCACAGCGCTTCGCCACCCGTGACCAGGCTTGCAGCGCACTCAAAGCGGCGCTCACCCGCCATGATCCCAAGCGCATCGATGTCGGCCTGGGCCAGATCAACCTGGGTTATCACCCGGAGCGCTATCCCACCGCCTGCGATGCCCTCGATCCGCGCGCCAACCTCGCCGTCACCGCCGATCTGTTGCGCGCGCACTACGCCGACGTCGGTGACTGGGTCATTGCCGCAGGCCACTATCACCGGCCTGCGGGAGGGCCCCCGGCGGCGCGCTACCGCACGCAGTTCAGCCTGCACTGGCAGCGCCTTGAAGCCGCCACGTCCAGCCGTGGAGGACCACGCTCATGATTGTCGTTCGCCGGGGCGCACTGATTTGCGGGTTGATGGGGTCGTTGGCTGCCGGGGCATGGCTTGGGCCAACGCCCCCTGTCATTGCCGCTGAGTCGGCTACGGCGGTCGAACGGCCCGATCCACGAACCCTGAACTGGGTCTTGCCGGTGCACAGCGCGCGCCTCACGCCGGGTGAGGTGCCCCGCAGAGCGCTGGATCTGCCCGGCATGGTCCCGCTGTTCCTGGTTGGGGCGGACGCCGCCTCGTTGGCGTGGCTGACGCAGCACGCGCCAGCGCTGAAGCGACTGGGCGCCAACGGCCTGGCTGTTGAAGTCGTTGATGCCGCAGCGCTGCAGCGTATCCAGGCGGTAGCGCCTGGTTTGGCCATCTGGCCGGTGAGTGGCGACGACATCGCCGAGCGGCTGGAACTGGAGCACTACCCGGTACTGATCACTCCGACCGGCATGGTACAGTGAGGTAGTGCCATGGGCGATCATGCGATGGAATCCCTGCTGCGCCCGGCAGTGGAGCTGTACACCGTAGGCATCTGTGCCGGTGCCGGCGCGCTGTGCCTGCATTCACCCTGGGCGGTGGCGCTGTCGCCGGAAGTTGGCGCCGGCATGGCCCTGGCCTATACCGCCTTCGGCCTCAAGCGCCTCAATGAGGCCCGCATTGTTTTGCGTTATCGACGCAACATCCGCCGCCTACCCCGCTACTCGCTGACCAGCCGACAGATCCCTATCAGCAGCAAGCGCCTGTTCATGGGCCGTGGTTTTCGCTGGAGCCGCCTGCACACCCAGCGTTTGCTCGAAGCGCAGGATCCCGCGCTGGCCCGCTACGTCAACCAGTCGGCCGCCTACCAGTGGGCCCGCCGCCTGGAGCATCTCCTGGAAAAAGCACCGCCAGGGCTCTCCATCTTGCCTTGGATAACCGCCTGGGACAGCCCACTCAACCCGGTACGACCACTGCCGCCCGTGGGTGGCTCCCCGCTGCTGCACGGCGTCGAGCCCAACGAACAGGAAGCCTCCTTGCCTTTGGGCGAGCGCGTGGGCCATACCCTGGTCCTGGGCACTACCCGGGTCGGCAAGACGCGCCTGGCCGAGGTCTACATCACCCAGGACATCCACCGGCCGAGCCAGGAAGTGGTGATCGTCTTCGACCCCAAAGGCGATGCCGACCTGCTCAAGCGCATGTACGTGGAAGCGCGACGCGCCGGCCGTGAGCACGAGTTCTACGTCTTCCATTTGGGCTGGCCGGAGATTTCCGCACGCTACAACGCCATCGGCCGTTTCGGTCGCATCTCGGAAGTCGCCACTCGGATTGCCGGCCAACTCAGCGGCGAAGGCAACTCGGCGGCGTTTCGCGAGTTCGCCTGGCGCTTCGTGAATATCATCGCCCGGGCGCTGATCGAGCTCGGCCGGCGCCCCGACTACCTGCAGATCCAGCGCCATGTGGTGAACATCGACGCGCTGTTCATTGAATATGCCCAGCACTTCTTCGCCCGCCATGACCCGCAGGCGTGGGAGACCATTGTGGATCTCGAAGCTCGGCTCAACGAGAAGAACGTGCCGCGGCACATGATTGGCCGCGAGAAACGCGTGGTCGCCATCGAGCAGTACCTGACTGCCAAGCGCCTTTTCGATCCAGTGATGGATGGCCTGCGCTCGGCGGTGCGCTACGACCGCACCTACTTCGACAAGATCGTCGCTTCGCTGCTGCCGCTGCTGGAAAAGCTCACCAGCGGCAAGACGGCGCAGTTGCTGGCCCCCAACTATGCCGACCTCGACGATCCACGGCCAATCTTCGACTGGCTGCAGGTCATCCGTAAACGCGGCATCGTCTACGTCGGCCTGGATGCACTGTCCGATGCCGAGGTCGCTGCCGCGGTCGGCAACTCGATGTTTGCCGACCTGGTCTCCGTGGCCGGGCATATCTACAAACACGGCATCGACCATGGCCTGCCGAGCTCCTCCAGAGCGGCCGAAAAGGTGCCCATCAACCTGCACGCCGACGAGTTCAACGAGCTGATGGGCGACGAGTTCATTCCGCTGATCAACAAGGGCGGTGGTGCCGGTATCCAGGTTACCGCGTACACCCAGACCTTGAGCGACATCGAGGCACGCATCGGCAGCCGGGCCAAAGCTGGCCAGGTGATCGGTAACTTCAACACCCTGCAGATACTCCGCGTGCGGGAAACCGCGACTGCCGAACTCCTGACCAATCAACTGCCCAGGGTCAATGTGCAGACGCGTACGCTGGTCTCCGGCGCTACCGACACGGCCGATCCCGATGCCCGTACCGACTTCACGTCGTCCTCGCAGGACCGGGTCACCACCACGGCCGTGCCGCTGATCGAACCCGCGCACATCATCGCCCTACCCAAGGGCCAGATGTTCTCGTTCCAAGAAGGCGGGCAGCTGTGGAAGGTTCGGATACCGCTGCCCAAACCCGCCAGCGACGACGCGATGCCAGCAGATCTGCAAGCGCTGGCTGCGCGCATGCGCGAGTCCTACAACGCCAATGCAGGGAGTTGGTGGAGCAGTGCCGGTGGCGCACCGACGGTCGATTTTGATCCAGAGATGCCACCACCCGGGCGTAAATACTCCTCGTGATCACCTGGCAGCCCACGACCACCTGGGAGCCTTCCATGCCTACTGCCCCAACCAACCCGACTCAAACACAACGACGACCGAGTCTGATCCTCGGCACGCTTGAGCTGTGCCTGCGATTGCTCGGCCTGCTGCTTGCTTCCCTGCTGTTCTCCATCCTGCTGGAGTTCGTAGGCATGCTATGGTTTTGGCCCGACCAAGGCTGGCATCACAGCCATGCCATGTGGCTCAGTGAACTTGGCTGGCTCAGCAGCCACTTTAGGAGCTCGCTCCTGGTGCAAGAGCCAGCACAAGCGGCCACGAAAATCCTCGAACGCCTAAACGATTGGGTTGTAGTCCGCTCAGGCTGGGCACAATCCGACATCCAGCTGAAATTGCTCAGTCGCGAGTCGTCGCTGCAAGGACAACTTGCTCAGGCGTATGTCGCTGGCCAGGATTACCTGCTGGCGGCTCTATTCACAGTTTTCACGTTCGTGGTGCGCTTGACTGTGCTCACTCTCGCAACGCCCCTTTTCTTACTCGCGGTAGTCACCGGACTGGTTGACGGGTTGATGCGTCGCGACCTCCGCAAGTTCGGGGCGGACAGGGAAAGCAGCTTCGTCTATCACCGAGCCAAGCGAACATTGCTGCCGTTGATGGTCAGCCCTTGGGTAATCTATCTATCGCTCCCTTGGTCGCTGAGCCCCAATTGGGTATTACTTCCATGTTCTGCGTTGCTGGGTTTTATGGTGGCCCTCACCGTTAGCACGTTCAAAAAATATCTTTGAATGCGAGCAATCGAAATCGCGCAGACACCCATACCACCGTTCTTATCATAACCCCTACGGCCAAAGAGCTCGCGGTACCATTGATAGCCGGGACTGGATATTAAACGACCTCACTACAACATCGAAGATCCTGTACGCAAAGTGGGGATCGTTCTTCAGGACTAAAGCTCTCTCTGCTCAGCTTTGCGCGTGCAGCCTCTGCAAGAGCTTTGGTCGGATAGGTTGGAACCAGTCTTATTTTTCTTAATTGTCATAAATATCGAAGCCGACCGAAATAGTTGCAGTATAACGCCAAACTGCTGAAAGAGCTTGCCCACTCTTTATTGGCATTGCGACAAACAATAACAAATTTGTTTGCATGCTCTGCACCTCTTCAGGCAGATAACTAAGTATTAGCCTGAGGATGGACAAGCGTCCATTCCTCGACTCAAGTCACTGACACGAAGACTCTCTACTGCAGATTATCTTCCTACTGAAATATCACTGCCGTTACAGGGTGGTTAATTATCCACACAATCTATTTAGAAATAGTTCTCACATCTCAGCTCTCATTAATTTGATCTGTAAGCCGACATCCCTCTACAAATTAAAGACTTACCCCCAAGCCTATGAGCTTGACTTTACATGTCATAACTGATGCTGCCATCAGGCTTCTGGCATCGCCGCCGTGGAAGGGAGAAGCCAGCCAATCGGTAGAAATTATCAGTTGCCTATGATAATAATTATATTTTCAAGCTAGTGCTCATTCATCATGTCAACGACTGACGGTGCTACCTCAACGGAATTTCACACCCTATATGTCAATCACCATGGTTGGTTGCAAGGGTGGCTGAGACGCAAGCTGGGCTGCTGCGCCAGCGCCGCAGACCTTACGCAGGACACGTTCGTACGCCTGCTGGCCAAGCATGAACCGATACAGATTCGCGATTCGCGCGCCGTTTTGGTGACCGTTGCGCGCAGCGTCTTAAGCAACCACTTCCGCCGGCAGAAGCTGGAGCGCGCCTACCTTGAAGTGCTTGCCAGCGTCCCTGAGCAATTGATGCCTTCGCTGGAAGAGCAGGCGATCCTGTTGCAGACCTTGCAGGAACTCGACCGTCTGATGGACGGGCTGGAAGTCCCGGTGCGTCAGGCCTTCCTCTGGTCCCAGCTTGACGGCATGGCGCATGCCGAGATTGCCGAGCGGCTCGGCGTATCGGTAACCACCGTCAAGCGCTACATCATCAAGGCCGGTGTGCAATGTTGCTTCGCCGAATGAGCAGGTGCCAGCCATGACCGCCAGAATCGCCCCGGCCATCGCTGAGCAGGCCGTGGAGTGGATGATCGAACTGCAGGCACCGTCGGTCTCGGCCGGTACGGTCGAGCAGTGGCAGCGTTGGTTGCATCAGCACCCTGAACACGCCCGTGCCTGGCAGCGCGTCGAGTCGTTTGCCGAGCGGCTGTCGGGTCTGGCCAATCATGCCCCCATCGCGCATGCCGCGCTGACCGCCACGCCCACGAGCAACCTGGACCGGCGCAGCGCACTCAAGGTACTGGTGCTCGCGGTGGCCAGCGGAACGCTGGCGTGGAATGGTCGTAATACTGCGCTGTGGCAGAACCTGAACGCTGACTATCACAGCGGTGTAGGCGAGCAGCGCAATGTCGTGTTGGCCGATGGCAGCCAGTTGCTGCTCAACACCGATAGCGCGGTCGACGTCAGATTTGACCAGGCCGGGCGCGATTTGCGGCTGCTGCGTGGTGAAATTCAAGTGAACGTGGTCGCGGCTCCTGCGCTGCGACCGTTCCGGGCGCAGACCGGGCAGGGCTGGGTTGAAGCTGCACAGGGGCGTTTTCTGCTGCGTCAGGAGTCGGGCTACAGCCGACTCGCGGTACGCGATGGCGTCGTCAGGTTGTACCCCGAACGCCTGGCCGGCATCAGCGTGCAGGCCGGGCAACAGCTAATGTTCACGCGCGACCAGGTCGGTCCGTTGCGCACGCTGAGCGAGGCTGACAGGGCCTGGACCGACGGCATGCTGATGGCCAGTGACATGCCGTTGGAGCAGTTCCTCCAGGAGCTTGGGCGTTATCGTCGTGGCCATCTGGGCTGCGCCCGCAGTCTTGCCGGCGTGCGCGTCGCGGGCACTTACCCGCTGGCCGACACGGACCGGATTCTGCAGACACTTGGGGTTTCGCTGGGTGCCGAGGTTCGCCGTTTCACCCCTTACTGGGTGACGCTGGAGCCGAAAAACATCCAGGTTTGAAAATAAATCGCGAAAAGGGTGGTCTGTTTGCCGCACTCGCGAGACTCCACCAGAAAGACCTCGATCATTCTTGTGGAGCACGGCATGAATCACCCCCTTCGCCTTCGGGCGCTGACCTTCGCCATGGCCAGCAGCCTGGTCCCCTCGCTTGCTGGTGTCGGCTTGCTGTCGGGTGCCGGTATCGTCAGTGCGGCGTCTACCAACCGCAGCTACGACATACCCGCTGGCACCTTGCGCGATGTGCTCAATCGCTTTGGTCACGAAAGCAAACTGCTGCTGTCGTACCCTGCCGATCAGGTGGCGGGCCTGCACAGCCAAGGCCTTCGCGGTGACTACAGTGTCGAGGCCGGTCTGGCCGTGCTGCTTTCGGGTACTGGCTTGACGGCGATAGCGCTGCCCAATGGCAGCTACACCCTGCAGCACCAAGCAGGCGTGGAGGGCGGTATGACGCTTCCGGTCTCGACCATCAGCGGCCGCGCCGAGCAGAGTATTACCGGCCCCATCGACGGTATCGTCGCCAACCGCTCCTCGGTCGGCACCAAGACCAATGCCGCCATCAGTGAAGTGCCGCAGTCGATCTCGGTGATCACCCGCGACGAGATGAACAAGCGCGGCGTGCAGGACTTCAACAGCGCCGTCGCCTACACCCCGGGCATTCGCGCGATCGATTACGTGGGCGGACAGGGCGCGCCGGATATCTACATGCGCGGTTTCCGTTCGTTCAACCTGTTCGGGGTGTACAGGGACGGCCTGCGCAGCGGCTTCAACCAGTACGACACCGACTTCGAAACCTACGGCCTGGAACGCATCGATGTGATCAAGGGCCCGGCGTCGGTGCTGTACGGCCAAATGGCGCCTGGCGGCATGGTCAACCTGACCAGCAAGCGGCCCACCGACGAAGCCATTCACGAAATCCAGGTTCAGGGCGGCAGCTTCGATCGCCAGCAGACGGCGCTGGATCTCGGTGGTCGACTGGATGACGAGGGCAAATTCAGCTATCGCCTGGTGGCGCTCAAGCGTGACAGCGGTACCCAGGTCGATCATTCGCCGGACGACCGTACCTATATCGCTCCGTCGCTGACCTGGAAGCCTGACGAGGACACCAGCGTCACGCTCCTGGCCAGCTACCTGAAGACCCGCAAGGGTGGCGCCGAACAGAGCTTCCCGGTGAACGGTACGCTGACCAACACGCCCTTCGGCCACATCCCGTCGAGTACTTACCTGGGCGATCCGCACGTGAGCAAGAACGAGGTGGGGAACACCTCGCTCGGCTACCTCTTCGAGCGCCAGCTGAACGACGACTGGAAATTCACCCAGAACGCCCGCTACATGAAGGTCGACGTCGACTACATCAGCAACGGTGCTCGCAACAGCGGCCAACTGGGTGCCGACGGCCGGACTTACACCTTCGGCTACCAGAAACGCCCGAAGAAAACCGATACGTTCCTGCTCGACAATAACCTGGGCGGCCACTTCGACACCGGCGCCATTGGCCACGATGTGCTGGTGGGCTTCGACTACGGCCATTATTCGGGCCGTGAATCGCGCCGGGGCGTTGCCGCCAACCAGACCGTCGATATCTTCGACCCGGTCTACAATGCCAGCCCGACCTGGAACAGCACGTTGCAGACTGACGGCAAGAGCGTCGTGTCGCAAAAAGGCCTGTACGCCCAGGACATGCTCAGCCTGAACCAGTGGCGCCTGACCTTGGGCGGGCGCAAGGACTGGGTCGAGGGGCGCGAGTACAGCTACCTGAACGACACCCGCAGCGTACAGAAGGACCACAAGTTCACCGGTCGCGTGGGCCTGGCCTATCTGTTCGACAACGGCATCACCCCCTACGCCAGCTACAGCACCTCCTTCCAGCCGACCTCGGGTACGGCTCAGGATGGCAGCTACTTCAAGCCCACCGAGGGGGAGCAGTACGAAGTCGGTATCAAGTACGAGCCGCCTGGCTACAACAGCTTCATCACCCTCTCGGCTTATGACTTGACCCAGAAGAATGTCACCACCACCGACCCGACCAACCCCAGCTTTCAGGTGCAGACCGGCGAGCAGCGCTCGCGTGGCATCGAACTCGAAGGCAAGGCCGAGCTGAGCCGCGGCCTGGACCTGATCGCTTCGTACGCCTACGTCGACGCCGAGGTGACCAAGGCCAATCCCGTGGGCACTGGCGCCGCCGCCTACAGCCTTGAGGGCAACGTGCCGATCTCGGTGCCCCGCAACACCGCCTCGCTGTGGCTTGACTACACCGTGCAGGCCGGCCCGCTGGAGGGGCTGGGCATGGGTGTCGGGCAGCGTTATGTCGGGTCCTCGTACAACGCCAAGAACACTGTCAAAGTCCCTCATTACACCCTCACCGACGCCAGCGTGCGCTATGACCTGGCGCACCTGAGAGAGGACCTTCAAGGGGTTTCGGTGGACCTGAGCGCAAGCAACCTGTTCGACAAGCGCTATTTCACCCCGGGGTTCTATGAGCAAACCGTATTCTACGGGAACCGCCGTACAGTGATTGGCAGCCTGACTTTCCGGTGGTGACCTGAAATGCAACAGGGTTAAAAGTTGCCCCGAGATGGAAACGGATATGGAGAGCTAGCTTGCCAGTACCGGGCGCAGCCAACGTTGACTGCGCCATGTAAGATACACCGTGCGTTAAACACCAATATGGATGCACGGGAAGGCCGCCGAGGCTAATACTCGACACAAGCCGTGTTGCAGATGCGGGACGAGCTTCTCATCAGGAAGAAAGCTGTAACCCGTCCAGTCGAGCCTACACATTTCAAGGCTAACACTTGGCATGAAACGGCTCAGCCAGTTTGACCAACTGCGCATTTTCCGCCTCAAGCACGAGCGCGGCATGGGCAAGAAAGAGCAGCCGCTCTGCATGCCTGCTCGCACTGCCTTCAAACAGTCGTGGATTGATTTGAGCCAGGCTCAACAACGCCTTGAGCAGTCGTATATTCACCTCCTGCAGCGCCGCCCCGTCTCGAGCGATCGGCCCGAAGAAATCATCGAACAAATCCTCGACCACAATACCGTGCAGATAAACTTGGGCACAGTCTCCATGAGACGGAGCCAGCGCCTGAGGCCGCCCCCAGTGCGACAAGCACCTGACACCTCGACCGATGACATCGATCGCAGTGCCGGGGTCATTGACTGCAGGCGACAACGCTCTGGAAGCGATCTCGGACAGCACTGACAGGCCGAAGCGCGGGTCATGCTCGAACGTCCGACGGGTGCCCACCGTAATGGCTGCATGTACGTCAAGCTCGAAGGCCGCCACCCCTCGTACGTCCTGGCCGGGTTGCGCCACGACGGTCGCAAGCGGTGCTCCTGGGTAGACGAATGTGCCAGGCAACACATCCATATAGATCATAACGTTGTGCCGCTGGGTGATGGCTGCCAAAGCCTCCACATCAATGTGCTGAACGTAACCGGTTCGATGACTGACCAAACGCTGGGCAGCAGGAGGGAAAACCATGCCTGGCGGGTATGCAGAGCCCCCCAGGTAAGGCCATTTGGCCCGATGCTAGATAGCCTCTATCGCAGCCCTCTCGACGCGGTCGATAGTCTCACCTACACGCCCGAGCCTGGAGAGGTGATCGATCCAGCGCAGCAAGGTATAAACGATCAGGATGACAACTGCGATGGTTACCGCGAACAGCAAGACACGCCCTTGATCACCATAGACGCCCGTACTTAAAGCAATCAGCCCGACCAGGCTGAACAGGAACGAGCCGATAAACGTGGCAAGCGCATTGTGCGTGGTCGTATCCTCCATCACCAGCGTCGTGGCACGAGGCGTTACCCCCGTGCTGGCCGCACCATATGCCGCCACCATGGTACTCAAGGAAAAGATGGTGACCGCCAACATGCTGGAGGCAATGATGCCGAGGATCTTGTCAACAGCGTCCGCGCCTATCCGAGCGGGCAAGGACGCAGGAATGAAGTCTTTTAACACCACCGCAATCAAGGCTGTCGCCACGCCGAGCAGCGAAAACAAAGTCGCCCGGAACCATAGTCGCTTAGTGACTCGAACAGCGATCCAACGCCAGCGCGCCATCATCCGTAGGCCCGCCTGGCAGCCCACGCCGTCAGCGCGCTCAGTTTCCCGCCCCCACCGTCATTGAATCTGCCCATCAACCTCGCCCATAACCGTGGCTACCACGCTGCTGCACCGGCGTATCGGCCTGCTCTGGTAAAGCCGTGACCTTGATGGAGCGCACCGGCAACGCGAACCTGGCGCCAATTCGGGAAAAACACTCAAGCAGCCGGAAATTGATAGCCTGCTGAATATCCATATACAGGTTGTAGCCAGGATCCTGAACGATGTAAACGCATTCGAACTCCAACGCCTCCTTTCCAAAGCCACGCAGGTGGGCACGATCGAAGCGTACCTGGTCCTGAGACTTGATGATCTCTTCCACGATGACGGGCGCTTTTTTCACAGCCTCAGTGGGGGTGTCGTAGGACAGGCCGAATTCGAAGACGATGCGCCGCTCCTGAAGACGCTTGTAGTTCTGTATGGTGCTGCTGATCATGCTCGCATTGGCCAT
Organism: Pseudomonas sp. NMI542_15; assembly: GCF_021283425.1. Classification (NCBI taxonomy): domain Bacteria; kingdom Pseudomonadati; phylum Pseudomonadota; class Gammaproteobacteria; order Pseudomonadales; family Pseudomonadaceae; genus Pseudomonas; species Pseudomonas sp. NMI542_15. The sequence goes on along the minus strand of NZ_JAJSRO010000004.1, from coordinate 46,630 downwards.
GACGATCTGCTCACCCCCCAGGCTGCGAATACGGGTCGTTTTCAGCCCCACGTGCTCAACTGTCCCCGCCAATGGCCCAATCACGATGAAGTCTCCCACCTCGAACGGCTTATCGACGGCGATTGACAGCGAAGCGAAAAGATCGCCGAGAATATTCTGTACTGCCAGTGCTACAGCGATGCCGCCCACCCCCAAGCTGGCAACGAAGGCGGTAATGTTCACGCCCAGGTTGGACAACATCGCCAGCACGACTACCGACCACAACAGTACGCGTGCCCCCCAAGCCGACAAGGTCGCTAGTGCACTGCCTTGATAGAGCCCCTGCCCGCCATGGCGCGAGAAATAATGGACCAGCCCCAGGGCAATGGCGCGATTGAGCCACAAGCCAATCTGCAGTGCGGCGACCACAAACCACAAACTGCTGACCCTGGTCAGCCATCGTTCTGACAAATCGAGCATCCCCAGCCCCACCAGCAACGAAGCCAGCAGCAACAGGAGGTTGCTGGTACCTGCCAGAACCTTTACCAATACCTGACCGACGCTCCCAACAGCGCTGACCCGGCGTTGCATGAAGCCGATTGCAGCCCGTGACACCGTGAATGTGATTGCAGCAACACCTAGCGCCAGCAACAGGTTGAGCACCGATATGCCGAAAACCGTATTGCCTGTGATCAAATCAATGATGCGCTCGTACATGAGTGAAAGCCTCCTGATTTCGTCGAATGAGCGGGATCTGTTCTGTCTCTGACGGCAAGCTGGCCTCAGAGGTCGATCGGATCTTCCCGCTAGCGCGCTGGCCTGTCTCTTTCTCCCGCGCCGCGCTAGCCAAGGGATTACCATTGAGCTCTGGGCCTTTACGGTTTTTTTACTCGACATCGCCGTTACGCCGTCGATACTGCCCGGCATCACACCTATGAGTTTTTTTCGATGCCACTCCCTGCACTGCGTTTCATCGGCTTCATCATCGGCGTGTTCCTGATCACCTTGTCCATCAGCATGGTCATACCTATGACGACTTTGCTGGTGTATGGGCGCAACGACGATCTTGGAGCGTTCGCCTGGTCGAGCCTGATTGCCCTGTGCGCGGGGCTCTCGTTGATCGCCAGGGGGCTTCCTGATGCGCCGCAGATACGGTCCAGGGACATGTATCTGCTCACAACCGCGAGCTGGGTCGTGGTATGTGCCTTCGCAGCCTTGCCCATGGTGTTCATTCGGCACATCAGCTATACGGATGCGTTCTTCGAGACCATGTCGGGCATCACGACAACCGGCTCCACGGTATTGACCGGCCTTGACAGTGCGTCACCCGGGTTGCTGATCTGGCGCTCTCTGCTCCATTGGCTTGGGGGAATCGGCTTCATCGGTATGGCTGTGGCTGTGCTGCCACTGTTGCGTGTAGGTGGCATGCGTCTTTTCCAGACCGAGTCCTCTGACTGGTCGGACAAGGTCACGCCACGCTCGCATGTTGCGGCGAAGATGATCCTTGTGATTTACCTGGGACTTACCGCCTTCGCCACCCTGGCCCTATGGCTCGCCGGTATGACCCCATTCGAAGCCATCAATCATTCGATGTCATTGATTTCGACGGGCGGCTTCTCGACCTCGGATGCGTCACTCGGGCATTGGACGCAGCCTGCGGTGCATTGGGTAGCCGTCGTGATCATGATTCTCGGCAGTCTGCCCTTCACACTGTATGTGGCGACATTGCGGGGCCATCGTCGCGCCCTGATCAAGGACCATCAGGTACAGGGATTTCTGGGTTTTCTCGTGGTTGCGTGGATCTTGGTGGGTAGTTGGTTGTGTTGGCACAGCGGTCTGTCATGGTGGGATGCCTTACGAATCGTTGCGGTCAATGTCACGTCAGTGGTTACCACAACGGGTATCGCGGTTGGTGACTACACGCTGTGGGGCAGCTTTTCCGTACTGTTGTTTTTCTACCTGACGTTCATCGGAGGGTGCTCAGGATCTACGGCCGGCGGCTTGAAAATTTTCCGTTTCCAAGTGGCTGCATCGTTGCTGATCAGCAGCCTGAAGCAGTTGATTCACCCTCGGGCGACAATCTCGAAGAAATACAATGGCCACCCCATTGACGAGGAGATCGTGCGTTCGCTACTGACCTTTTCGTTCTTCTTCTCCATCACGATTGCAGTAATTGCCCTGCTACTGTCCCTGATCGGGCTCGACTGGACCACTGCCTTGAGTGCTGCGGCCACGGCCGTGTGCAACGTCGGTCCAGGCCTGGGCACGGTGATTGGACCAGCCGGCAACTTTGCCTCGCTGCCCGACTCGGCGAAATGGTTGTTGACCCTCGGCATGCTCCTGGGTCGCCTTGAAATCCTCACCGTATTGGTGCTCGTGGCACCTGCATTTTGGCGGTTCTAGGCATTTACAGCGACCGGTTCAGGGCCAAAAGATGGGCAAGCACGGCAGATTCGATCTAGGTTTATGCGCAGGATAAAAACAACAACTGGAGAACGACACCATGAACCGAGCCCTTCGCCTGGCATTGGCCGGCACTGTTTTAGCCGCTTGCGCCACAGCCCAGGCTGCACCCACCTTCATCAATATCCTTACAGGGGGAACCAGCGGCGTCTACTATCCCGTCGGCGTCGGTATCTCGCAGATCTACAGCCATGAGATCGAAGGCAGCAAGACTACAGTTCAGGCCACCAAGGCATCGGTAGAAAATCTCAACTTGCTGCAAGCTGGCCGCGGTGAACTGGCATTCGCCTTGGGCGACTCGGTGGCAGATGCCTGGAAAGGTGACGCCGAGGCCGGTTTCAAGGCCCCGCTGAAGAAACTCCGGGCCATTGCCGGAACGTACCCCAATTACATCCAGATCGTCGCCAGCCAGGAATCGGGGATCAAATCGCTTGAGGACCTCAAGGGTAAGCGCATTTCGGTCGGAGCACCTAAATCAGGCACGGAGCTCAACGCACGGGCCATCTTCAGGGCAGCGGGGCTCACTTACCAGGATATGGGCAAGGTCGAATACCTGCCTTACGCAGAGTCCGTCGAACTGATCAAGAATCGTCAGTTGGATGCCACTCTGCAGTCTTCGGGCCTCGGCCAGGCAGCTATCCGTGACCTGGCGGCGACACTGCCGGTGGTGTTCGTGCCCATCCCGGCCGACGTCGTGAAGAAAATCGGCAATTCCGCTTACCAAGCGGCCACCATTCCGGCCAATTCCTATGACGGCCAAGGGATGGAAGTGCCAACGGTAGCCATCACCAACATTCTGGTCACCCGGGCGGACCTGAGCGACGACCTGGCCTACCAGATGACCAAATCGATCTTCGAGAATCTGCCACGCTTGGTCACATCTCATGCGGCAGCGAAAGATATCCAAGCTGAGAATGCAGCCAAGAATTTGCCGATCCCGCTCCACCCTGGCGCTGAACGCTATTTCAAAGAGAAAAACCTGCTCCCCTGATCCTTTGTCGCGCAAAGTGGGAGCACTCCATGAGCGAATCGTCGCACGGCCTTCACGCCAGTACCGACCGCTGGCCCGCAACTCTATTCGCGGTGGCGTTGGCGTTTTCAATCTTTCAGGTCGCCACCGCGGCCTACCCACTCATCTCCACCCAGGTATTGCGATCGGTGCACGTGGGCTTCCTGCTGTTGGTCGTATTCCTAAGCTACCCGGTAGTCGGTCACCACCGGCCTTGGCAACCGCTTGCCTGGCTATTGGGGATTGCAGGAATGACGACGGCCGCCTATCAGTGGTACTTCGAAGGCGACCTTATTCAACGCTCAGGCGAGTTGATCAGCAGCGATCTGATCGTCGGCCTATTACTGATCGGCCTGGTTTTCGAAGCCGCACGAAGAGTCATGGGCGTTGCGCTTCCGTTTATCTGCGCCCTGTTTCTGGCCTACGGGCTCCTAGGCCAGTACCTGCCCGGTGACCTTGCGCACCGAGGCTACGGCGTTGACCAGATTGTCAACCAACTGTCCTTCGGTACCGAGGGGCTGTATGGCACCCCTACCTATGTTTCAGCCACGTACATCTACCTGTTCATCCTCTTTGGGGCGTTTCTGGAGCAGGCGGGCATGATCCGCCTGTTCACCGACTTTGCCATGGGCCTGTTTGGTCACCGTAGCGGTGGCCCGGCGAAAGTCGCGGTATTTTCCTCGGCGCTGATGGGAACTATCACCGGCTCCGGAGTGGCCAACGTGGTGACTACCGGGCAGTTCACCATTCCGCTGATGAAGCGTTTTGGCTACAAGCCGGCGTTTGCCGGGGGCGTCGAAGCGACCTCCAGCATGGGCAGCCAACTGATGCCACCGGTCATGGGTGCGGTCGCTTTCATCATGGCGGAAACCATCAACGTGCCCTACGCCGAAGTGGCCAAAGCTGCGCTCATCCCTGCCTTGCTGTATTTCGGCTCGATTTACTGGATGGTTCACCTGGAGGCTAAACGCAGCCACCTGCATGGCCTGCCCCGCGAAGAATGCCCCAGTGCCTGGGACGCGTTGCGCCAACGCTGGTTCTTGCTCGTGCCACTGGTGATATTGGTCGCGCTGCTGTTCTCGGGGCGTACGCCCCTTTATTCAGGCATGGTTGGCCTGGCCCTGACAGCTATCGTCATCCTGGGCTCGGCCATCATCCTGCGCGCTCAGGGCACCTGGCTACGCGCGGCCTTTTGGGTCGCATTGGGACTACTGTGCTCGGGCTTCTTCCGCATGGGCATCGGCGTCATCCTGCTGGTGATCGCGGCGCTTGCCCTCGCCTGCGTCTTCGTGCAAGGCGCAAGGGCCACCCTTAGCGGCTTTGTAATGGCGCTGGCGGAGGGGGCGCGGCATGCCGTACCGGTGGGCATTGCCTGCGCGCTGGTGGGGGTCATTATCGGCGTCATTTCCCTGACCGGACTTGCCACGACCTTTGCGGGGTACATCCTTGATCTCGGCCGCGACAACCTGTTCCTGTCACTGCTCTTGACCATGCTGACGTGCCTGGTGCTAGGCATGGGCATTCCCACCATCCCCAACTACATCATTACCAGTTCCATCGCCGCCCCCGCCCTGCTGGAGCTCGGTGTGCCACTGATCGTTTCGCACATGTTCGTGTTCTATTTCGGCATTCTGGCTGACCTCACCCCGCCGGTCGCGCTGGCGTGCTTCGCGGCCGCCCCCATTGCCAAGGAAAAAGGGTTACTGATCAGCTTCTGGGCGGTCCGCATTGCCCTGGCTGGTTTCGTCGTGCCATTCATGGCGGTCTACGACCCTGCGTTGATGCTGCAGGGCGACAGTCTCAGCGCCACCTCGTACATGGTGATCAAGGCCGTGTTTGCTGTTGCGCTATGGGGCTGCGCATCGATTGGCCACTTCCGTATGTCCATGACCTGGTGGGAGCGTCTACTGGCCTTCGTCGCAGGTGTATGCCTGATCCTGGCCTTGCCCGTCAGTGATGAAGTCGGGTTCGCCCTGGGTATTGCGGTATTGGGCTGGCACGTTTGGCGGAGTCGCACGACAGCCGAGCAAAGGGTATGAATGGTCTCTGCCTTGGGCTCGCCGGCGTGGTTTGGGCCAGCCTGCCCATTGAGCACTTCACCCTGGCTTGGCAGCACAGCATCGAGAAAATCCGCTGGGAAGAGGATTACCAGGTCGGCGCCAGCGGGCTGGTACTCATGGAGGCCCGCGTACGCGGCAGCGGCGCTGGCATGGAAATACCCGATGACGCCACGTTGCGAGATGGCACATGGCACTACCACCGCCAACTGCCGCCTCTGAACCCCTTGCATGCCGGGCGCACACCCGAAGCCGGAGACTATGAGCTGTGCTTTCAGGGCCATTGCCAGCCACTTGCAAACTGGCTAGGTCCACCTTCCAGGGACGTTGCCGCCGTTGACTTCTGGCCCTGCCGGCTTTCAATGCCCGCTAACGAGCGCTCTGCACTGCCCTGACGCCTTGTGCAGCGCAATACACCCCCAGTCTCAACTCACCACATGAAGGTAATGCAGGTGACGCTCGTATTGATCGAGGATATCGCCGATCACATCGTCACGACTCCAACCCATGATGTCATAGTCCTGGCCTCCTTCACGCAAATGCACCTCAGCCCGGAAATACTTGCGACCATCGGTTCCGTCTTCCGTATCACGCATGACGAAGCTAGGTGTGTTGAAAGCACGCGGACGGACTTCGTAGAGAAAGCGCCCTTCCCCAGCGTGTGAAAGCTCGAGGGTGACGCGGCCATCATCCCGCTCATTCACCGCGACGTCGTAGCCTTGCTTGCGCAACTCAAGTGCAACCTCTTCACAGGCCGGCTTGACCACCTCGGCAATAAAGCGCGTGACATGGGCGCGGCGCGGCATCATGGCAATATTGCGCAGCCGGCGCTGCCAGCCGCCTTGGTGCTGCCGGGTATGCCGAGTACCTGGAAGGGCCTGATTACGCAAGCCGCGACGGGTAGCATCCAGGCTCAAGGCCTTGAACAATCCCCAGATGGCAATCAACAGAATGGCGGCGAACGGCAACGCGCTGGCGATGGTGGCGGTCTGCAAGGCTTTGAGGCCGTTAGCCAAGAGCAACGCAATGGCAACAGCACCGATGCTGAGCGACCAGAAAATCCGTTGCCACAATGGGGAATGGCCTTGGCCGGAGGACGCGAGCATATCGACTACCAAGGCCCCCGAGTCTGCCGAGGTTACGAAGAACACCACCACCATCAGTACCGCGATCAGCGAGATCACCGTGGAAAACGGGAAGTGTTCAAGGAACGCGAATAACGCCAATGAGCTGTCTTGGCCAACGACAGTGGCCAAGTCCTTCACCCCATCGTTGAGGATCATGTGGATAGCCGAATCACCAAATACCGTCATCCACAGCAACGTAAAACCGGCCGGAACGAACAACACGCCACACACGAACTCACGGATGGTACGTCCACGCGAAATGCGAGCGATGAACAGCCCTACAAAAGGCGACCAAGACAACCACCAGCCCCAATACAGCAACGTCCACCCACCAATCCAGTCAGTCGGTTCATAGGCGTAGAGGTTGAAGGTCTTGTTGACGATGTCCGAAAGGTAAGCGCCGGTATTCTGTACATAAGCCTGCAGCAGGAACACGGTAGGCCCCAAGATCAGGACGAACAACATCAATATCACTGCCAGACTCAAATTGAGCTCGGACAGGATGCGAATGCCTTTATCCAGCCCACTGGCCACCGAAAGCGTTGCCAACCCACACGTGGCTGCAATGAGAATGACCTGAACCGTCGGGCTGACCGGCAGACCGAACACATGGTGAAAGCCGCTGTTGATCTGCAGTACCCCATACCCCAGCGAGGTCGCGACGCCGAACACCGTGCCGAGGATGGCGAAGATATCGACCGCATGACCAATCGGGCCGTAGATGCGTTCACCGATCAATGGGTAAAGTGCCGAGCGCAGGGTCAGCGGCAGCCCATTGCGGAAGCTGAAGTAAGCCAGAATCAATGCAACAATGGCGTAGATCGCCCAAGCATGCAGCCCCCAGTGGAAAAACGTGATCTTCATGGCTTCGCGTGCCGCCGCGACCGTGCCAGGGTCACCCACTGGAGGGGTGGTGAAATGCATCACCGGCTCCGCCACACCGAAGAACATCAAGCCGATGCCCATGCCGGCGGAAAACAACATGGCGAACCAGCTGCTCTTCCGGTAATCCGGCTCACTGTGATCGGGCCCTAACTTAATATCACCGTAACGACTGACGGCCAGGAACACCACACTGATCAAGACCAGCGCCACGGTAAGGATGTAAAACCAACTGGCATTGGTAATGATCCAGGTCTGGACGTGTTCGAACAGCGCCTGCGCATGCGCTTGGAATGCTGTGGCGTACAGCACGAGAAGAAAGATCAAAACCGCGCTGGTATAGAAAACGGGGGGATTGAGGGTGCTCCTGGGTTTCGGGGCTGCAGTCATTGCGGCAGTTCTCCTTGTAAGGCGATGAGCACAGGGGGCGAGCACGGCGACTTGGTCCAAGACTAGCAGCCCATGCAGTGCCTGATGGCGGCCCCTCCCCGCTCGAAGTTGACTTTAGACCCTACCCCCGCCGCAAAAAAATCTCAAATACCCACCATTTGAACCACTGACCGCTAATTGAGCATTCATCTGACCGCGATGATTGGGTAGACTGCCATCGGGTGCTAGCTGCACGGCGCAGTGAGGCAGGTTAAACAACAACGCTGGTCGGGCCGCCATGCGGGAGCCATTGCGCCTATGCCCCAGAAAGAATTACCTCGAGCCCAGGAATTGGCCGAACGGGCCTTTGCCAACTTTGAACGCTTTCTTCATATCGAAGCCGTCAGCGGCATTGTCCTTCTCGTGGCCGCACTCGCCGCGCTGGTCTGGGCGAATTCCCCGGCGGCGGAAAGTTATGAGCATCTTTGGCACACCCCGCTGACACTCGGCATCGGTTCGGTGATCTACGCCAAATCCCTGCATTTCTGGATCAACGATGGCTTGATGACCATCTTCTTCCTGGTCGTAGGCATGGAGATCCGTCGTGAGATTCATGAAGGCGCACTCGCCAGCCTGCGCCAAGCTGCTTTACCGATGGCGGCGGCAATCGGCGGTGTGGCCGTCCCTGCGCTCATTTACCTTGGTTTTGGCCATGCCCCCCAGGAACAACAAGGCTGGGCCGTGCCAACAGCCACCGACATCGCTTTTGCCGTGGGTGTACTGGCACTGCTGGGCAAATCGATTCCTTCCAATGTCCGCGTCTTCTTGCTCGCCCTGGCGATAATCGATGACATTATCGCAGTGCTGATCATCGCCCTATTCTACTCTGGCGGCCTCGATTACAGCGGCTTCGCGGTGGCTGCGGTTGGGCTGCTGCTGGTCATGGGATTGCAGAAAATCGGCGTGGGTAGTGCATGGGCCTACATCCTCCCGGGCGCCATTACCTGGCTGGGTATGCTGATGACCGGTGCTCACCCGACGCTTGCCGGTGTTGTGCTAGGTCTGATGACTCCAGTAACGGCGATGCCCATGCGCGAGCGTCCGCTGGATGCTGTCAGCCGTTTTACCAGCGAGCTGCTGGGCAATGCCAAGGCACCCGAGAAGGATGCCAGCGATCTGATGGACCCGTTGAAACGTCTGCGCTCAGCGCAACGCGAACTGGTACCTCCGGTAGTACGCATACAAGGCCTGCTGCACCCTTGGGTGGCATTTGGCATCATGCCGTTGTTCGCCTTGGCCAACGCTGGGGTGAGCCTGTCGGGCGCTGACCTTTCCGCCGAAACATCACGCTGGGTAATGATGGCAGTGGCCGCCGCCCTGATCGCAGGCAAACCGTTGGGAATCGTCAGCGTCAGCTGGTTGATGGTCCGATTGGGCTGGTGTGCACTCCCGGCCGAAGTCAACTGGCGGGGCATCATGTTGATCGGTCTTTTGGCAGGCATAGGCTTTACCATGTCGATCTTCATTGCCAACCTTGCATTCGTCGATCCTGCAGCGCTCGGCGCCGCCAAATTGGGGGTGCTGTCCGCTTCTGTCATCGCCGCAGCGCTGGGTTTGACGTGGGGTGTAATCGCCATGCGCAACCGTTCTTCAACTGGCGAGGTCCGGTCGACGTCATAACAAAACGGCGGATGTCTGGCAGATGCGAGATGACTCGCCTGCCAGACTGTGCGTGAGTACCACCTCGGTCGGGTATGCCCGCTCGACAAATCACGCCATACTCTCTGTCTGTTCCCATCACATGACAAACAATGGCCGATTTGAAAACCGCCACCCCTTCTTCCAGCACTTCATACTGGCGAGAATGGCGACAACGCCTGGCATTCTGGATCGGCGCACTTCTGGTCGGGCTGACGGCGTTGGCATTCGCGTGGCTGGCCGACGCCGCGTTCGCGTCGTTCAGGTGCTTGCTTGAATGGGCGCCTTGGTCCCCGTTGCTGATCACGCCCTTCGGTTTCGCGCTGCTGGCGTGGCTGACACAGCGCTGGTTTGAAAATGCCAAAGGCAGCGGCATTCCCCAAGTCATCGCCGCCCTTGAAATGCCCTCCCGCCGTTTACGAGCCAGATTGCTTTCACTGCCAGTCGCCGCTGCACGCATGAGCCTGACCCTCGGTGCACTCCTAGTTGGGGGCTCGGTAGGACGGGAAGGCCCAACCGTTCATATCGGGGCCGCCGTTTTGTATGCCTTCGGCCGCCGGCTGGGCCTACATGGGCGACGCACGATCGCTGGACTGATCCTCGCCGGCGGCGCCGCAGGCATTGCCGCAGCCTTCAACACGCCATTGGCCGGGGTGGTCTTTGCCATTGAGGAATTGAGCCGCACGTTTGAGCAACGTTTCAGCGGACTGGTGCTAACGGCAGTGCTGATTGGCGGCGTCGTGACACTGGGCCTGATGGGACACTACGCCTACTTTGGCGAAATCGGTGGACGGATGCCAACTGGATGGGGTTGGAGCGTGGTCCCTGCATGCGCAGCACTGGGCGGGTTGCTGGGAGGTTTTTACGCGAAGCTGGTGCTGCCCACCGATCACGGCATCCTCGGCCGTGTCTGCGGGCTGCGCAGTCGATATCCAGTCCGTTTCGCGGCCCTCTGCGGCTTTACTCTAGCAATACTGGGGTTGGTTTCCGGCAATCACGTGTTCGGTACCGGATATGAAGAAACGCGCGCCCTGCTTGGGGCACAACCCGTCACCGATCCAAGTTTTTTGCTGTGGAAATTTCTGGCCAACGTCGTGTCCTACCTCTCCGGTATTCCTGGCGGGCTGTTTTCACCTTCGCTGAGCATAGGCGCGGCGTTCGCGCCACTGCTGTCGTTGATACCCGATGTTGACCCGCAAGCATGTGCATTGCTGGGTATGGGGGCCTATCTGGCCGGCGTGACACGCTCACCGCTCACTGCCTCCGTCATAGTCCTCGAACTGACCCACAGCCCCGACCTTGCCATACCCATGCTCGCGACCACACTGATGGCTACCGCCATCTCGGGCTGGATTTCACCTGTCTCGCTCTACCATGCACTCGCGCGACAAATTATCGACAAACTGCACGCGTCCGGACGAGAATCGAACGACGGCACCGTTACGCAAATTCAGCTTAACGAAAAACCGTGAATCGCGTAGACATGACGCTGTAACCGGGGGGCGACTTCAATTGCTCACCCAAGTAGTTCAATGACGCAGGTTGTTGAGGGCCGATCTGCCACAAGCCAAGAATGCTCGTTGCAACGGTCGCGTCCAGTCATTTGCGCCAATCAACGTCGATGAGACGACAAGGTCGCTATACCTGCCTTATGTCTTAGGTAACTCAATGACACTAAAGTCATCGTTCGCTAACGTGCTTCGAGTACTACGCAGTCACCGCAACATCACCCAACGCGGATTTGCCGACACGACCAGCCGCACCTACTTGTCCAAGCTCGAATCCGGTAGATCGAGCCTCACGCTGGACAAACTTGAGAAGCTTAGCGAGCGATTGGAAGTGAGTCCCTTGACGCTGGTGGCTTTGACGCTGAGCGAGGATACAGGGCAGACGGCAAATGAGCTGATCGTCAGGACTAGGAGCGAGATTCGAGCACTTGAGTCAGAGGGTCGAATTCCTGGACTACAGGCCACACTGGGGGATGATCTAGCTGAGACTGCTTTGCCGGCCAACTCACGCAATCCCCGAACGAAAATGCCTTCGCGCGCACCGTGCGCACTTCAGGCGGAGCTGTCATTCTCCGAGTAATGCCTGGCTAGCCGTTCAGGTGCTCGCTGCAGCACTCGTAAGACCTCAGCACCAGCAGGTTCTCATCCTCCCTCAATGCCTTAACTTCAGGCTCACCCCGCTCCCTGCCCAACCTCGCCAGAAAACGAAACGCCGAGAATCCTTTTAACTCGTGCGTCAACTCCCCCGCGCAGTAATGGTGACGACCAGAGACCGCTCTGGAGCCCGCCATGAGGACATATGCCTTCCCGTCGCTTTTGATTTGTCTGGCAGCACTTCCGGCTGTCGCACAGGAAAGTCGCGAGCGCTCAGATCTGGGACTCGTGCAACGACAGTTCACTGCCATCGAACAGTTGGCCGATCGTGCCGAAAGCGGCTCAGACGACGCCGCAGGAACGCGCTATCGCTTCGACTATCCGAGGTTTACGGCGGACCTCGAACGAATACGTGAAGGCATCCATAAATACTTGTCGCCCTCCCGCGCTCAGCCAGCTGACCAGGTCGAAATGACCGGTCAGTATCGAGTTGATGCGCCTCACTCGAGCCCCTCCGATGAGCATGACTGACGCTCAACTCAGCGCGTTCTCGGCCGTGGCCGGCTTTGCCCCGCAACTCAGTTCGGTGCTGTGGCGCTCCTCGGTGCTGGTGTTGGCGTTGCTCTGGTGCACCTGGGCACTGTGGACCGGCTACCGCGGTTGGGCGGCCGGCAATCTCAATTTCGGTGCGCTCGGCGGCAGCACGCTGCGTCTGGCCCTAGCCCTGATCGTGCTGATGTTTTTCATGCTGTCGTAGTCTGGAGACCCTGCCATGAAACTCTCCCGTCACTGCCTCCTTCCGCTGCTCCGGCTGCGAGCTATCTATACAAAAGCCCTGTTCGGCGGCTCGGTGTTGCTGAGCTCGACGCTGGCCAGGGCTGATCTGCCGACCATGGAAGCCCCCTCCCGCGGCGAGGGCTCAGGCCTGATCGACACCATCAAGAACTACGCCTATGACGGCGGCATCCTGCTCGGTCTGTTGATCGCCACCCTCGCCTTCCTGGGCGTGGCTTGGCATTCGCTCACCGTCTACGCCGACGTGCAAAACCAGCGCAAGACCTGGAAGGACCTCGGCGCCGTGGTCGGCGTCGGCGCGCTGCTGGTGGTGGTGATCCTGTGGTTCCTCACCAAAGCTGCGACGATCCTGTGAGGTTGCCATGTCCGACGTCCCTGCCACTCTCCCAGACGGCACGCTGACCTTCCTGCCGGAACGCCTCAACCGCGACCCAGCCGTCCTGCGCGGCCTCACCAACGACGAGATGTGGGTCGCGCTGATCGTCGGTGCCGTACTAGGCCTGATTCTCGGCGCACCGCTGGCGGTGGCCACCGCCTCCATCGCCACCCTCCCCACCTGCATGTTCCTGTGCATGGCGCTGGTGCTGCTCGGTGGCGGCAAGTTGCTGCGCCGGGCCAAGCGTGCTCGTCCAGAAACTTGGCTGTACCGACGCCTGCAGTGGCAGCTGGCTGTGCACTGGGGCATCAGCAGTCACTACCTGATCCTACACTCCGGCCCGTGGACGGTCCGCCGTACGCGCCGACCTGCGAGGCCCACCCCATGAGCCGCTTCCGCAACAAGGTGGATGCGCAGCAGGCGCACATTCTCAGCCTGCGCCTGGCCGTGGCCGTGCTGGCGCTGCTGTGCACCGGACTCTGGTATGGCTGGCAGTCCGCACCATCCGAACTGACCATTCACGTACCACCGGACTTGCGCTCCGGCAGCACGCGCAAATGGTGGGATGTGCCGCCGGAAAACATCTACGCCTTTGCCCTGTACATCTTCGGCCAGCTTAACCGTTGGCCCACCGACGGCGAGGTCGACTACCACCGCGCGATCTTCGCCCTGCAGCCCTACCTGACACCCGCTTGCAAGACGTTTTTCGATGGCGACTTCGAGTACCGCAAGGCAGCCGGCGAACTACGTGGCCGCGTGCGCGGCGTGTACGAGGTGCTGGGTCGTGGCTACAGCGATGACCCCGACCTGCGGGTAAAGCAGCTGGATAAGCACAGCTGGCTGGTCAAGCTCGACCTCAATGCCGACGAGTACTACGCCGCCGAACCGGTGAAGCGCGTCGTCGTGCGCTATCCGCTACGCGTAGTGCGCTTCGACGTCGACCCCGAGCACAACAAATGGGGCCTGGCCCTGGACTGCTACGAAGGCACACCGCAGAAGCTGACGCTGCCTGGAGGTGCATGATGATGCGTTTCTTGATCTTGATGCTGGTGTCGGTGGCCGGGTGGTGTTCAGCCGCAGCCGCCGTCGAGGTCAAATACTGGGACCGCCTGCCGCTGGCCGTGCCGCTGACGGTGGGTCAGGAACGTATCCTGATGCTGGATGAGGATGTTCGCGTCGGGCTACCCAGCGCGATCACCAGCAAGCTGCGTGTGCAGTCAGTCGGCGGCACGGTGTACCTGCGTGCGTCGGAAGCCCTCCCTCCTACCCGCCTCCAATTGCAGTCGGTGAAGTCGGGGGACATCATCCTGATCGACATCGAAGCGCTCGAAGGTAATGAGTCGCTGGAGGCGGTCAAGATCGTTGCCCAGACTCAGGCCCCGGACGAGGAAACCGCGAAGGATGCAGCCCCCGCAGCGACGCCGGTACCGGTGGTGCTGACTCGCTACGCGGCGCAGAACCTCTATGCGCCGCTGCGCACCGTGGCGCCCTTGCCCGGTGTGCGTCGAGTCCCGCTGGACGAGTCCTCAGGGTTCAGCACACTGCTGCCGACCGAGCACGTATCCATAAAGGGGCTCGCCGCCTGGCGGCTGGGCGACTATTGGGTGACGGCGGTGAAGATCGTCAACCGTGGGTCGGCCAAGGTCAAGCTGGACCCGCGGCACCTGCAGGCCACGCTGTATGCCGCCACCTTCCAGCACGAATACCTGGGGCACGCTGGCACACCTGAAGACACCACCGTGGCGTACCTCGTCACCCGCGGCGGCGACCTGAGGCACGCGCTGTTGTTGCCACCGCCAGCGCCGGAGGCTGCCGATCATGAAAGCTAACGGTTTGCTGAAATGGCTGGTACCGGCGGTCCTGCTGGGAATTGTGCTGATCATCGGCAAATCCTGGGTGGCGGCGCCGGATGGTCAACCTGCCCATGATCCCGAAAACACCGCACTCAGCCCGGACCAGGCCAAGGCCCTCGGCATTGCTGGCGACACGCCGCGCGACACCGTGGCCACGCTGATTGGCCAGGTCAAGGCGATGCGCAGCGAGATGCTGTCACTGAAGAAAGGTAACGAGACGCTGCAGACCGAGAACAACCGCCTGCGCACGCGCGAAGGCAACATCGACAGCCGCATTCAGAGCACGCTGAGCAGTGTCACCCAGCAGGTCACCGAGCAGCGCCAACAGGCCAACGATGCCCGGCAGAAGGCCGAGCAACAGCACCGCGAGACCCAGGGTTTGCTGTCCCGGCTCAAGGACCAACTCACCAACAAGCCGCCCGCGAAGTCCGAAATACCTGTGGGCTTCGGTCTCGAGCCGGGTGACGAGCAACAATTCTCCGGGGCACAACTGCCGGCGGATGCGGTGCAGTGGATCGAGCCATCGAATGCCCGTGCCGGCCAGGAGGGCACCAGCAAAGCTGAGGGACCGTTGTCGTCGCTGACGTCGAAATTCAAAGACCTGCATGGCCTAGACAACAACGCGATTGACCGCGGCCAAGACCATCTCCGTGCCGTGGCCAAAGGCGAGCACGACCTGGAAGGCACTCAGGACCGGGCCGAGGGTGCCAAGCCCCTCTACACCATCCCGGAGAACTCGACCCTGATGGGCTCGATCGCTATGACCGCGCTGATTGGCCGCGTGCCGGTGGACGGCACGGTGAATGATCCCTACCCGTTCAAGGTACTGGTGGGACCGGACAACCTCACCGCCAACGGCATCGATCTACCGGACGTGGTCGGCGCGGTCATGAGCGGTACCGCGGCCGGCGACTGGACCTTGTCCTGCGTGCGCGGCCAGGTCGAGTCGCTCACCTTTGTCTTCAGCGACGGCACCGTCCGCACGGTGCCGCAGCCGCAGAAGGTGATCAGCCGCAACCGCGCCAGCACCCAGACCTCGGACACCGAAAAGATCCGCGGCGGCCTCGGCTACATCTCCGACCCTTACGGCATTCCCTGCATCGCCGGCGAGCGTCGCTCCAACGCCCAGCAGTACCTCGGCAGCCAGAGCCTGATCACCGCTGCCGGCGCTGGATTTGCAGCAGCGCTGGGCAGCGAACAGACCAACACCTCCTTCATCAACTCGGCCAGCGGCAGCTTGGGGCTGAGTCAGAACAGTGGCAACAGCGCACTGAACTCGGTCATCAGCGGTGGCATCGGCGACATTCGTGACTGGGTCAACAAGCTCTACGGCGAAGCGTTTGCCGCCATCTACGTCCCGCCGGGTGCCAAGGTGGCCTTGCACCTGGATCACGAAATCAGCATCGATTACGAACCCAAAGGCCGGAGAGTGAATCATGAAAGCCCACCCGTTTCGGTACTGGACCTGGATTAGCCTGCTGCTTTGCCTGCACCTGGCGGGCTGCACCACCAGCAAGGACGAAATGCTGCCCCACGGCGACCACACCATGCTGGATATTTGGAACAGCGGCGGCGCCGTCGGTACGCAGCAGCAGTTGCAGGAGGCCCGCGATGAGCTGCGCCGGCCAGTGCTTGATCCCGAGCGCCTGATCAAGGACCAGAGCGCCTACACCCGCACAGCCGCCAACGAGATCCGCGCCCAGTTCCCACGCCTGCCCAACCCTGATCTGGTGATGTACATCTACCCGCACCTGGCCGGTACCCAACAGACGCCCGTGCCCGGCTATTCGACCGTCTTCCCGTTGTACGAGAAGGTCCAGTATGCGCTGCCCGGCGAACGCTTGGACGATCTGTGATGGATGATGATGTAGATCGCACCCCGCCGCGCTGGAAGCCCTGGCGCGCGGCGCAGCGTCGGCGCGCAACACGTGCGGATGAGGCTGCACAGTATGCGCACAACCCCAGTTTCACCGACCACTTGCCCTGGGTCGAATACCTTGAGGAGGAGCAGTGCTTTCTGCTCGACGACAACCGCTCGGTCGGCGCCGTGTTCGAGTTGCAGCCGATCGGCACCGAGGGCCGTGAGCCGGAATGGCTGACGGCAGCGCGCGATGCGTTGGAAGATGCGCTGCAGGACAGCTTCGACGAGTTCGACCAGGCGCCATGGGTGGTGCAGTTCTTCTGCCAGGACGACAGTGACTTTTCCCCGTACCTGGAACGCTTGGAGCAATACGTTGCACCCCGAGCGACAGGCACACCCTTCACCGCTGCCTTCCTTGCTTTGATGCAGCACCACCTCGAAACCATTGCCAAACCGGTTGGGCTGTTTGACGACCCTGTCGTGTCGCACCTGCCCTGGCGCGGCAGCAATCGGCGGATTCGACTGGTGGTCTATCGCTGGCTCGGTGACCAGGCCGACGACGACGGGCAAAAACCCACTCAGCTGTTGGAAAGAACCTGTGACCGCCTGGTAGCGTCGTTGCAGGCCTGCGGCGTCAATCCTCGCCGGCTGACGGGGCGGGATTTCTATGCGTGGTTGCTGCCCTGGTTTAACCCGGCACCGACCCTCACCGGTGAAGCACCAGCAGCGTTCTATCGACGGGTGCCCTACCCGGAGACCGATGACGGCGAGGGCCTATCGCTGCCGTTCGACCATGCCTTTGCCGAGCGGCTGTTCTTCCAGGAGCCACACTCGGACAGCGAGCAGGGGCTGTGGTATTTCGATCAGCAGCCGCACGCGGTGATGGTAGTCGACAAGCTGCGCAGGCCGCCCCTTATCGGCCAGCTGACCGGCGAGACCCGCAAGGGTGAGGCGCTCAACGCCTTGTTCGACCAGTTGCCGGAGCAGGCCATCCTGAGCCTGACCTTGGTGATCACGCCCCAGGATGTGCTCGAGGAGCAGCTCAACCGCCTGGCGCGCAAAGCAATCGGCGAAAACCTGGCCTCGACCCAGACTCGCCAGGATGTGGAAGAGGCCCGCGCGCTGATCGGTCGCCAGCACAAGCTGTACCGCGGTACTTTGGCCTTGTACCTGCGCGGCGCCGATGAACAGCAATTGCGCCAGCGCTCGATCCAGGCAGCCAATGTACTGCTCGGCGCCGGCCTGCAACCGGTGCGCGAGGGCGATGAGGTGGCCGCGTGCAACAGCTACCTGCGCTGGCTGCCGATGGTCTACAACCCCGCACGGGATAAACGCAATTGGTACACCCGGCTCTTGTTTGCCCAGCATGTGGCCAACCTGCTGCCGCTGTGGGGACGCAGCATCGGTACCGGCAACCCGGGCATCACCTTTTTCAATCGGGGTGGCGCGCCACTATCGTTCGACCCGCTGTCACGCTTCGACCGTTCCATGAATGGTCACCTGCTGTTGTTCGGCCCGACTGGCGCCGGCAAGTCGGCCACCCTGGTCTCGATTCTGATGCAGATCATGGCGGTGTACCGGCCGCGGCTGTTCATCGTCGAAGCCGGCAACTCCTTTGGCCTGCAGGGCGACTACTTCGCCACCCTAGGTTTGACCGTCAATAAGGTCCAACTCAAACCGGGCAGCGGCTTGAGCCTGGCCCCTTTCGCCGATGCCCGCCGACTGATCGAACGCCCCGACCAGGTCGCCAGCCTGTCGACCGAGGTCCTGGATGAAGACGCTTCGGGCAGCGACGAGCAACGCGATGTGCTGGGCGAGCTGGAGATCACCGCCCGCCTGATGATCACCGGCGGCGAAGCCAAGGAAGAGGCGCGCCTCACCCGGGCAGACCGCAGCCTGATTCGCGAGTGCATTCTCGACGCCGCCAGGCACTGTGCGGCCAGCGATCAGCAGGTCATGACGCGCCATGTCCGTGATGCCCTTCGCACGGTAGCCAGCGACGCCCACCTGCCCGACAAACGTCGCGAGCGGGCCCAGGAAATGGCCGAGTCCATCGACCTGTTCTGCCAAGGTTTCGAGGGTGCGCTGTTTGACCGACCAGGCACCCCTTGGCCGGAAAGCGATGTCACCATCGTCGACCTCGCCACCTATGCCCGCGAGGGCTATGAAGCGCAGATGTCGATCAGCTACATCAGCTTGATGAACACCGTGAACAACCTTGCCGAACGCGACCAGTACCTCGGTCGTCCGATCATCATGGTCACGGACGAAGGCCACATCATCACCAAAAACCCGCTGCTGGCGCCCTTCGTGGTCAAGGGCACCAAGATGTGGCGCAAGCTGGGTGCCTGGTTCTGGCTGGCGACGCAGAACCTGGCCGACTTCCCCGATGCGGCGCAGACCATGCTCAACATGATCGAGTGGTGGATCTGCCTGAACATGCCGCCGGCAGAGATCGAAGAGATCGCGCGGTTCAAGAAGCTCACGCCGGCACAGAAGACTCTGCTGCTGTCGGCGAGCAAGGCCTCGGGCAAGTACACCGAGGGCGTGGTCTTGTCCAAGCAGCTGGAGACGCTGTTTCGCGCGGTACCACCAAGCCTGTACCTCGCCCTGGCCATGACCGAGCCCGAAGAAAAGGCTCAACGCTGGCGACTGATGGAAGAACAGCGCATCACTGAATTGGAAGCCGCCCTGAGCATCGCGGCGGAAATTGATCGGCGACGGGGTATAAAGCCGTAATCCAACAGCACGTGTCCTCAGCGGGGCGAACAAAGGCATTCAGCCTTGTTTTGATAGAGGGCTGTCTCCGGTGGAAGCATGTTCGAGGGATATCCGTCTGGCACGCCCAACGCCCCATGCCAACGCCCGCGTCATCGATTCGCCGGGTCGCGAGTCAAAAGCCTCCTCATGTACCGCCATGCCCTGTGGCGCGTATACGCCAATGAACATTTGCGTACTGCCGGTACGCGACAATCGCACCTGGACGTCGATAAAGGTTCCGTCGTCAAGGGTCTCGTCATGAGTGCGATGATGGAGCGTTTGATCCGCCCAATCCCAAAACACATCACCGCGAATTCTCATGTCGCCTCCTATAACTTTAGTTTTATACGGAGCGTGTAATGCCACGATAGCGAACGCCCCCCATTTCGCAACCGCCTATACCGGCCCTGAAAGGTACCGTCTGACAAGAGGTCAACGCCAGCTGCCATTTTCGAAATAAATCGCTAA
This sequence comes from Pseudomonas sp. NMI542_15, assembly GCF_021283425.1. Taxonomy (NCBI): domain Bacteria; kingdom Pseudomonadati; phylum Pseudomonadota; class Gammaproteobacteria; order Pseudomonadales; family Pseudomonadaceae; genus Pseudomonas; species Pseudomonas sp. NMI542_15. The sequence continues at coordinate 26,831 of NZ_JAJSRO010000004.1, read as the reverse complement.
TCAACTGGTCATAATGCAACCCTTTGATTGTCCCCCATCGCGCCTTCGCATGTTCGGATTCGTTAATCGCCCAGCAACGCGCGCCGCAACTTTGGAAAGCGTGTTCTGCCATCTAGCCAGATGGAGAAGAACGCTCGGGCGAAGTCAGGGTCAAGCACCTCTCGGCTCAGTTGATCATTCACATAGAAACGACAACCGCGCCCAGGCAGGTACACCCCTATCAGCCGCTGTCCCGCCCGAACATCGCCAAACGCCCTGCGCATCTCAAAGCTCCATTTCGCCAATTGCTCTTCCTCAAGCTTGTCGCCGCCCAATCGGCGGAATTCGTCCTGAAGCATCTCGACAAGCGTGGCTCTGCTGACATCACGCAGGAACGTGACCTCCAGGGCCAAAGCGGTGTCTAGCGTCGGCTTAGGATGGCGGCTCCACAGACGAGCCTCATAGATAGTAAGGCCAAACCAGCGAAACTCGCCTGCCCCAATGGAGCGTGCTCCTGGGATATCATCAAATAGATCGGCGTCAGCCCCTGGCGCAGCAAGCAACAGCACGAGTGTCACCACCCGCAGGTTTCTAGACCAGTGTTCCAGGTGCGTGCCCATAGCAACCACGTCTTCTCCCCTTTCAGTAGTAAAGCTTATCCCTAAAACAGCTTGCCTTCGTTGCCCATGCCCCGAGGTTCGGACGTTACGCTGGCTTGAGAACCTGCAAAAACGATGCTTCGGCTCTCATTTAGTTGGTCCACCGCGTGAGTCAGACCTCAGACACTCAACCACGCCGTCGTCGTTACATCGATTAGGTGCTGGGTATAGCTATGAAAGACTCATTAGACAGATCGGTCTCTCTAGGTCGGCACTCCGGAGCACATCGCAGCAGCAGGCGCGGAAATGCCAAGCGGATATTTGCCGCATCTCTCACGATGTTCCTCACCGAACAATGCTTGGCACTGACCACCCCCGCCATCATTGCCTCGGTCGCGTCGCTGCAGTGTCTGGAGTACAGAATCGTCGGGATCTGCTATTGGCTACTGTGTACGCCGTTCGGCTGCACAGTGCGAACCTCACCCAAGGTCCGGCACTTCATTCCCGAGTTGGTGGTGTCGAGCTATTCCAACACCGGCAGTAACCCCTGGGGCGAGATGTCTGCCCTTTCGGTACCGACGCCCCTGTCGCAAGGCGGGGGCAACCTGATCACGCCCTCGTCGCAACGCGACAACCTGCCCCGTTTCAAGAATGTCGACGGCATCGGGCATCCCGGCGGCGCTGCCCTGACGGCCCTGGCCCAGAGTTTCGGCTTCGGCTATGCGTGTCCGAGCGGGGCGGTGCCGCTTGCGCCCTACTACCTGAGCACGCTCGATCCGCTGGCCTGGCGCCACGCCATCCCCGAGTCCGTTTACCCGCAGGCGCTGACTCCGGGCATGCGCGAGATCGGTAGCCAGGCCTTCGGCAACATGTGGGGTAGCGTCTACCCGCGGCAGGGATTCCTGGTACAACCCGATGACTTCAAGGCCGCCGCGGTGATGGCGCAGCGCGCCAGCGACTTCATCACCCGCGTTGGCCAGCCGCACGTCTACCTACCGTTGCAGCCGATGCCAGCGCCCGGATATTGGCCGCCGCAGCCGGTGATGGAGAACAACATCAACAACCACCGCTGGCAGTTGCTCACTCCGATGGTGCAGAGCACCTGCGCCATCTTCCCGAGCGCCACCCTCCAGAGTGCCGAGGGCGCCTACGCCTGGTCGCTGTGGCGCCCGTACAGGTGCTGCCAACGCATGGGACAGACCTTTCTGTTCAGCATCGACTTTGATGGAGGGCAGTGATGAACACCCTCTCGTTCGGGTTGGTATGTCTTTTCGTGTGCGCCGCTGGCCACGCCGCCGAGAGTGGCTACCACCTGGGCGACCAGGCACAGGTATTGGACGATCGGGTGATGTACACCATCGGTGGCGGATCGGCGGTGGGCGCGCCCTCCTCGCTCTACCGCCCCAGCGGACTCGGCGTAGGCCTGTCCTGGCGCGCGAACATGATGTGCGGAAACATGAACCTCTCCAACACCCTGCAGAACCAGCTCAATGGTGCCACGCAGGGTTTCCAACAAATCATGGGCAACGTCATCCAGAACGCCACCCAGGCGGTGATGTCGCTGCCGGCAATGATCATCCAGCGCGCCAATCCCGGGCTGTATGAGCTGCTGAGCAACGGCGTGCTCCAGGGGCGCATCGACTTCGACCGCTCCAAGCTCACCTGCCAGGCGATGGCGGCGAAGATGGCTGACAAGGTGGATCAGGCCGGTTGGGGAGCACTGGCACAGAACCAGGAAATGCAGCACAACCTGGAGCAGTCCGACGGTGATGCCGTGACCGCGGTGAAGGACACCGAATCCAACAACGGCAACAACGGTGTCAGCTGGGTCGGCGGGCAAAAGGCCGGCGGCTATGGCCAGGCGCCGATCCGAGTGACCTCGGACGTGGTCAAGGCGGGTTACAACCTACTGCACAACCGTTCGGTCGAGGACACCTCGGCCGTCGGCTCAAATTGTCAGAACGGCGCAATCTGCCAGGCCTGGGGGAGCCCCGACGAGGCCGCTGAGTGGGCCACACGTGTGCTCGGTGAGACCGAAGTGGAGACCTGTGATGACTGCGAGACGCTGCGCGTCAGCGCGGGTGCAGGTCTCACGCCATTGATCCAGGAAACCTACACCCAGCACCTTGAAGGCTTGCAGCGCATGTTGTCGGGCGCAGAGGAGCCCACGCCGGAGAACCTGGGCAAAGTCTCCAGCCCGTTGCTGCAGGTCTCCCGTGGGGTCATCGAGGGCCTGCGCGATGATCCCGACCAGAACCTGTTGGCCCGACGCCTGGCCAGCGAGACCGCGCTGTCGAGCGTGATCTACAAGGCGATGCTGCTGCAACGCACGCTGCTCGCCGGCAGCCACGAACCCAATGTGGCGTCGGCACAACCCGCTACCACTGCCCTCAACAGCAATGTCGAAACACTGGAGCGCGAGATCCGCTTGCTGCAAACCGAGTTGCAGGTGCGCCAAGCCCTGGCCACCAACACCGCCAGCCTGGTCCTTGATCGCCACGCCGGCGGCGCCGATGCCTCGCGCAGCATCGACCAGCGCGATCCGCAGCCAGACCGCCTACATCATGCGGAGCAAGGAAGGAGCACGCCATGATGCCGCGTTCTGTGAGGAGCACGGTTGCCCGAGTGCTGCTGATCTTCGGCTCAATGATCGTTACGTTGCTGGTTGCCTGGATGGCGCTGCAACTGAACGGCCCCCAAGTCGATTGGTTCGAGGATGCGCGGGGGAATACGCCCTACTTCGCCTACTGGCGAGCTCTGCTATACAGCCTGATCTTCGCCGGCTGGACCACAGCATTGCGCTCGCGGCCGTTACCTAAAGACCAGCAACGGCTCATGCGCTTGGGGCTGGTCGGCTTTGGCTCGATCGTCCTGGTCGAACTGTCACGAGTGTGAGGTGCAGTCATGAACATGAGCACCAACAGCTACCTCGAGTACTACCTGTCGCTGCTGGCGTGGATCATCAACAACGGGATCTGGAACACGCTGGCGGACACCGGACTCTTTGCCGCGCCGTTTGGCGCGATCATCTTGCAGGAATGGTTGTCGGCCCGCCAACAGGGCGCCGACGAGGGCAACAAGGGCTTGCTGTCAATCCCCCGCGTCGAGAACCGCCTGTGGATGAGCTACGTCGTCATCCTGTTTGGCTGCATGCCGTTTTTCCCGTTGAACCTCTCCTCCGTGACCTTCGACGATGCGGCGAGCCAGCGCTGTGGGGTGTCGATGGCCAAGCCCACAGACACGGCCTGGGGCATGACCTTCAACACCATTGGCGAAAAATCCGCCAACGTGCCGGTGTGGTGGTACCTGGTGCATGCCATGAGCAAAGGCATCACCGCTGCAGCGACTGCGTCCATCCCCTGCGCACCCGACATCCGCGCGATGCGCATGGAGATCGACAGCTCACGGATCAACGATCAAGTGCTGCTACAGGAAGTCGCCGATTTCACCCGCGACTGCTATGGCTATTCGCGCTCGCGGCTGTTTACTAACCGCCCCGAGCTGGACGAATCGCAGAGCTACGATGCGTCCTGGATTGGCTCGACTTACCTACTCGACACGCCGGGCTATTACGACACGGATCGCTCGCGCACGCCCCGGGTTGATTGGCCATATGACGAGACGCGAGACACCTCCCTGCCCCGGTTGGACAACGGTGCGGGCTACCCAACCTGCAAGCAGTGGTGGAGCGATGCCACGGTCGGCTTGCGCGACCGCCTGGTCGCCGAGGTCGATCCAAACCTGCTCACGCAATTGCGCGGTTGGCTGACCGGACACAGCTCCACCGAAATCGAAAACGCTACCCTGCGTGAACTGGTGAGCCCGCGCCAGCAGTCATTGAGCATGGCGCCTGGCCAGGTGTTCCAGGACTATGGCAGCAGTGCCCGAGGTGGATCGTTGACACAGGGGCTCAACAACCTGGCCACCAACACCGGCCTGGCCTTGGGCTCGTTCAGCAATTTCCCGGCGATGAATGCGCTGCGTGCGGCACTGCCAATGGTGCAGGCCTTCCTGATCATGGGCACGATCATCAGCCTGCCGCTGGTGCTGCTGATCAGCACCTATCAGCTCAAAGCGCTGATGACGATTACCTTCGCGCTGTTCACCCTACACATGCTGACGTTTTGGTGGGAGCTGGCCCGCTGGATCGACTCGAGCATGCTCGACACGCTGTATCACCAGGTCTCTGTCACGGACCAGGCGCTTTTAACATTACCAACGGCAGGGTTCATGGATGGGACGGTCACCGCACAGGTGATCGAGTACGTGATGGGGGCGATGTTTTTGGTGCTCCCGATGTTCTTTCTGGGAACCATGAGTTGGGCGGGGTACAACGTTGGCAGCAACGTCCAGAGCCTTCTTACTCAAGGTGCAGAGAGTGCCAAACTCCAAGCTGGGAAGGGAACATCACAAGTTGTTGGAAGCGTACAAAAGCTCAAGTAATCAGTTAACGAAGTGATCCGTGTTCGTCGTACATTTCTGGATACTTGAAACGATGCTGAGGATGGCTAACCTCGAATACATCGGGCTCATCATCACTCGCTTCAATAGGCTGCGCGGCAAACGCCCATAGGGCTACCATTCCGACCGCCAGGAAGAATGCAACTGATGCAACAGCAAGCAAAAGAATCACCTTAACAATCTGCATACCGAGCCGGCGATACCCAAACGGCACGCTCGCCAACATCGGTGAATGCAGCACGCTGGCTTCTAGCTGATTCACCAATCGACCCGCGCGAGTTGCGGCACGAATCAAATACTTGCCGAAAGAAGTCCGGTTGGAGTTTGAAGACGCTGGAGTCGCCATTTTCCTATCTCCATTTACTTCACCGCACGTGCGGTCAAACCGCTTTAAACAATTTGGATCCAAGCCTTAGCTTACTCCTCTCACGCAGTTTTCCATGACCGTTGATCACTTGGTTTACGCTGCTGATCACCAGTGGCACCGCATGGATTGACGCAGTACGCCCCCCTGAAAATCTTCATTGACGCAATGCCGGCCCGCTTGATACACCGGACATGCAAGCGCTGGAATTCCAGCACCCCAGGTGGCCTCAACCTTCAAGGCCACGTCACTCCCGTGACGGTTGTCCCAAGGGCGATTAGCGTTCGGTGGCTCGCCCGGTTACCGCTCCCGCGGTGATGAGCGCTCTTTTACATCGGCCTCACTGAGCCCTGCTCCGTTGAAGCTCCTTTTCCATTTCCGTGCTGGGAATTCTTCCCGCATGGGTGGCATTCCTCCGCACTGCCTGGAGGGGTCAAAGACCACGGTGTCTACCTCATGTCCGAGTTCGGCGAAAGCAAATCCGACGGAAGTAGCCGCAAACACATTGCCTACGCCATGGGTTGCAACCCTGACGTCGACGACTTTGACGCCTGGTGGAATCGCGCTCGCAGTGAATTCGGTGGCGACGATTTTGCCGAGTACTTCGACCTTGATGATCCCGTTCTGGAAAGCCTACGCGGCACCGACGGGGCATTGGTGATTGAGGCCACATCCACGCACCTGTACATCGCTGCTGAGATTGCCCTGCCCGGGAAATCCTGACTGCTCTGGAGACACATGCGATGTTCCAGGGAAGCACGAATTTGTGCCTCTCTGGGACATCGCTCCTTTCAATCTCCACGCCAACAACAGCGAGCGATTCATCTGAAGTTTTGGGATGGAAAAACTTCGCTGGAAGCGGCTGGAAACTCGACCTGCAAGGCAGGCTGGATTAGGCGTTGACCCCACGAGCAAGCGCGTTTTAATGCCTGGACACGCCAAGTTTTCAGTGAGCGCGGTGGCGATGGAACTTACCCGGGATGCTCCTGGAGGCCATCGCTGGATCAGCTCCCGGGAGGCACCAGTGTCCAGGAATAACCGCTCCTTACCTGCCATTGTCCTGAGCCCAGGGGTATGGCAATTCATCGCCGAGGTTGGTACGGCTACTGACACAGTTGAGCAATCAGGACAGCGCTTGCAGACCGTATTGGGCATCGCTCTGGCTTCGGTAGATCACCACTTGCGCCAATCGCTCGACTTGCTACTCGATCAAGCTTCCCAGAGTGAATCACGCTCCTCGGCGTCAGTCACTCAGTTTCAGGTAACTCACATCACGCCAGAAACCGGCCCTGTTTTTCTTCATATCAGGTTGCCACATGAGATCGGTGTGGACATCTCATCGGCCTGAACGCCCACCCTACCACTGTCCACTTACCCCACCGGGAACCCTTCCCGGCCGGGCAGCGTTCCCCTTCCTTGACTGGAGAACGCCATGTCCGATATCTACCTGGACGTCACCAACAAGATCGTCAACGCTCTGAATCAGGGGGTGATCCCGTGGATCAAACCCTGGACCACTTCAGGCTCAAGTGTTGACGCACCTTTCCCCATTAACGCGATTACCCGGCGCCCCTATGCCGGTATCAACATTCCACTGCTATGGGCCGAAGCGCGTCTGCGCGGGTACCGCCAGGATCGCTGGCTCACCTACAACCAGGCACGGAAAGCCGGTGGGCATGTGCGCAAGGGCGAACAATCGACCCTCGCAGTGCTGTACAAACCCATGAGCAAGGAAGCACACGACGAAGACGGCCAGGTCGTCCGTGATGAGCAAGGTAACGTCAAGATGGTGCAGTTCGCACTGCTACGAACGCATTGCCTGTTCAACATCGAGCAGACCGAGGGACTACCCAACGACGAGCAGTACCACGACGAGGGTAAAGATCCGATGGCATTCATCGATCATGCACCTGCCGAGCGTCTGTTGGCCGCCAGCGGCGCACGCATCGAACACCGCTACGGGGATGACGCGTTTTATCTACCGATCCGGGATCTCATTCAATTGCCCACCAAGGCCCAGTTCGTGGACGTCGGCAGCTACTACGCGACCGCGCTGCATGAGCTGACGCACTGGTCGGGTCACCACGCCCGCCTCAACCGGGAAGGCATCACAGGCGGACACGCATTCGGCTCTGCGGCGTACGCCTTCGAGGAGTTGGTCGCGGAGATGGGCGCAGCGTTTCTCTGCGCCCTCACCGGCACCCAGGGCGAGTTACGCCATGAGGAGTACCTGGCGTCCTGGTTGAAGATCCTCAAGGAGGATAAGCGAGCCATCTTCCGCGCCAGTGGGCTGGCCCGTGAGGCTTCCGAGTACCTGTTGGCGCTGCAGTTGGATCAGGCCAGCGAGACGACCGAACGGCTCACGGCGTGACTTTTCACTTCAAATAGAAAGGCCCCAACCGGGGCCTTTGTTTTGCCTGCAACGCCGACCATCGGCCGCTGCAATTGAGCAAGCGATTACTGCAGCCAGCTCTCGACGACATCCGAGCCGTGCTCCTGCTTCCACTGCTTGAGGATCTTGTGATTGCCGCCCTTGGTTTCGACGATCTCGCCGCTGTGCGGGTGCTTGTAGCGTTTGACCTCACGCGGCTTGCGCTGAGCGGCGGTGGAGCTGGAAGTACTCACGCTTGCGCCCTTGGACGGGTCGAGAATGGTGATGACCTGGCGCAGGTTCATGCCGTACTCGATTTCCTGCTTCAGGCCGGAATCGTTTTTCATCGCGTCCAGCTGTTGAAGTTGAGCAGCCAGTTGAGCTTCCAGTGCTTTGAATTCGGCAAGTTTGGACATGTGAAATCTTTCCTAGGGTTGGGGCATGTGCGGCGATATTACCTGAGGCACAACTACTAGCCGAGCGTTAACTGACTCTCCAGCTAACTTTTCATCCCTCAAAATGTGCACATATCCATGTGACTAATCAGTCCGGCAAGAACTGGCAAAGGTGCCCCACTAGTTCACGAGGTGCGGCACTGTTGCCGATCTTGAACAACATATCGCGCTGACTGCGTGGCAGCTGTTTCGCACAGCGCGTGGCGGCCGATCGAATGGCAGCATCGGTACCATGAATCCGGTCAGCCAGTAGCACGATCAAAATGGCATCGCTCAACGTCATCAGGCCACCTTCCTCGAAATAATGCCGGACAGTCTACCTCACAGGAAAAGGACAGGTCATTCCGGTACCACAGGTAACCCGATGCGCCAGGCTTCGAATTTTCGCGTTCGCGAAAAGGCTCAAGGCGTTAAAGGGTAACGGCGGCAATGGTAAGGGGGCACAAGGGTAAGAGGCCTATCCGAAAAGGCAAAAGGACCTTCTGAATACAAAGCAGGTAACCCGATGAAGCGCTGGTGGTTCAAGCATGAAAAAGGCAATGCTGCGGAGCCCATACTCGCTCCAGCGCCCGAGGGATTTCTCCTCCCACTACTCGCCGAATCCCTGCTCTGTGCCGACCACCGGAAAAAGTTGCTGCAGCGCATCTGGCAATACACGGCGCTCTCCGAGCCGCAGTTCAATCAGCTCTACCTTGACCCGATCCACCGCTACGCCAGCTATGTACAGCAACTCCCCGCCAGCGAAAGCCACCACCATGCCTATCCGGGCGGCATGCTGGACCATGGACTGGAACTGGTGGCCTGCAGTTTGAAGCTGCGCCAGTCGTACCTGCTACCCAGCGGCGCCGCACCGGAAGACCAGGCCGCCCAGGCCGACGCCTGGAGCGCGGCGATTGCCTACGGCGCCCTGCTTCACGACATTGGTAAGATTGCCGTCGACCTGCAGGTCGAGTATGAAAATGGTGAGGTGTGGCACCCCTGGCACGGTCCTCTGACCCTGCCCTACCGCTTTCGCTACGTAGCCGGCCGCGATTACAAGCTTCACGGCGCCGCCACCGGGCTGCTGTACACACAAGTTTTGACATCCCGTCAGCTTGACTGGCTCAGCAACTATCCAATCCTGTGGGGACACCTACTGTTCCTGCTGGCCAATCACTACGAGCACGCCGGCACCCTCGGGGAACTGGTGCTACAAGCTGACCGGGTCTCCACCGCGCAGAACATCGGCGCCAATCCCACCAAAGCCCTGCAGGCACCCAAACATTCGTTGCAGCATCACCTACTCACAGGCCTGCGTCACCTGGCCAAAAAAGAGTTCAAATTCAACCAGCCCGGCGCGGCTGGCTGGCTTACCCAAGACCATCTGTGGCTGGTCAGCAAGACCGCCACCGACAAACTGCGCGCTTACCTGCTCGCCCAGGCAGTGGATGGCATCCCCTCCTCCAACATTGCCTTGTTCGATGAGCTGCAGTCGCATGGACTGGTGGATGTGACACCAGAGGGCAAAGCGGTGTGGAGCGCCACCGTTTCAGAGGATGACTGGCAACATCGCTTTACCTTTCTTCGCCTGCAGCCGAGCCTGATCTGGGCCAATGAGCCGAGGCCAGATTACTTTAGCGGCACGGTAGAGCCGATGATGGATGGCCCACTACCGACCAGCGAAACCAACGAGTCGGCCCCGGATCAGCCGCCTGCAACACCAGAAGCAAAACAAGCCGGCGCCGTGCTGCAGAATCAGGAATTCGACTACCTCGACGACCTTATGGACATGTTGCAAGTGCAGGGCGAACGCGAGAGTGGATCAGCTGTTGAGATGGCTCAATCTGCCACTCCTCCACCACAGTATTCCGTGGGGCAGGCCTTTATCGAGTGGCTGCGCGAGGGAGTTAACAGTCATCGCTTAGTGATCAACGACAGTAAGGCCAAGGTCCATACGGTGGACGGTACTTTCTTCCTGGTCACACCGGGCATTTTCCAGCGCTATGCTGCCGAGCAACCGGAGCAGTCTGATGGAAGCAACCAGATCGAGCATTGGCGGCGCGTTCAGCGTCAATTTGAGAAACTGGGCATTCATCGGAAAAGGTCTAATGGGCAAAACATTTGGGCTTGCACTGTGAGAGGTCCTCGCAAAACGAACATTCTGAATGGATACTTACTGAACAGCTCAACAGATATTTTCGCTGCCCTGCCTGCGGATAATTCACATCTCGTACTGGTCAAGTAACTCCAACCTGCATCTAGCCACTTAAACAGATCCAAAATTATGGATTCTCGATGGAATCGTCATTGCAACTAATGACTCCCGCAAAACTATCGAGATCCAACAAGGGGACTTTAGCATTGCCTTATCTCCAGGCCATGAGAATGACAAAAACGCATTCAAAATTATCAAAAAATAAAGACATCACCACAGACAACCCCACAGATCAACCTCTATATTCGAGTAGCATCAGCGACTCGTGCACGCAAAGCCGAGGCCATACCCTGATAATAATTTTTCAAATCCGGATCCTTGTCTAGATCCGTATACTGAAAATGCTCAGCGACCAATACATCCGCCATTTCTCTATTCAGATTTTTTTGACCTGTAACATCACGAAAACACTCACAAAAAATCCCATACAAAAATTTTGCCCACAACTTACCGTAACAGTCGCGGGCTGCCACAACCCTATCGCAACCACTAAACTGAAATTTTTCCACTCTACCCGACTTAATGGTGCCAATTAACTTCCTAAAAGATTCTTTCTTGACTCTATATCTATTAGAATCACGAACATCAACATACGCCCAGAATTTTTCACGATGAATTCCCTGCACCCTTTTTAGCGAGCAGAGCACATCTACAAAAATCAACCTATTGAAATCCACCAAAAAATTACGACACTTAACTCTAATCACTTCTGCAGCTTCAGCACTAACGCCTTTCACAGAAATTCTCTCAAGCTTAGAGATAATAGCTTCAGCTTGCCAAGCATCGTTCTCCCAGCTGTAACCATATGTATAGAGAACAAACGGATGATCAATCAAACAATGGCGATGATGATCATGATCTCTATCCATAGCCACTATGGTATTGGATATTTTTGATGCGGCAACATCTTGAGCATAAGGCAATAAATTATCCTTTGAGCCAAGAGGTCTAATTTCATAACTCAGACCTGGTAAAAATCGTGAAAAAAATCCTTTCCAAAAAACCGCATCAATTGAACAGTCGCTTTGTTTTTTCTCTTTATTGAACTCGCCACCCTCTGTATAGACCACCATACTGACGCCCAAAAACGCAGGCAAATTCGATCGACCTGACACAGTTCTTGTAAATGTCATTTCACGCAGCGATCCATGTGAATCAAACGATCTTGGTTGGCCCCGACCACATCAGGGGAATGGGTAGCGAAGACAATCTGAGCGGCAGGATTAAGGCTTTTTATATTTTTTGCCAAACTTTCTTGCCAAGCTGCGTGAAGCGAAATCTCAGGCTCATCTGCCATATATATAAAGCTTTGACCTTCCTGCAGCAAAGCCTCACCAAGAATAACGATGATCTGCTTTTCCCCAGAAGAAAGCTGGGAGGGCTTCAAAATTTTTCCAGATTCAGTCTTAATCACTAACTCATTACGCTCATTGAGCGAAATGGTTTTCTTCAAAAGCAATTTATTCAGTATAGCTAAGAAAAGATCCCGAGAAGAAACAATCCGATTTTTCTCTTTGGTGATACCCTCCCAGACATCCACGGTACTTTCGATTCTGTGCAGGGAGAAAATCGCCATAAAGTCGGCCGGTTTGAGATCTGTACTTTTACCCCATCGCCCTCGGAGATCCTCCAGCATACCAAAATGTCCATCTAGCTTCTTTTGGTAACTTCTTTTGTCCAACTTAAATTCAGAAAATATTTGTAGGAGTGCCTGCTTTTCACTGTCGACCTTCTCACGCCCAGGAAGGGCTGCCACCTTGTCATTCTCCTTGACCAGCAAAGATAAGAATACATGTTCTTGAAAACGCTCATGCAGAGCATTCACCTGCTTACTCAAAGAGGAAAGGTATCTAACCAATCGATTCGAGAAATCATCCAACCTCAAATCAACCGGATCATTTCCACCTGGCCCCTTCAGCGAAGCGGCTCGCTGAACAGATAGCCAAGTCAAAGACACCATTTCAGAGAGATGCTTTGCTAGAGTACGGCTCGCGGCAGTACTCCCAGCTAACTGAGCTCTTATAAAAAACGAGCCCTTGCTAACCGTATCATAACCATCCACATCACTCAAAACATACGCATAGGGTTTTTCAGTAGAAGACTCTACAATCTTATAATCACAATGAAAGAATGGCACCCCAAGATTTTTAACTACTTCAATATATGGTTTTCGCTTGGAGCGTGGATCCTTCAAATTTATACGAACCGACTCAAAGTCAAGCTCAGAGAGGTAATCTTTGTCAGCGCGAAGAACGCCAGAGATTATTTTGAGCGTAGTGGATTTACCTGAACCATTTGGACCGATGAGGAAATTCAAATCCTCGCTTGCTTTGAAGGATACTTCGTGATTCCCCCAAAAACCTTTAATCATCACACTATCAATGAGATTCATAGCTTCCTACTATTTACAGGTCCGGTGGGCACAATGATGGCACAGCTTAGGCTTTGATGCATTACCTCCAAGACTGCTTAGGCCCCTATAGAGGCGTCTCGACCGGGTACCTAGATCCCCATACCTCTACCTCGCCGACGCGTTGATCGGTTGTGACGGACGGACCTTAGCCAAAAGCGAGGTAAATCGGCGCAGTTCGCCGAAGCTTAACGAAAGCCTAAAGCAACAGCGAGGAGTTCGCCCGCGACCATTTCCAGGCTTACGTTTCAAATACTGATGCTGAAGCCCTGAGGCTGGACTGAAAGCTAAAGCTGAAACCCACGAAAAGTGAGACCGAGTCAGGACTTCGGATGTGGATAGCCCGGGTGCTCGTTAAGGCAACGATGGTCAGCCCGGTCCAGAGGCGTTAACCGACCCAAAGCAGATGTTGATCAGAGACTTCATGTTGTCAGCGTAGGCGCCATAACCGATTTTAGCCGCCCAGCTTCCAGATCCGCGAAACACCTGTGGGAGTCGCGCTTGCAGGCGATGGGCCGAGCAGCGGCGCTAACATCCGGAAGTCCGCAATGGGGTCAAAAACAGACACTCAGCAGGACGCTTCATCTTCCGCGCAACTGCCAATCAGTGAACAGTTCCGCCGCCGTGGCCAAAGGCTTTCATTTGATAGTCGGTTACAGCTTGGAACAGAGATTCAGCTATCAGGCGTAATCTTTCCACCTCTATCGCAGGCGCGCCGGTATCCTGAGCTTCGTGGTAACGGCGCATTGCCTCAATTGCCTCGGTGTAGGCTGGGTGGTCGGGCGGCAAAATCTTCGACTGTTTGGGCATCAGTGCCTCGATATCAGTGAATTGATTCAGACAGACTGCCGGCTTCAAGCACCTGGAAATCCACTACCGCGTGATAAACGGAGTCAGCCAACACTCTAAGCCGCTCGATTGTCTCTGGAGATGCCCCGTTATCTTGCGCGGCCTGATGCGCCCTTATCGCATCAAGGGCTTCGCGCAGTAGCGGCTCGCCGGCTTTGGCCATGCCTTCCAAGGTTCGCTTCATGCTCTGCCCATTCTGCTACGTTGATCCATCATAGGACGATAGCGACGGTCTGATGGCCGGCATCGATCCAAGGCCTTGTGTTTAGCAGTTCAGGCCTCATCGCGGCAAACCGGTTCCCATAGGAATATCACCAGCTTCCAGACCTGCGCCAGCCTCTGTGAGAGCCGCGCGTATCGGCGATGTGTCGCGAAGCGACCCCAATATTCAGGCGCCGGGTCGATAGCTGCCGGCAAGAGCCAAGCATACCTAGGCTGCCTTGGAAAAATCGCTCCCTTCCAAACGTGAGTTGCTAGGCCATATGTCCATCACAATCCGCAGCAAACCAGCATAAGCCACACTAAAAATGGGGGACCAGATGGGGGACCAAAAACACACAGGCACAAAAAAGCCCCGAAAAATCAGGGCTTTAATGAGAATTAGTGGCGGAAGCGTAGGGATTCGAACTTTCTCGATTGCAGTGTGATCCGTTCCGAGCAAAAGTGTGCGCTATCATCCCAGGCTGTGTAAAAAAGCCCCAGTTCACGAAGAAGATATGCGGACCAGGCCTGTAGGTCTAGCAGATGGAGGCGTGGATCACCCTGGATCGGTCATAGGCATGGTGGTTGTGCCATCTGGACCGCGGCAGCTGGCCTCATGCCCTGATCGCTTACGTAGTCCTGCAATTCCGATTATCTTCATCATTCATTTGAGGTTGTAGGATAGCTTGAAGGTTCATCTCGACGATTACCCTCGGCAGGGTCTTGACCAGGAAGTGGGTGGTTCCCAGTTTGAGCGTTCCGAAAGGATGCTCCACCGTCTGCTGCCACCCGCGTCGGGTCATGCCCAAGGCGCGCGGCAGAGACATGCTTCCTTTCCATTGAGCCCACTGGTTGTACATGGTCGTCTTATGGGATGACGCGGTGTAGTGGTGGGTCGCGGATGACAACTATCCACCCATTACAGCCCCTCGACCGGTAAAGCAACACCATCCATGCGATGTAAACCCCTTCTGGTGAACAGCCTGACAGTAAGGATTGACCATCACCGCCCGCCGGTAGCAATCCGATCGGAACAGCTGCTTCGCCTGGTTCCTCCCGCACCTCAACTTCCAACCACTTCGACATCGAACGCCTTGCCCTCGGTCGCGACTCGCCTGGCATACCCGACGCCCCACACCATCGCCCGACTCATGGTTTCGCCAGGGCATTGGAAAAAGGCTTGCTCACTCATCATCGAGCCATCGGCGCGATAAACTCCGATGAACAACTGAGTGGCACCCGTTCGTGACAAGCGTGCCTGCACTTCGAGACAGGCTCCTGTGTCCAGCGTTTCCTCATGGATCTGGTGGTGCAGGATCGGATCGCACCATTGACGATAGGTTTCCCCTCTTCTTTTCATCTGCCTGTCCTCTGCTGTTGTCAGCGGTAGATAGCCTCGCGCGCGTAATCAGTCCAAATGAAACGACGCCATCGGACAGGCGGCCGAGTTATACAAAGCGGTTTTTTTGTACATCCACCATTCGTCGCCAATCCGCAAATCTCATACAACCTTCGTTTCGTCGCCGTCCTTCTAACGCCACAAGCAAAACAACTGGCAATCGCTACAGGACAAGATCATGGCCACGAGATTCACGTATGGCGCACGGTTGCTCGGTCTTATGTTGCTCAGCATCGGTGCTTTGCAGCTCTCGGGTTGCGACATGGTGTTGTTCAATCCAAAAGGTCAGGTCGGGTTGGAGCAGCGCAACCTGATCATTCTCGCCACGCTGCTTATGCTGATAGTGGTAGTCCCGGTCATGATCATGGCGCTGGTATTCTCGGTGCACTACCGCGCCTCCAATGAAAAGGCGCGCTACACGCCGGAATGGAACCATTCGCGCGCTATCGAGGCAGTGGTCTGGGGTGTGCCGCTTATCATCATCATTGTGCTCGGCGTGGTGACCTGGCGCTCGACCCATGCGCTGGACCCGTACCGACCACTCGTGGCTGACCGACCGGCGATAAAGGTTCAGGTGATCGCCACAGACTGGAAATGGCTATTCGTCTATCCCGAACTCGGCATCGCCTCGGTCAATGAGTTGGCCATGCCAGTGGATACCCCGGTGGATTTTCGGGTGACCTCCGATGGCGCCATTACTTCATTCTTCATTCCGGCCCTCGGCGGGCAAATCTATGCCATGGCGGGCATGCAGACCCAGCTGCATCTGATCGCCAACCACAAGGGTACCTACAACGGCATCGCTGCCAACTACAACGGGCCGGGTTTTTCCGATATGTATTTCGAGGCCTTGGCTTTAGACCAAGCCGGTTTCGACGCCTGGGTGACAGCGGTGCGCAGGTCACCGAATCGGCTTGACCAGGCGCGCTATGCACAGCTGGCCAAACCGAGCGTCGCCCATCCTGTGGAGCACTACGCCAAGGTGGACGACGGCCTGTTCCAGTCCCTGATCGACAAGTACCAGGGCATTGACCGGTCTAACGACGTCGAACGGCGCCTGAGCATCCCTGATGATGAAGCGCCGAAAGGCAGCAAGGAGTGACCCGCATGTTCGGAAAGTTGAGCTGGGACGCCATCCCCATGGACGAACCCATCATCATGTACACCCTTGCTGTAGTCGGCATGATCGGCGTTTGCGGCTTTGGGATGATTACCTACAAGCGCAAATGGACGTATCTGTGGAAGGAGTGGTTGACCTCGGTCGACCACAAGCGCATCGGCGTGATGTACATCGTGGTCGCCCTGGTGATGCTGCTGCGGGGTTTTGCCGACGCGCTGATGATGCGTACTCAGCAAGCCATGGCTTCGGACGGCTCGCCCGGCTATCTGCCACCGGAACACTACGACCAGATCTTCACCGCTCACGGCGTGATCATGATCTTCTTCATGGCCATGCCATTCGTGGTCGGCCTTATGAACATCGTCGTGCCGTTGCAAATCGGTGCGCGCGACGTGGCTTACCCGTTTCTGAACGCGGTGAGCTTCTGGCTGTTCGTATCGGGTGCGGTTTTGGTGAATCTCTCGCTGGGGATCGGTGAGTTCGCCCGCACTGGGTGGGTCGCCTACCCGCCCTTGTCCGGTATCGGCTACAGCCCGGGCGTAGGCGTGGATTACTACATCTGGTCCTTGCAGATCTCCGGCGTTGGGACGTTGCTGACCGGGCTGAATTTCTTCGTCACCATCCTAAAAATGCGCACCACCGGCATGACCTTGTTCCGCATGCCGGTGTTCACCTGGACGGTATTGTGCACTTCGATACTGATTCTGGCCGCATTCCCCATTCTCACCGCCACGCTGTTCATGCTCAGCCTGGACCGCTACCTGGGCATGCATTTCTTCACCAACGAGATGGGCGGCAACCCGATGATGTATATCAACCTCATCTGGGCCTGGGGCCACCCGGAGGTGTACATCCTGATCCTGCCGGCTTTCGGAATCTTTTCTGAGGTGGCCTCTACCTTTTCACGCAAGCGGCTGTTCGGCTACTACTCGCTGGTCTGGGCCACCATCGTCATCACCCTGCTGTCGTTCATCGTCTGGGTACACCACTTTTTCACCATGGGCGCCGGGCCGAACGTGAACGCGTTCTTCGGCATTATGACCATGATCATCGCCGTCCCGACTGGGGTGAAGATCTTCACCTGGCTGTTCACCATGTACCGCGGTCGGGTGCGCTTCGAGACACCCATGCTGTGGACGGTGGGCTTCATCGTCACCTTCAGCATTGGCGGCATGACCGGCGTGCTGCTGGCGGTGCCGGGCGCAGACTTCCTGCTGCACAACAGCCTGTTTCTCATCGCGCATTTCCATAACGTGATTATTGGCGGCGCGGTGTTCGGCTACCTGTGTGGCCTGACCTACTGGTTCCCCAAGGCGTTCGGTTTCAAGCTCTACGACCCGCTGGGGCGTGCCGCGTTCTGGTGCTGGCTGGCGGGTTTCTATTTCGCTTTCATGCCATCTTACTTTCTCGGTTTCATGGGCATGACCCGGCGCCTGAACCATTTCAATGTGCCTGAGTGGCGGCCGTTTCTGCTGCTGGAGATGGTTGGTGTGCTTATCATCCTCTGCGGCGTGGCCTGCCAGGTAATGCAACTGATTGTGAGCATCCGCAAGCGCCACGAAAACCGCGACCACACCGGCGATCCCTGGGATGGCCGCACGCTGGAGTGGGCCACTGCGTCACCGCCGCCGTTCTACAACTTTGCCGAGCAACCGGTGGTGCACGGCATCGACGCCTATTGGGGAATGAAGGAGCGTGGGGTCAAGACGCTGATCGAGGCGGATTTTCGCAGGATTCACATGCCGTGCAACACTAGCCTGGGCGTGTTGATCGGCGCATTGAGCACAGTGCTGGGCTTCGCCTTGGTCTGGCATATCTGGTGGCTGGCGATTGCCTCACTGCTGACCACGGTGGCAGCACTGATCGTACGCAGCTACGACCGGCATACCGAGTACTACGTGACGGCCGAGGAAGTCGAACGCGTGGAAACCCAACGGCGTCAGCTGATGGCGGAGGCCTGAGCCATGTCGCACATCATCTTGAACGAAAGCGCCCACCAGCAGGGGCAAGGCTACGAGGATGCGGGTTCGCTGAGCCTGTTCGGCTTCTGGATCTACCTGATGACCGACTGCATCCTGTTCGCCACGTTGTTCGCCACTTATGCGGTGCTGGGCCAGTCCGTGGCGGGCGGCCCTGGCCCTGCGGACATCTTTGAGCTGCCCTACGTCCTGGGCGAAACCAGCCTGCTACTGCTCAGCAGCATCACCTATGGCTACGCCATGCTGGCCAACCACCGCAAGGACAAGCGCCGGGTGCTGCAGTGGCTGGGGGTCACCTTTGTGCTGGGCCTGGCTTTCGTCGCCATGGAGGTGAACGAGTTCCACCACTTGATCGCCGAGGGCTACGGGCCGCAGCGCAGCGCGTTTCTCACCGGCTTCTTCACCCTGGTCGGCACCCATGGCCTGCACGTGCTGGTCGGCCTGGTGTGGATGGCCCTGCTGATGATCCAGGTCCAGCAGCGTGGCCTGTGCTGTGTCAACTCCACACGGCTGAGCTGCCTGAGCCTGTCCTGGCATTTTCTCGACATCGTGTGGGTGTGCGTGTTTACCGTCGTCTACCTGTTCGGAGTGATCTGATGAGCAACGAAAGCCAGATTCACAGCAGTGCCGGCGCCAGCCAGTCCAGCCACAGATCGTACAATATCGGCTTCCTGCTGGCTGCGTTGCTGACCATTGTGCCGTTCGGGCTGGCCATGTTTCCCAGCTTGCCGCGCGCCGCTACCTTCCTGTTGGCGCTGGTCTGCGCGGTGGTGCAGATTCTGGTGCACATGATGTTCTTCCTGCACCTGACCACCGCGCGTGAGCAGCGCTGGAGCCTGGTGGCGCTGGTGTTCTCCGTGGTGATCATCGTGCTGTTGGTGGGGTTGTCGCTATGGATCATGTACTACGTGCACTACAACATGCTCGGTTTGTGACCCGTCCTCGCCCACGGGCTTGTCCTGCCGGCTGGCGATGGTGTTGCTGAGCGGGTTAATGGATGAAACCATGCGTGCCGCCCCTGCTCAGGGCTGTTGGCAATGCCCCGGCGATGTGCCGCGCTCGTGGTCATGCTCAAGGCGCTGCACCTGCACGTCAGTAAACGACGACGCTTCACTACGATGCAGGCCTTGCAGGTAATCGCGCGCCGCTTCGCGACTCAAGTTTTCCTGTTCACTGCGCAGCTCGCAGGTGCCGGGTTGGTTGTCGAGGATGTAGCTGATCAAGTACAGGTAGTTGGCCATACGGATACTCCTTTTTTCAGATGGGGATGGACGACTCAGTAGGATTGATCGTTATCGGTTCGCATTCGTTCAGCCCAAAAGACGGCTGGCAGCCGGCAAGGGTGAACTCTGTTTGCCATCGTGCAAGGCTTTGGTGGTGCATGATTAAGGCTTCCTGCATGCTTGGTCGCCAGTTTTGTTTGCCACAAGATGAAAGGCCAACTTTCATTAGAGACTCTTGTCCGCCCGAGTGAAATTCTTTGCACGATGTGCCGCTTTCCATGGGTCACTGGTTAACACAGACCTTCCTGTGTAACTACCGACATGAGGTGTCAATCATGGCTAGCAATCAAGACGACCGCGGGAATCAAGGTGGCAACGCCAACACCAATCCAGGCAACTTTGCCAATGACCGGGAAAAGGCATCCGAGGCCGGGCACAAAGGCGGCCAGGTGTCAGGAGGTAATTTCAAGAACGATCCAGAGCGCGCCTCGGAAGCAGGTCACAAGGGTGGCCAGGCATCCGGCGGTAATTTCAAGAACGACCCTGAGCGGGCATCCGAAGCTGGCCACAAGGGCGGCCAGGCGTCCGGCGGCAACTTTGCCAATGACCGCGAAAAAGCCTCGGAAGCCGGACGGGTCGGTGGCCAGCATAGCCACGGTGGCGGTCGCAAGAGTGATGACAACCGCTAGTCATCCGTGAAAATCGCAGGGGCAGCCGGGCTGCTCCTGCGCGCTGATGTGGACGTCCCATGTTCATGCACAATAAGATTGCAACACACCGTGCCCGTGGCGCAGCCCAATCCGGGCATCATGGCGGCCTCACGCGCACCTGCCATCAAAACAGCTTGCTTGCGCCCCGTTGCCCATCACGCCACGCCAGTCGGACCATCTAGTACCTGTCTGACCCGGCAAGCCAGATCGTGTGGCTGGCAGGGCTTGGAGATGACCTCGAACTCGGCGCCGCCAATGTCAGTCCGCTCGATCGCGTTTTCCGCGTAGCCTGTCGTCAGCAAGACTTTGATCCCAGGTTGCAGGCGCCGCACGGCTCGGGCAAGCATTACGCCGTTCATGCCGCCCGGCATGATCAAGTCGGTAAACAGCAAGTCATATCGCTCCCCAGCCTGGATCAGTTTAAGCGCCTCGCGGGCGTTAAGCACCATGTCGGCGGCATAGCCGTAGTCCTCCAACACCATCTTCGCCAGCTCGGCCACATCCGGCCGGTCCTCGACGATCAGGATGCGCTCACTGCCAGCACTGCGCTTAGCCACTTTCGACGGTTGCTGCTGCACCAGCTGAGCGTCATCCACCGGGAAGTACAGGCGCAACGTGGTACCTTCGCCTTCTTCGGTGTAGATACGCGCCGCGCCCCCGGACTGGCGGGCAAAACCGTACACCATCGACAACCCCAGCCCCGACCCTTTTCCCTCTTCCTTTGTGGTGAAAAAAGGGTCCATCACACGGTCACGGATGCCCGCAGGCATACCGACACCGTTGTCGGTGATGGATATACTCACGTAGCCACCCGGCAGCAATCCGTCAAACGACAGGCTTGGATCGGTGATCAGGACGTTTCGGGTTGCGATGAATATGTGCGGCCGCTTGCGGCCTATCAGGGCATCCCTGGCGTTGAGGAAAATATTCAGCAGGGCCACTTCTGCCTGTGTCGCGTCGATCCGGCAGCTACGCAGCTGGTCCTCAAGATCAAACTCCACCGTCACCTCGGCGCCGAACGTACGCTCGATGATTGGGCGCGCATCGTCAATCAGGTGGTTCTGGTTCAGTACCCGTCCATGCAACTTCTGCTTACGGGCGAACGCCAGCAATTGCTTGGTCAAGGTACTGGCACGGTCGACTGCCGATTGCGCATGCCCGACGCTACGGCGAATACGGTTCAGGTCCGCCTGGGGCTTCTCGGCTTGACGGGCGATCAGGCCCAGGTAGCCACCCATGACCTGCAACAGGTTGTTGAAGTCGTGGGCGATTCCGCCTGTCAGCTGCCCCAACGCTTCCATTTTTTGCGCCTGACGCAGGGCGTCTTCGGCGTCGCGGCGTCGGCTGACATCCAGCTGAGAAGCAAAGTAATAGATCAGCTCACCGCGCTCATTGAAAATCGGCGAGAGAAACAAGGCATTCCAGAAGCTTGAACCGTCCTTACGATAGTTGAGGATCTCAGCCGCAATATCGACGCGCTGCTCTATGGCCTGACGCAGGCTGTCTACCACCGTGCGGTCGGTGTCGGGCCCCTGCAGGAATCGGCAGTTTTGGCCCAGAATCTCCTCCGCGGCATAACCTGTCATTTCCAGGAAGGCCCGGTTGGCGAAGATGATCGGGTTGTCGTCTCGGTTAGGATCGGTGACGATCATCGGCATCCGGGTAGTTTGCACCGCGGCGAAGAACATATCGCGGGCCAAGCCGGAAATGTCGCCCGAAGCCTGGTTGCTGACGCGCGCCTTCTTTTCGGTCACGAGAATCTCCTTGATCATTGCGCCTGGTTCGTTAAATCTGGACAACTTTCGTGGGCAGGTTGCTCCCGGTCAGCCGCCAAGTTGCACGACGTCGGCAGTTTCAGGGAACAGGCTATCCACTCGCTGCTGGACACCCTGGACGGCAACTACCTCAGCTGGTCGAGCACTGCTTTGGCCAGCGAAGAGGCCGTTATTGGATGGATTAGCCATTTGAAACTGACTCAGACCACTCGTCCGTTGGGCTGTCCGCTTTATTGGCCATGGTTGTCCTCTAAGGACACCAGCCAGAGCCTTTCTCATGCGACAGCTATTTCAAACGATAACCCTTCCCCTCGCTTGCTCTCTGCTGTGGGCCTGCTCCGCTCACGAAACGAAGTCTCCTGTGGAGACACCAGGCAGGCCCGAGTCTGCTAAAACCCAGCTGCTGGAAGCCGGCGCCGCGACGCTGCAGTCCAAGCCGCCCATTGAGGCCATCAACGCTTACCTGGATGGCTTTCACTTCTACAACGGGCATCCGGACGTGCAGATGGAAGCGCACCACTACTGCTCCATCCTCAACGAGGATGTCATTCAATGTGTGATATTCGACGGCAATACCAAGGGGGCGAAGATCATGGGCGTCGAGTACATCATCGACGAGAAGCTTTTTGCCGGCTTACCAACGAGGGAGAAGGCGATATGGCACAGTCATGGCTACGAGGTCTCCTCTGGGCAGTTGATCGCCCCAGGCATCCCTGATCCTGCGGAACATGCCCTGATGGCGCGACTGGCTCACACCTACGGGAAGACGTGGCACACCTGGCATACCGATCAGGACAAAGCGCTGCCGGTGGGGGTGCCGCAGTTGATGATGGGCTTTACCGCAGATGGGCAGGCTGACCCGGCGATGGTCGAACAGCGCAATGGGCGCTTGGGTGTGGATGCTGGGAAAACCAAAGGCGAGCGGGCTGACATCCGTATTCCTGATGCTGATCCCCAGGCGGATGGCTGGCAGCACGGTAATGTCATTCAAATCACCGATCCAACCGGTGCCCATGTACATCGTTCTTCAACAGCTACGCCATCCACTACGAATAGCCGGTCTAGCCAATAGCCGCCTGCAACAACTGTGTTAGATAAGGTCTTGGGCGCGCCCCCTTCGGGGAGAGGCTGTCGTGTTTGGCGATCATCATGATGGTGATCATCCCCCAAAATCCAAGGGAAAGTAAGGTGTGAAAAGCCCGGTGCATCGGCACCGGGCTTGCGCCTTCATTTTTCGAGTGTGGCCGCCTGGTTACCTCCTTCTTCAGCGATAGCAGAAAGCTTGTCGTCCGCCGCTTTTTCCTCGGCCAAGGTATCGCCCAGCAACGACACTGCTTCCTTCATTCCCAAGTGCTTGGCCATGGCGATCAGCGTTCCATAGCTGGCGATCTCGTAATGCTCTACCTTCTGGCAGGCGCCGATCAGTGCGGCATCCAGCACCGCGCCTTGTTCGATTTCATCGAGCAATTCCTTGCTCTCCTCCACCAGCCCCTCCATCGCAACGCACTTCATCCGCTTGAGCTTCAAACCTGCCGACTCCACCAGTTGGTCGATGCGCTCGATCTGACCCTGGGTCTCGGCCAGGTGGGATGTGAAGGCGTCGGCCAGTAGTGGATTGGTGGCGGCCCTGGCCAACCGAGGCAGCGCCTTGGTGATCTGCTTTTCTGCGCTATACACATCAGACAGTTCATGGATAAACAGGTCTTCAACAGTTTTCCGTGCAGCCATTGGTTATCTCCTAGACGGTAGTGATCAGTGCAGGGTGTTACTCAGAAAAGTTTCCGGGCGCTCGACTTCCGGCGCATCGCCGGGAAGGTCGTTGGGTAGAAGCGAGCCGACTCCGAAGGTCATTACGGCCATGCGTACACGCAGAGCTCGACAGGCCAGGCGGGACTCAGCTTCAAATTCGGCCAACGCTTGGCTCATGAGGTGCTCAACACCAAACAGGCGATGTAGCGAGGCTTTCTTGCGCAGAATGTTCATGATGCCTCCGACTTTCTCAGTCTTTGCCATTAATCAAGCCGGAGCCGAGATCTGCGCCTGTAACCGGGTTGGCGGTTGGATCAGACATTGTCCGAAGCTTCATCGCCTCAACTGTTTCAGCTTCGGCAGGAGTGAGCGTCACCGAAGCGGTGCCATCCCCACCATCCACAGCAGCTGATGGATTTTCCACGTACTCCCACTCACTGCCCTCGTTCCAAGGGCCACGCACATTGGGCTCACCAGACATATTGAAATACTTGTTGGTGAACTCCGGCATACCAGGGAGTTTGCCTTGGGGGAAGTTCGGCTGAATGGTATGAAGCGCCTTTTCAAAGGAAAGCTGATGGGCGATCTCCCGGGTCATGAGAAAGCCCAGCGCCTCTTTCACGCCCGGGTCATCGGTAACGTTCATCAGACGTTCGTAGACGATCTTGGCTCGCGCTTCAGCTGCAATGTTCGAACGAAAGTCTGCTGTAGGCTCGCCTATGGTATCGACATAGGCAGCGCTCCAAGGGACGCCAGCCGAATTGGTCAGTGGAGCACCGGCACCATACAAGATGCTGGTGATGTGGGAGTCGTTACCCGCACCATTGATTGCTCGATACAGCTCGCCTTCCTCTTCGACCCCTTCGGCCAAGCGGCCTTTGGCACCCTTGTTGAGCATGACGATTATGGAGCCGACGATCTCCAGGTGGCTGAGCTCTTCGGTTGCAATATCCATCAGCAGGTCTTTACGCCCTGGGTCGTCTTCCGCCAGTGCCTGGGTGAAATATCGGCTAGCAGCGGCCAGCTCGCCCTGAGCACCACCGAATTGTTCGAGCAACAGATTGGCCAGGCCGGGATTGGGCTGGGCGACACGCACGGTATATTGCAAGCGTTTGTTATGGATAAACATGGTTTGCTCCTCGCGGCTAGTAAGCAGGCGCCCTCTAATGTAGGCACCATCAATGCTTAGGAGCGAACAGATGTTATTACGTGCTAAATCTATATCCGCTTTCTGGATGAATGGACCGGGAAGATAAGTTCAATCGAAATTTCACATCACTCGAAAATACCTTAACTCTAATCTTTAGCGTACCCATCCATTCGTCGACCGAAACGAACCCCTGAGACAATCCGGATTCCCAATAACTCATTTCCGAGGATATTGACCATGACGACCCCGACTGAAAACTTACTCGATTGGCTGCGAGATGCTCATGCAATGGAGCAGCAAGCGGAGAAAATGCTCAAAGCACAAGCAGAGCGGTTAGAAAATTATCCCGAGCTTCGTGAGCGGATCGTTCAACACATCGCAGAGACGGAGGGACAACAACGTCTACTTGGGGAATGCATTAAGCGTTTGGGAGGAAGTCCTTCAACTTTGAAAGATCTTGCAGGAAAGCTCATGGCATTCGGGCAGGCTGTGGGTGGTATGACCATGAGTGATGAAGTCGTCAAAGGGGCTATGTCTGGTTATGTATTTGAGAACCTTGAAATCGCCTCCTATACCGTGCTTATTGAGGCAGCAACGGCCTCAGGTGATGAGCTTACTGCCGAAGCGTGCCGAGCGATTTTGAAGGAGGAGGTCGCGATGGCCGACTGGTTGAGGGAGCACTTGCCAGAAATCACCCGCGCATTCCTGAGCCGGTCGGCAACACCTGGCGAAGAAGCGAAACGATGACCCAATATTTGCGCCGTCTGCGATACCCGGCGGCGCAAACAACTGATAAAGGGGCGCCAATGCGAAGCCTATCTGACACACGCTGCTGCTCCGGACGAACGAAAGGCCCATTATGGAAAACGTTCAGCTTTAGCATTCTTCACTTCACCATTGCATTCACAGTTGCATATTTACTTACCGGCTCAGCGCTCACAGGCGGACTGATAGCTGTAATTGAGCCGGCATGTAACACCTTAGCATTCTATTTTCACGAAAAACTATGGCGCCAGCTAGAGCGCAGATGAAAACAAGCGGCGCAGATCGCCTGCCCCTGCCCCTGCCCCCAACGTGGGCACTCAAATGTAAAAGTGCGAGATCGCCCACCTGACCCACCTTCTCTGAATATTATGTACCTGCTCAAGCACGTCAGGTCGTGAGGCAGCGAACACCATGAATGCCAACATCCTGTCGTCCATCGCCACGCCCCTCGTTTGAACGGCCTGGCTCTTCTGGCACGGGCTCAGATCGTTCGATAGCGGTGGGATCAGGAAGGGTTAGCTTGAAATGGTAGGGTCGAGAATGAGTTTTAAGTACCACTGGACTTGTTGGTCTGAACTTTGCCATCTGTCATGGCTTCCCCTGCATACCTATCACGGAAAAACGACTGCAGGAGCTGACCTTATGCGAGCATTGACCTACCACGGAGCACACGACGTCAGGGTCGATAACGTCCCCGATCCCATCATTGAGCAGGAAGACGACATCATCCTCAGGGTCACCGCCACAGCCATTTGCGGCTCTGACCTGCACCTCTACCGAGGCAAAATTCCAGAAACCGAAGCGGGCGATATCTTCGGCCATGAGTTCATGGGCATCGTCGAAGATACCGGCAGTGCCGTCACCAATCTGCAGATCGGCGACCGCGTAGTGATTCCCTTCGTGATCGCTTGCGGCAGCTGTTTCTTCTGCCAGCACGACCTGTTCGCTGCCTGTGAAACCACCAACACAGGCCGTGGCGCGATCATCAACAAGAAGGGCATGGCGGCCTCAGGTTCCAAGTGCAACAGTCAGTTGATAATGTTGAGCCGATTGGTTGCCAGCAGTTGCAGATGATCCG